>JADFLJ010000002.1 GCA_022564475.1 Pseudomonadota bacterium
TGCGAGCCTGAATCGCTTTCAAAATATTCGCTCGGCGAGTTTTCGCGCATGGACCGAAGAGGGCACTGGAATTTATGTGTCCACACGTTTTGGTGATGTGTCGCAGCTGCATCGTGTTGACATGCCTGGTGGTGCACGTCATCAATTAACCTTTAATACAGAGCCCGTGGGCGGCATTACGGGCCAGCCCCGGGGGTCGGCACTCGCAGTCACGCGAGACGCCGGCGGCAGCGAATTCACGCAGATTTTTCTGTTCGACCCGGAGTCGGGACAGGAAACCCTGCTCACGGATGGTGAGTCGCGAAACGGAGCCGTGCAGTGGGACAGGGACGGGCGTCGATTCGCCTACAGGAGCACGCGCCGCAACGGCGCATCGAACGACATCTGGCTCATGGACCCGGACGATCCGGACAGCGCCGAAATAATTCTGGAGTCGCAGGACGGTAGCAGCTGGATGCCGTCGGAATTCTCCGCTGCGGGTAGTCGGCTGCTGGCGCTGAACTACGTCAGTAACAGTGATGCACGCGTGCATCTTGTGGACCTCGATACACGTACACACACCCTTCTCGCGGGTGGCACAGGCCATGCCAGTAGTAACTATCCGGTGGCATTCGATGACGAAGCCGAGGGCTTCTGGCTCGTTACGAACCAGGGCAGCGATTTCGACAAGCTGGCCTGGCAGTCACTGGAGCCCGGCGCTGAAGTGGAGCTGGTGACAGCCGATATTCCGTGGAATGTGTCGGGTGTGGAGATCAGTCATGATCGGCGGCGTCTTGCATTTTCGATAAATGAAAACGGTCGCTCGAGTGTTTACCTGCTCGACACCCGCACGCGCCAATACAGGAAAGTCGACAACATCCCCATCGGCGTTGCATACGGGCTAAGCTTTAGTCCCGCCGATGACCGGCTCGCAATTACGCTGAACACGCCGTCAACACCGAGCGATACCTTTGTACTTGATCTGGGCTCAGAGCCGCTCACGCACGGGAAGCTGACGCGCTGGACCTACAGCGAGATTGGCGGACTTAATGCGACGCTGTTTCGCGAGCCGGAGCTGATTCATTATGAGACCTTCGATGAAATAGACGGCAAGGCCCGGGAAATTCCGGCGTGGATATACAGGCCGGCGGGCGACGGCCCATTCCCGGTTGTCATATCGATTCATGGCGGGCCAGAGAGCCAGGCCCGACCGACCTTCAGCTCTACCTACCAAATGTGGATGCAGGAATTGGGTGTTGCAATCATCGTGCCCAATGTTCGCGGCTCGAACGGTTACGGTAAAGCTTATAAGGGTCTCGATAACGGCTTCAAGAGAGAAGACTCTGTTCGAGACATCGGCGCGTTACTGGACTGGGTTGCTACGCAGTCCGATCTGGACGCGGGCCGCGTAGCTGTATTTGGCAGCAGTTACGGCGGTTACATGGTGCTTGCAAGCGCCGTACATTTTAGCGATCGTCTGAAGGCGGCCGTTGATATCGTCGGTATCAGCAACTTCGTGACCTTTCTCGAAAACACGCAGGATTATCGGCGTGACCTGAGACGGCCGGAGTACGGTGACGAGCGCGACCCGGAAATGCGGGCGTACCTGCAAAAAATCAGCTCGCTTAACAATGTTGAAAAAATAGACGTGCCGATGTTCATCGTGCAGGGTGAAA
This sequence comes from Pseudomonadota bacterium, assembly GCA_022564475.1. Classification (GTDB taxonomy): domain Bacteria; phylum Pseudomonadota; class Gammaproteobacteria; order Steroidobacterales; family Woeseiaceae; genus UBA1847. Next base: position 1,656 of record JADFLJ010000002.1, read on the forward strand.
ACGATCCGCGTGTCCCGGTAACCGAGGCCGCACAAATGGTCAAAGCGCTGCGTGAACAGGGCGGACTCGTCTGGTATATGAATGCGCTCAACGAGGGGCACGGATACCGCAAGAAAGAAAATCGCGACGTGTATCAGCAAGCGACCGTGCTGTTCTTGCGAGACCACTTATTGCAGGAGGGCCTGTAGGAGGGCCTTCAGGCCCGAGCGGGTCGCGGTTGTAGGAGGGCCTTCAGGCCCGAGCCCGGCCAGACCGCAATGCGGCCCGAGCCCGGCCCGACGGTAACGAGAACGTGAGCAATGAAGCAGCTAATCACACAACTCGATCAAGCATTCCCGGATGACGCGCTGGAAAAATACCGGGTGTTGCTCGACGAACTGCAACGCTGGAACAAGAAGGTCAATCTGACAGCCATCCGAGATCGCGATGAGATGGTCACGGCGCACCTGCTCGACAGTCTTGTGGCACGGCCACTGCTCCACGGTGTACGCATTCTCGACGTCGGAACCGGCGGCGGTTTTCCGGGGCTGCCGCTTGCGATTGCCGAGCCCGATCGCGAATTCGACCTCGTCGACAGCAACAACAAAAAGATTATGTTCGTGCAGCACATGATCGGCCTGCTTGGTTTGGACAACGTCAACGCCGTGAAAGCGCGCACAGAGGACTATGCACCCGGCTACCGCTTTGATACCGTGATCGCTCGGGCCGTGGCGACCGTGCCGCGGCTCCTGGAATTAGCAGGACACCACGTAGGAGAGGACGGAGTGTTCGTTGCCCTGAAGGGCCGATATCCAGCAGAAGAATTAGAACCGTCGCCTGAACACTGGGCATATGAAGTAACGGAACTTTACGTGCCAGGACTCGCAGAGGGGTCCCGACACGCCGTGCTTCTGCGACGTGACAACCGGGTAGAAGAATGACGCGCATCATTGCTGTAGCAAACCAGAAAGGCGGGGTCGGTAAAACGACGACCTGCGTAAATCTGGCTGCCTCGCTGGCGGCGACGCAGCGGCGTGTGTTACTGGTTGATATTGACCCACAAGGCAATGCGACGATGGGTTGCGGTATCGACAAGCGCACCGTTGAAAATTCGACCTGTGATGTTTTGCTTGGCGACGCCACAGCGGCCGATACGATCGTGTCGCCACCCGAGGGCGGGTTCGCGGTCATGCCCGGCAATGAAGACCTGACGCTGGCGGAAGTAAGCCTGCTGCAGGAAATCGGTCGCGAGATGAAGCTGCGCCAGGCATTGGCGCCCGTCGTCGGCCTGTACGATTTCATTCTTATTGATTGCCCGCCGTCGATTAACATGCTGACCGTGAACGCACTCACGGCGGCGGACGGTGTGTTGATACCCATGCAGTGTGAGTACTACGCGCTCGAGGGATTAAGCTCGCTTCTCACAACGATTGAGAAGGTGCGAAATTCAGTCAATGCGGATCTCGAGGTGTTCGGCATATTGCGGACGATGTTCGATCCACGCATCAATCTCTCGAACGAAGTCTCCATGCAGCTCCTCCAGCATTTCGACAGAAAAGTTTTTCGCACGGTCATACCTCGAAATATTCGCCTTGCTGAGGCGCCGAGTTTCGGGCGCCCCATCTTGTTGCACGACAGATCATCACGCGGCGCTATTTGTTATCTGGCGCTGGCCGGCGAGATATTGCGGCGCGAGGATGAGCGTTTGGCTGAGGCCGTATAAATACCCGCAGGAGCACAGCTCCTCCGACAGAGAACTGAATGAACGCAAGAAAAAGACGATTAGGCCGCGGCCTGGATGCACTGCTGTCGAAGCCGGTTGCTGACATGTCCGCTGCCAGCACCGACAAAGCGGCCTCCGGCGACGCTTTGCGAAACATTCCCGTGGATCTGTTGCAGCGCGGCCAATACCAACCGCGTGTCGACATGCGCCAGGACTCGCTGGAGAACCTCGCGGCGTCGATTCGTGTCCAGGGTGTTGTGCAGCCGATCGTTGTGCGGACCATTGGTGCAGACGGACCGTCACAGCGTTACGAAATCATCGCGGGCGAGCGTCGCTGGCGTGCCGCACAACTGGCCGAGCTGGACGAGATTCCGGCCATCGTTCGCAAGATTGCGGATGAAGACGCTATTGCAATCGCGCTTATCGAGAACATACAGCGTGAAAACCTGAATCCGCTGGAAGAGGCGCGTGCGCTCGATCGGCTGATTCGGGAATTCGATCTGACCCACGCGGAAGCTGCGACGGCCGTTGGTCGTTCGCGTGCAGCGGTGAGCAATCTGCTGCGTTTGCTGGAGTTATCCGATAAGGTCAAATCGTTGCTTGAAGAGCGGCAACTGGACATGGGCCATGCGCGTGCGTTGTTGTCGATCGGCGATTCCCTGCAGCAGTACGATGCAGCGCGCCAGGTCGTGCGCAAGGGGCTTTCGGTTCGCGACACCGAGAAACTGGTTAAGCACATGCTGGATGCAAAAATCGGCAAGTCAAAGACCAAAGCTGCGTCTACGGGCGATGCGAACATTCGTCGTCTGGAAATAGACGTCTCCGAGAAGATCGGCGCCCGAGTGCGGGTCGAACACCGCAAAAACGGCTCCGGCAGGCTCGTGATTCCTTACAATAGCCTCGATGAACTCGACGGTATCCTCAAACACATCCGGTAGGAGGGCCTTTAGGCCCGATGGGTCGCGGCTCAAGCCGCTCCTACGCGACGTCTTCTTCGTTGCGTTGTTCTCTGCTGGAATACACGCGGCGAATTATGTGCGGCAACACGGCCTCTGAAATCAGGAAGCCCTGCATCTTGTCGCACTTGATGGTTTTCAGAAACTCGAAAGTCTCCTGATCTTCTACGCCCTCAGCACACACGGACATGCCCAGATTGTGGGCCAATCCCGTCACGGCAGCCAGAACGGCGCGCCTGGTAGAATTCTGTCGAGCGAGCTTTAGTGCCGAGGCGTGAATCTTGATTTCGTCAAAGGGCAGCTGCTCAAAGGTTCCAAGCGATGCGGCGGCTATCCGGAAATCGTCGAGGCACAGTCGGAAGCCGCGCTTGCGCAGGCTGCGCATGGCCCTCAAGTGGGGCGAGTCTGTATTTGCAAGATCCTCTTCAACTACTTCGAACGTGAAGCTGGCGCACTCAACGCCAAATTCCTTGACGATGCCGGCATAGCGTTCGCCTATCGACTCGTCGGTGAGCTGACTGGGTGCGAGATTGACGCAGCAGTTGAGAGCCAGGCCCTGTTCGCGCCAGCTAACGAGTTGAGCGGCCGCTTTGCGCAATACGAATTCGGTGAGCTGGCCCATCATGCCGAAGGCTTCGACCTCGGGCAGGAATTCGAGCGGCCCGATCAGCCCGAGTTCCGGGTGACGCCAGCGTACGAGGGCTTCGGCTTCACGCGTCAACCATTCCGTGCCGGCATTGCGCTCCACCTTTGGCTGGTAGCGGACTACAAATTCGAAATTGTCGAACGCCGACTCAATCTCCCGGCGAGACAACTTGAGCATGCGGCGGCGACAATGCCTGGCGGCGGCGGCAAGGCGCTCGAAATTAAAGCCGGCCCCAATCCACTCGATATTCGATAACTCGCCGAGGCTTGCATATGCTCTGGCCTTGTCGCTGGAGCTCAGCGACAGACGATCCGCAGCGATGATGACGCCAAACGGCGCCCGATCGTCGGCGGCCTGCAGGGTTTTAATCGCCGTGTCAGTGAGGTCATCTTCGGTGAGCAGCAGGACACGACGCGATTCGCCCACCATGAGTTCGGCGAGTTTTTGATCCGTGGAGAAATAGCGCAGGGAAAAACTCATTTCTCGCACGACATCGGTCAGTGCTTTGGACCCTCGTGAGGCCTCGCTGGCGATCAGCAGCATCGTTCGCTCCGGGCGGCAGGATTGCTGAAATTATGAGCAGAATAGCGTCGATTCAGCCGGGCAGATGTGCGCCAGGTCGCATTGCGGCAAATCGCAGTATTGGCGAAAGAGAAGGTCCGAAGACGCTGCCAAATAAGGGGTTTTTCGGTTGCCATGCCAACGGCGCGCCACTATAATGCGCACGCTTGATACAGGCTCGCCTGGAAACACCGTAAGACTAGCGCCACAAGCCGAGGGCAGTGCCCGTTGGACGTGGCGTTTTTAGTGCCGGAGGCAAACAAAATGCTCAAGGTTTTGGGTGTACAAATCGGCCTTGGGGCGGCAGTAGCCGCGGCGTTGTGGGGCTTTTTTGGCGATGTCGCCGGGTATTCGGCCCTGCTGGGTTGCCTGGCGTCGGTAGTACCGAATGGCTTCCTGGCATTGCGGCTCGCAGTGCGGCGTCGGGATTCTGGCGCGAAGTCCCTGCTCAATGCAGCCTATATCGGTGAGATTGGAAAGCTGGCGTTGACGGTGCTGATTCTGAGTATTGTTTTCGTCACGGTGCGGCCGCTTGCGGCGGCGCCATTTTTTACAGGATTTGTTTTCACGATGATGCTGCCCCTGTTGGGTCTGCTGATTCGCGACAACGAAACGACAGAACAGGACACGGTTGATAAGAATGGCGAGTGAAGGCGGACATGGCCCACTAACCTCCGGCGAATACATCCAGCATCATTTACAAAACCTGCAGGTCTGCAAGGATCAAGCGGGCGAATGGGTGTGGAATGCTTGTGCCGGCAATCCGCTGGCGCTGAATGTCGATTCGATGGCCTGGTCCGTCTTTCTGGGTCTGGTTTTCATTTTGCTGTTTCGCAGCGCCGCCAAGAAAAGCTCTGCAGGCAAGCCCAGCAAATTCCAGGCTGCGGTTGAGATCATCGTGGAGTTTGTGGATGGTTCGGTCAAAGACACCTTCCACGGCAAGAGCCGTTTAATCGCACCGCTGGGACTGACAATTTTTGTCTGGGTGTTCCTGATGAACGTCATGGACCTGGTTCCCGTTGACTGGATCCCGTTGTTTGCCGGCTGGATCGGTATTCCATACATGAAGGTCGTGCCGTCGACCGACGTCAACATCACCTTCGGCATGTCCATCGCGGTGTTTTTTCTGATCATCTTCTACACGATCAAGAACAAGGGCATCACAGGGTTTGTCGCCGAGCTGACATTGCACCCAATTGCGCCGCCAACCAAGGGCGCTGGCCTGATCGCTGCTCCGTTCATGATCGCGTTCAACTTCATACTTGAAAGTGTCGCCCTGATCGCGAAGCCGGTCTCGCTGAGCCTGCGCCTGTTTGGCAACATGTTTGCCGGCGAACTCATTTTTATCCTGATCGCGATCATGTTCAGCGGCGGCCTGATTTTGGGCGTCGGCGGCGGCCTGCTACACGTTCTCTGGGCCATATTTCACGTACTGATTATTACGCTGCAGGCCTTTATTTTCATGATGCTGACCATAGTGTATTTAAGTCTGGCATCGGAATCGCATTAATTATTATTACTTTACATTTCAATAAGTTGGACGAAGTCCTCTTTAGGAGAAACTGATGGAAATTGTTATTGGTCTCACGGCAATTGCCGTTGCACTCTTGATCGGTCTTGGCGCCCTCGGCGTTGGCATCGGCATGGGTCTTCTCGGCGGCCGCTTCCTCGAAGGCGCGGCGCGCCAGCCGGAGCTGGCTCCGATGCTGCAGACGAAGATGTTCATCGTCGTGGCGCTGCTCGACGCTGTTGCCATGATCGGTGTGGGCATCGCGCTGTTCTTCGCGTTTGCCAACCCGTTCATCGGACAGTTGCAGGCTGCACAGGCCGCGGCAGGCGGTTAATACCAGACAGGTCCGTTGTGACGTAGGAGGGTCTTCAGGCCCGATCGCGGCTGAAGCCGCTCCTACAATCATCGCATCAGTGTAGGGAGAGTTCTGTGGATATCAATCTAACTTTAATCGGCCAGTCGATCGCGATGCTCGTGTTCGTCTGGTTCTGTATGAAGTTCATCTGGCCGCCGATCATCGAAGCGATTGAGGAGCGGCAGAAGCAGATCGAAGACGGCCTTGCCGCGGCGGATCGCGGCCAGGAGAAGCTGGTGCAGGCACAGGCCGAGGCCGACGAGCTCGTCGAAGAGGCACGCCACCAGGCGACAACAATTCTTGACCAGGCAAATGCCAGGGCAAACGAAATTGTTGCCGATGGCAAAGCCGATGGCGCTAAGGAACGTGAGCGCCAACTTGCAGCCGCGACGGCCGAGATCGAGCAGGAAAGCAATCGTGCACGCGAAGAGTTACGCGGACAGGTTTCAGCGGTCGCACTCGCGGGCGCAGAGAAAATCCTGAATCGCGAAATCGACGCGAAGACGCACGACGACATTCTGGGCAAGCTGGCTCAGGAGCTGTAGGCGCACATGGCTGACAACAACAGGATTGCACGGCCGTATGCACAGGCCGCATTCGAGCTCGCACATGAGGCGGGTGAGCTGGCGACATGGTCCGAGGGCCTGGCCCTTGCCGGCCAATTACTCGCGGACGGTCAGGTGGCCGTCTTTCTGAGCAGTCCGTCGCTCGATAACGAAAAGCGGCTGGAGTTCCTGACGGGTCTGTTCGCGAAGGCGAAAGCTGATGTGCTGTCCGGCAGCGATAAAAAGGGCACGAACTTCCTGAAGTTGCTGCTTGAATACGGACGTGTGGCGGTGCTACCAGAGATCGCCGGGCACTTTGAGGTGCTCAAGGCGAAGGTCGAAAACACCGTGGATGTGACTGTCACGTCGGCAACGGAGCTTTCGGCCGCACAGCAAAAAGAAATTTCGACAGCGCTTCGTGCGCGACTGGGTCGGGACATCAAACTCGAAACAGAAATTGATAAGAGCCTTATCGGCGGCGCAGTAATACGAGCTGGCGATGTCGTAATTGATGGATCACTGCGGGCGAGGCTAGAGGGCCTCAGCAACGCGCTGATCAACTAGAGAGGAAGACAAAATGGCACTCAAAGCTTCTGAAATTAGTCAGCTGATTAAAGAGCGCATCGAGAACTTCGAAGCGACCGCGGAAGCGCGTGACGTAGGTACAGTAATTGCTGTTACCGACGGCATCGTGCGTATCCACGGCCTGGCCGACGCACGTTACGGCGAGATGCTCGAGTTCCCGGGCAACACGTTCGGCCTGGCGCTGAATCTGGAGCGGGATTCGGTTGGCGCGGTTGTACTCGGCGACTACAAACACATTTCGGAAGGCAACACGGTAAAGACGACCGGTCGTATTCTTGAGGTGCCGATTGGTGAAGCCTTGCTGGGTCGCGTCGTTGACGCACTCGGCAACCCGATCGACGGCAAAGGCCCGATCGAGGCAGAAGGCAGGGCGCCGATCGAGAAGGTCGCGCCGGGCGTCATCGCTCGTAAGTCAGTCGATCAGCCCGTGCAAACAGGCCTGAAGGCCATTGACTCGATGGTGCCGATCGGCCGCGGCCAACGCGAACTGATCATTGGCGATCGCCAGACCGGCAAGACGGCTGTTGCAGTTGACACGATTATTAACCAGCGCGGCAAGGGCATCAAATGCATCTACGTTGCGATCGGTCAGAAAACGTCGTCGGTCGCAGGCGTTGTACGCAAGCTCGAAGAAGAGGGTGCGCTTGAGCACACCATTATTGTCGTGGCATCGGCGGCGGAGAGCGCGGCAATGCAATACATCGCGCCGTACTCCGGTACGACGATGGGCGAGTACTTCCTCGACAAGGGCGAAGATGCACTGATTGTTTTTGACGACCTCACCAAGCAGGCATGGGCTTATCGCCAGATTTCCTTATTGCTGCGTCGTCCGCCGGGTCGCGAAGCCTATCCGGGTGACGTTTTCTACCTGCATTCACGTCTGCTCGAGCGCGCAGCCCGCGTTTCCGAGGCGTACGTCGAGGAAGTGTCGGGTGGCAAGATCAAGGGCAAGACGGGTTCTCTGACGGCATTGCCGATTATTGAAACACAGGGTGGTGACGTGTCGGCGTTCGTACCAACGAACGTGATCTCGATTACCGATGGCCAGATCTTCCTCGAAACCGACCTCTTCAACGCAGGCATTCGCCCGGCTATTAACGCTGGCTTGTCGGTGTCTCGGGTAGGTGGTGCGGCACAAACGAAGATCATCAAGAAGCTCGGCGGTGGTATTCGACTCGCGCTGGCTCAGTTTCGTGAGCTCGCGGCATTCGCACAGTTTGCATCTGATCTTGACGCGGCAACGCGTCAGCAGCTCGCACGCGGCGAACGCGTAACAGAGCTCATGAAGCAGAAGCAGTACTCGCCATTGTCGGTTGCCGAAATGGCGCTGTCGTTGTTCGCGGCTAACGAAGGCTTTATTGACCCCGTAGACGTCAAGAAAGTGGTTGCCTATGAAACGGCGTTACACAACTTCGCAAAAGCGAATAATGGCGATGTGCTCGATGCGATCAACGAGACGGGTGATTACAACGACGATATCGCGGCAAGCCTGAAGGGCATTTGCGAAGCATTTGCCAAGGAAGGCGTTTATTGAGTCGCGGTTGTAGGAGGGCCTTCAGGCCCGAGCAATAACGCGGTAGGTAGGAGGGCCTTCAGGCCCGAGAAGATTCGCGGCTAAAGCCGCTCCTACAGGCCCGAGAATATGCCCGATGGTTAAACGGAAAAGATATGGCTGGTGAGAAAGAAATACGCGCGAAGATCGTTTCTGTAAAAAACATGCAGAAGATTACGGGCGCGATGGAAAAAGTCGCGGCCAGCAAGATCCGAAAAGCGCAGGCTCAGATGGAGGCGTCACGGCCGTACGCGGAGCGTATTCGCCGCGTGATCGGTCACCTGGCGCACGCGAACCCGGACTACAAGCACCCGTATTTGACGGAGCGCGATGTTAAACGTGTGGGCTTCATCGTGATCTCAACCGACCGCGGCCTATGCGGCGGTCTTAACATCAACCTGTTCAAGCAGGTGATCCGCGAGATTTCGAAGTGGCAGGAAGAAAGCGTTGAAGTCGACATGGTGCTTGTGGGCGCCAAGGCAATCGCGTTTTTCCGCCGCATCGGTGGCAACGTGCTGGGCACGGCGAGCCATCTCGGCGACAAGCCGAGTGTTAATGACCTGCTGGGTTCGATCAAGGTCATGCTGGACGCGTATGCGGAAGGCACGATCGACCGCCTGTTCCTCGTACACAATGAATTTATTTCAGCACTGAGTCAGAAGCCGGTTGTTTCGACGCTACTGCCCGTCAGTGCCATTGACCTGGGTGATGAGCCACTGCAGGAACACTGGGACTATATTTACGAGCCCGATGCCGGTGAGCTGCTCGATGATGTATTGATGCGTTATATCGAGTCACAGGTTTATCGTGGTGCCGTCGAAAACTTCTCATGTGAGATGGCGGCGAAAATGGTGGCGATGAAATCAGCAACCGACAATGCCGGTGAAATCATCGACAAGCTGCAGTTGAAGTACAACAGGGCAAGACAAGCAGCCATTACACAAGAAATTTCAGAAATCGTTGGCGGCGCGGCCGCCGTGTCAGGATAAGGATTTACTAATGAGCACCGGAACTACTGTGCAGGTTATTGGCGCTGTTGTGGACGTTATGTTCCCGACAGGCCAGATTCCCAATATTTACGATGCGCTGATCATTGATGACGCAGACTTAACACTCGAAGTTCAGCAGCAGCTGGGCGACGGCGTTGTGCGCACGATCGCAATGGGATCATCAGAAGGCCTGAAGCGTGGCATGTCTGTCACCGATACGGGCAGCCCGATCATGGTACCGGTCGGCGAGAAGACGCTGGGCCGGATCATGGATGTACTCGGCAAGCCGATTGATAATGCAGGCGACATTGGCGCAGAAAAACTGATGCCGATTCACCGTAAGCCGCCAAGTTTCGAAGAGCAGGCAGTGACGACCGAGATTCTGGAAACGGGCATCAAGGTAATCGACCTGATCATGCCAATTTCCAAGGGCGGCAAGGTTGGTCTGTTCGGTGGTGCCGGTGTGGGCAAGACCGTAACGCTCATGGAGCTCATCAACAATATTGCCAAAAAGCACGGCGGTTACTCGGTGTTTGCCGGTGTTGGCGAGCGTACTCGCGAAGGAAACGATTTCTATCACGAGATGACGGACTCGGGCGTAATCGACAAGGTGTCGCTCGTATACGGTCAGATGAACGAGCCGCCTGGCAACCGTCTGCGTGTTGCGCTGACAGGATTGACGATGGCCGAGGCATTCCGCGACGAAGGCCGCGACGTCCTCATGTTTATCGACAACATCTACCGTTACACACTGGCAGGAACGGAAGTGTCCGCACTTCTCGGCCGTATGCCATCGGCCGTGGGCTATCAGCCGACACTGGCCGAGGAGATGGGTCTGCTGCAGGAGCGTATTGCATCAACCAAGACCGGCTCGATCACATCCTTCCAGGCCGTATACGTACCTGCAGATGACCTGACCGATCCGTCGCCGGCAACAACCTTTGCTCACCTTGACGCGACACTCGTATTGTCGCGCAGCATCGCCGAGCTGGGCATCTACCCGGCGGTCGATCCGCTCGACTCCACCTCACGTATTCTTGATCCGCTTATTATCGGTCAGGAACACTACGACTGTGCACGTGGTGTGCAGGTCGTATTGCAGAGATTGAAAGAGCTACAGGACATCATCGCTATTCTCGGCATGGACGAGCTCTCGGAAGAAGACAAGCAGACAGTAACGCGTGCCCGGAAAATCCAGCGCTTCTTGTCACAGCCGTTCTTCGTCGCCGAGGTGTTTACGAACTCACCGGGTAAGTACGTATCACTGGCAGACACGATCCGTGGCTTCAACGGTATTGTTGCCGGTGATTACGATCACATTCCGGAGCAGGCGTTTTACATGGTTGGCACGATCGAAGAAGCCATCGAAAACGCCAAGAACTTTATGTAGAAGCGGCGTTAGCCGCGAGACATTAACGTAGGAGCGGCTTTAGCCGCGAACAGTCGGGCCTGAAGACCCTCCTACGACGAACCGACGAACCGAAGAGACAGAAAGTTATGGCCACGATCAGAGTCGACATTGTATCCGCGGAAGGCGAGATCCATTCTGGCGAAGCTACGATGGTTTTCGCACCCGCGAAAATGGGTGAGGTGGGTATCGCGCCCCGACATGCGCCGTTGCTAACGGCGCTGAATCCGGGCGAAGTTCGCGTGCAAACCGCCGAGGGCAAGGAAGAGAGCTTCTACATCACGGGCGGCATGCTCGAAGTACAGCCTCACCTGGTGACAGTGTTGGCCGATACGGCGCTGCGCGGCGATCAACTTGATGAAGCGGCAGCGCTTGCGGCAAAACAGGCGGCGGAAGAAGCGCTGAAGGGCGTTTCGAGCGAGACCGATCTCAAGCGTGCGCAGGCAGAGCTCGCCGAAGCCGAAGCGCGTTTCCGTGCGGCGCAAAAGCTCAAAGGTAAACGCTAGCGCCCCGGTTTTTAGCGAAGAGTGCCCAGCCGATCGGTCAGCTCGATCGGCTTGCCGTCGATATCCACGAGCGCTCGCGGCGGGTCAATCTTCTGCGTTAGCGGCGTGACGATTATCATCGTTACGAAAGACACACCAAGTCCAATCAGGTCACCCGGCAACTCCGGGTAAAGCAGCGACGTTGTCAGCCACGACACAATTCCCATGGACATCGCTGCCAGCGCACCGCTGCGATTGGCCTTCTGCCACCAGACGCCAAGTATAAACGGCACGATTACGGCGGCCAGCAATAGCAAATTGCCGTCCAGCATCGTGTCGAAAACAACCTGCGCATTCAATGCGAAGCTGACAGCGATAATGCCAAGCACCAAAATTCCCCAGCGCACGACCTGAAGTTGTAATTTGGCTGAAGGGTTCGGCTTCACCAGCGGCAACAGGTTAGTGCTTACAACGCTGGCCGATGCCAATAGCGCGCTGTCGCAGGAGCTCATGATGGCTGCGAGTACGGCGCCGACAAACACAGCAAGGGCAACCGGGTGCAGGTGTTCGAACGCCAGCGCTGGCACGATTGACTCGGAATCGGAGAGGCCGGGCATCGTGACGGAGCCGATGATTCCCAGCAGAACCGGAATCATGCCAAAGGCCAGGTAGCCAATCGATGCCAGGTAGAAAGACTGTTGTGCCACACGCTCGCTCTTTGCCGCGAGCGCCCGCCCCATCAAGGACTGAGATGCAATATCAGCGAGCCCGAAAATGACCCATGCGCGCAGGTAGTTGAGCCAGCGCTCGCCGGTGTGCTCGAGCGGATACATTCGAAACGTGTGCTCGGGGAGCTGTGACGAGATGGCCCCCCAGCCGCCGGAATCAACGAGCACAACGACCAGCAAGATAATCAGGCCGAACGCAATAACAATCATCTGGAAAAAGTCAGTGAGCGCAACCGCGAGCATGCCTCCCATCGTCGTGTAGATAATGACAATAATCGCACCGCCAATAATGCCGTAGACCAGGGGTGTTCCAGTTAAGGTCTCGAACACGATGCCGAATGCGACCAGCATTCCGGCGACCCATAAAAGCGTCGACATTAGCGACGCGATTGAGGTAATTGTAGCGGCCGTGGGGCCGTAACGCTGTTCGACGAACTGCACAAAGGTCATCAGTTTCAGTCGCCGAATCAGGCGCACGAAGAAAAGCGCCAGCAGAAACAAACAGAGCGCAGCGCCGAAGGGATCGGCGATGTTGCCAATGATGCCGTCGTCGTATGCGGCGCCCGCACCCCCGATCATCATGCCGCCGCCAAACCAGGTGGCGATAATCGTTGTCGTACAGAGCCATAAAGGCAAGCTACGGCCCGCGACGATAAACTCGGAAACGGAATGTGTTTTCCGGGCGGCGTAAACACCGATAGCGATCATGATGGCAATATAAATTGCCACGCCGATAAAAATGATCGTCTCTGTCGTCATGCCTGTTCTTCTTATTATTGCTGAGCAAACAGACTAGCACCATTGGCCATAATCCGGGCTGCGTGGGCAAGCGACCGAACCAAAGCTGCGTGTATCCGGTATCATTCGCGTTATCTTATGGATTTAACAATCGTCATTCTTGCTGCTGGTCAGGGCACGCGCATGCGCTCCGATTTGCCCAAGGTCCTGCAGCCGCTGGCCGGTCGGCCGTTGCTCGCGCATGTGCTCGAGTATTCCCGCGCGCTTGCAGCAAACGATGTGTGCGTCGTCTACGGTCATGGCGCCGACGCGGTGCCGACAGCTTTTGCCGGCCAGGGTCTGCGATGGGCCTTGCAGGCCAAGCAAAACGGCACCGGCCACGCCGTCATGCAGGCGATGCCGGACACACCGGACGACAATCAGGTGCTGATTTTGTTCGGTGACGTACCGTTGTTGTTACCGGAGACCTTGCAACGCCTGCGAGCCGCGACGGGCGACGACGAATTAGCCATACTGACCGTTGACATGGATGACCCGACCGGCTACGGCCGCATTGTTCGTGAGCATGGAAAGGTCGTTCGCAACGTCGAACAAAAAGACGCCAGCGACGCAGAGCGGCAAATCAGAGAGATCAATACGGGCGTCATGCTGTCACCCGCCGTGAAGCTCAAGCACTGGCTGGACAAGCTCGGCAACGACAATGCACAAGGTGAGTATTATTTGACTGACATTATCGCCATGGCTGTGAATGACGGTGTCACCGTCCACGGCATCAAGGCGAGCAAGCAGGAAGAGGTAATGGGCATAAACGACAAGAAACAACTGGCCGAAGCCGAGCGCGCATTGCAGGCTCGACTCGTCGATGAACTCATGGCTCAGGGTGTCGGTTTTGCGGATCCGTCACGCGTCGATATCCGCGGCAATCTCAGCTGTGGCAAAGATGTTTTCATCGACATCAACGCGATATTCGAGGGCGAAGTCGTGTTGGGCGATGGCACGAAGATCGAATCCAATAACCTGATACGTGACACACGGCTTGGTACGGGAACGCTGGTGCATTCAAACTGCCATATCGAAGGCGCCGTGACGGGCGCCAATTGCGAAATCGGGCCGTTTGCACGATTGCGGCCCGGCGCGGAGCTCGCAGACAATGTCAAAGTCGGCAACTTCGTCGAAATAAAGAAAAGCACGGTGGCCGATGGCAGCAAGGTAAACCACCTGACCTACATAGGAGACACGGATATCGGCAAAGGTGTAAACGTCGGCGCCGGCACGATCACCTGCAATTACGATGGCGTGAACAAACATCGCACAACGATTGGCGATGATGTGTTTATCGGTTCCGGCGTGAACCTCGTGGCACCAGTCAAAATAGGCAAAGGTGCAACGATCGGTGCGGGCTCGACGATTACCAAGCCTGTCGCCGAAGGCCAGCTCGTAATTGAGCGGTCGAAACAAATGACGGTCCGGGGCTGGAAGCGTCCCGTCAAGAAAGGAGCAGATTGAATGTGTGGAATCGTCGGCGCGGTTGCCGAGAGAAACGTTGTTCCGATCCTCATGGAGGGCCTGCGCAGGCTTGAGTACCGAGGTTATGACTCGGCGGGCATCGCGCTGTATGACGATGGCGAGATCATACGCTTGCGGCGTGCCGGCAAAGTGCAGGAGCTGCAGTCCGCACTCGACAAGAATCCGCTGCAAGGCGCAACCGGAATTTCACACACACGCTGGGCAACACACGGCGCACCGAACGAAAGTAACGCACACCCGCATGTGTCCGGTAAGGACATTGCCATTGTTCACAACGGCATTATCGAAAACCATGAAGAACTGCGCGATGAGCTAATGAAGCACGGTTACACGTTTGACTCGGAGACCGATACCGAGGTCGTCGCGCATCGCATTCATTTCAACATGCAGGCAGACGGCGATTTTGTGAAGGCCGTCAAGACCACGGTCGCCGAGCTCGAGGGCGCTTATGCGCTCGCAATAATGAGCGTCAAACATCCGGGCGAACTGATCCTCGCGCGGCAGGGCGCGCCTGCGGTTGTCGGCCTGGGCCTTGAAGAGAATTTCATCGCGTCGGACGTTGCTGCATTGCTGCCCGTTACGCGCAAATTCATCTACCTGGAAGAGGGCGATGTCGCGCACGTTCGACGCAAGGAAGTTACGATTTGGGATATTGATGGCAATGTTGTCGAACGACCCGTTGCCCAGAGTGAACTGAGTGCCGATGCGGCCGAACGCGGCAGCTATCGACATTACATGCAAAAGGAAATTTACGAACAACCCGAGGCCGTTGCGCGAACGCTTGACGGCCGCATCGCCGACGGCAAGGTTCTTGACTCAGCCTTCGGCGATAAAGCGAACGAGGTGCTGGACAAGACGAAAGGCGTACACATCATCGCCTGCGGTACGAGTTACCATGCAGGCCTTGTCGCGCGTTACTGGATCGAGGCACTCTGCAGAATTCCATGCATGGTTGAGATCGCGAGTGAGTATCGTTATCGCTCACCCGTTGTCTTGCAAGATACGTTGTTCATTACGATCAGTCAGTCTGGAGAAACGGCCGACACGCTCGCGGCATTGCGACTCGCGAAGGAGATGGATTACATCTCGACGCTGACGATTTGCAACGCGCCGGAGAGTTCGATGGTGCGCGAGTCCGACCTCGTCATGCTGACTCACGCGGGCCCGGAAATCGGCGTCGCGTCAACAAAAGCATTTACGACACAGCTGGCGGCATTGGCATTGCTGACCATCGTGCTTGCAAGACGTTCGGGGCTTGAGGAAAAACAGGAACGCGCACTGGTCGCCCAGCTTGCAGACTTGCCGGGCCTGATCGGACAGGTTTTGACGCTGGACTCATCCATCGAAGCACTTGCCGAACACTTCGCGGACAAAGAACACGCGTTGTTCCTGGGCCGCGGCGTACAAAATCCCGTGGCCATGGAGGGTGCGCTCAAGCTTAAGGAAATTTCCTATATCCATGCTGAGGCGTATGCGGCCGGCGAACTCAAACACGGACCGCTGGCACTGGTCGACGAAAACATGCCGGTTGTAAGCATTGCGCCGGACGATGACTTGCTCGAAAAGTTGAAAAGCAATCTGCAGGAAGTACGCGCCCGGGGCGGCGAATTATTTGTGTTCGCGGACCCGCGCGTGCAGTTCGGCGATCGTCACGGCATTCACACGACTCGTATGCCGGCACTCATTCAGGATTTTCAGGCACCGATTCTCTATACGATTCCACTGCAATTGCTCGCGTATCACGTCGCGTTGCTCAAAGGCACGGATGTCGATCAGCCGCGAAACCTCGCGAAGTCGGTGACTGTCGAATAGCCAACCGCGTTGCTGCGGCGATTATCCATAGCGAGACCCCTATAATTGCGCACAATACAGCGGGAATAATTCGCGACATATGGTCATGTACAGGATGCAACCACTCACGTAACAATGACCGGTCGACCCGAAAAGATCGGCGCCCTGGCCGCGATGGATATCTTCTTAATGCTCAATGGGCAAGAACTATTGCCGGACGAAGCTGAAGCTGTTGTGATAATCAATGCGCTCGCCGCAGGAGAATTTTCTCAAGGTGACCTTTCCGAATGGCTTGAACTCAATTCGACTGATCTTTCTGATGGGAAAATCTAGCAACTGATGAAATGCAGCCTGACAATGCACCTCACCTTCACTCGCCAAATATGAAACTTCGCCTCTTTGCAGTATTGGGCATCACATGCTGGCCGTAGAGAATTCCTGCGAGTGACCAACCCGGAGCAGAGGGACCTCCACTAAGCAAGCTACAGCGCAGCACGCTGTCGCCAATAATACGCGTCTACCATCGACCTTGAAACCACATGCCCCTGCTCGTAAAGGGTGGCGAATCTGAGCTGCGCCTGGGTCGAGCCAAGTGATGCGGCGATGCGCATCAGATTGAATACGAGAGCTGGTCCATACTCAGAGGGATATTCGAACGTCGTTTCGTCTGCGAATCGAACGATAAATACGTCATCTCCGACATCAAGTGCTTTCTCAATGATGTCAACGATGTTCATCAGTGCACTGCCCGTTTCATCGGGTCGCACAGCGGCCCGATCCAGCGCTGCGGCGATCGCGGCAGCACCGTGAAACCTTTGAAAATAGGCATCATCGAGCAGAAAATCGGCGGGCCCGTAGCCGGCTATTTCTATCTGCGTGAGGTATTTTCTACTGGCCCTGAAATTCGGGGCAGAGCCCAATCCTTCGCGGTAGCGAAACGCCACACTGAATGCTGCTGTGCTGATTCCGCTGTCGGCAGCCACCGCTAGTAAACGCGTCGCCTCTACGTCATCGCGGGGTGCACCGTGTCCGTTCGCCATCATGCGGCCCAGATTGAACGCAGCCGTTGTGTCGCCGTTGTCCACGGCTGTTTTAAACCACCTCACCGCTTCAATGTAGTCTTGAGCGACACCACATATCGCCATCAGATAGCAGTACCCCAATTCGTTCGCCGCGAACTCTTTGCCGTTTTGCGCCGCCTGTTCCATCCAGAATACACCGGGGGCCAGGACGCCCTGGCTCTCATTAATGTCATTCGTAATATAAAAGACAGCAAGGCTCCACTGTGCGTCCACGGAACCCATTGCAGCATCGCGCAGCAATGCTGCTTTGGGCGTTGGCGCTATCTCTTCGGTTTCGGTTTCGCCCGTCTCTGCCACCGAACGCGATGCTTCATATCTCTCAACATTCAGATACAGCTCCAAGCGTTGCGTGGCATCGGCGTCATATTCACCGTTTATCGCAATCGCTTGCCGCTGGTATTTCACCGCATTGTCGAAATTACCGGCGGACGCATAAGCCGCCGCAAGAGTATCCACATGTTCCCAAACCGGCACTTCTTGCAAACTAATGGCATGGGTCGAGTGTTCTATCGCCAACTGAGGGTCGAGGACATCAGGATCGGGATGCGTTGCCAGCAGCCACGCAAATTCGTTGTATGGCCCCGGATCTTCGGAATTAACGTCAACGAACAGGTGCAGCACTTGCATGCGTTCCGGCGTGAGACCCGCCATCTCAAATCGGCGCAAGACCTGGCTGAACCTCTGCGGCCCAAGTACCAGTTTGTTATTCTCGAAGCCATAGAGATAACTCTCGCGTATTGGCCCACTCAAATCGATTAGGGGAACGCCTTCGCGCACAACAAGATACCCCGGCCACTCCCTCAATATAAAAAGGTTTCGCTCGACCAGCTCGTTTCTTACCTGATCAATACTGGTACCCGACACGAATGCCGGCACAGATTGCAGCGCCTGGCGCCATACCCATTGCATTTTGGTTAGCGGTGAGTTTTCGTGTTGACCAACAACTGTCTCGGGCACTGTTATCGAGGTGCGACCCGGCGACACAACGACATGAATAATCGGCGAGCTACCGGCCAGCAATGACAGCAACAGGAACGCGGCAATCTTCGACATCCGATCTTTTTCGCCCCCAGATAAGCGTCGCCCAATACGACCACGGATGATATCAGAGCTATTCAGGCAGCATCGAGTCGTCTTGATTACGTAGAAGTTGCAGCCTGACAACGCGATGCACTTGTCGCCCGAGTAGTAACTGTCACGGCTTTTATTCGCTCTTGCATGTTTGCATTTGCGTCAGTCGCGCCAGATACTTGGCCGCAGGTCGAAATAGAGTCCGGGTATGAACCGCGTCGATATGGAACTAAAATTTCAAGAGTCATCTGCATGAAAAACCGTCGTAGAACCGCTGGCGAGTTCGTGCTCATAGTTGTTGGTGTGTTCGTAGCGTTGCTGCTTGACACTATGATGAACGAGCGTCACGACGGCGAGCTCCGCTTAGAGTACTTGGTACGATTAGAAGCCGATATCAACGCAGACAAACAGGCTTTCGAGTATCGCATCGAGTTTTTTACTGCGGTCCAACAATTCAGCCAGGAATTCCTGGATTGGATGCAGTCCGACGCGCCAGTGGACCAGAATGTTTTGCTTGCCGCGTTTTATGCCGCTGAGATTTGGCCGTATGTTCCTCGTACAAGTACGTATCAGGATTTACAGAGCACAGGAAACCTTCGCTTAATCGAAAACATTGAGCTGCGAACCAGGCTGTTCGAGTACCACAACAAAATTGATATATCCCGGCCAGGCTGGAATCCATCCGCCGAGTATCGCGAGACTGTTCGAGGGATAATTCCAAGCGACGTGCAGGCTCAAATTCGAAAAGCTTGCCCGACGGCTGATATCGACAACCTGGTGCCGACGGGTTTTCCAGCTTGTATCCTTCAGGATATAGACTACGAGCACGTAACAGCGTTATTTGAGCCGATGCGCGACGATGCATCCGTTCAAAATCTACTTACGTATCGTCATTCAGAACTTGGCGTGATGATTCGACTGTTTCGTCAGCAAGTCTCGTTCGGTGACGATGTGTTGGCTCAAATTGCAGACTGAGCGGCACCAGCAACCACTTTGCTAATACTTGCGGATTCCAATGCAGGGGAGATGAATTAGCCGTGTCAACTATCGGCTTAATACTGTTTGGCATGGTACTGGTGCTGTTTTTCTTTGGCATTTTTGCACTCTATAGTCAGGCTTTCTGCTCGTCCGATAAGTAAAACGACCACCAATCAACGAGCTGCTACAGGGTATAATCCCACGCTACAAGAATTAGACGGATGGTTCAGCCGCAATGATTAGCTCCAATCGGCAGCTAACCTCAATGTGGAAACAGAGGATTCGGATTGGCGCGGTGAGGCGGAGAATCGCTTCAACGGGCCTTTTGTTTTAGTCAAAGCATACTGGTAGGGGGTTATCTTGGCGCTTTCAAATACTGGCGATAACAATCAAACCTGGTCGTCCGGCTGGACGTTTATTCTTGCGGCCGTCGGTGCGGCGGTCGGACTCGGCAACATCTGGCGCTTTCCCTATGTTGTTGGCGAAAATGGTGGCGCTGCCTTCATTCTCGTATACGTTCTCTGTGTGGTGTTCGTTGCGATACCGATTCTGATCGGTGAGTTGATGATTGGCCGCCGAGGCAGCAATAGCCCGCCGCGTGCGATGGCGAGTGTGGCGAGAGAAGCAGGCCGTTCCAAACTATGGACGCTGGTTGCCTGGCTGGGCCTGATTGCCGGCTTCCTGATCGCAACCTACTACAGCGTCATTGCGGGATGGACGCTGGCGTACATCCAGAAAGCGATCATGGGCTTTGGTGGTGCGTCGGCTGCCGTAGTGGGGTCACAATTCGATGACCTGCAGGCAAACCCGCTGGTGATGACGGGTTGGCACACACTGTTTCTCTTTGTCACGATGACCATTGTTGGGCGCGGTCTGCATGGCGGTATCGAAAAAGCCGTTACAATAATGATGCCAGCGCTGTTTGCGATGTTGTTGCTGATGATTGGCTATGCTGCAGTTGCCGGTGATTTTGCGGCCGGCGTCAATTTTCTTTTCAGCGCCGACTTCAGCAAGATCGATGGCAGCTCGGTACTGATGGCCATCGGCCAGGCGTTTTTCTCGATCGGTGTCGCGATGGGGCTGATGATGGTCTACGGTGCCTATGTACCGAAAGATGTTTCGCTGACGCGTTCGGCAATCATCATCGCGGGTGCAGACACTCTCGTCGCCCTGCTCGCCGGCCTGATGATCTTCCCGCTCGTGTTCGCCAACGGACTGGACCCGGCGTCCGGCCCCAGCCTTATTTTCCGAACCTTACCTGCGGCGTTTGTAAATATGCCAGGCGGTGCATTTTTTGGTGCGTTGTTCTTCCTGTTGCTGGCGTTCGCAGCGGTGACATCACTGATCGCGCTGATCGAACCCATCGTCGCCTACGTTATTGATAAGTGGAGCCTGAGTCGTCGCAACGCCTGTATCGCAGTTGGTTCCCTGGTCTGGGTTATTGGCCTCGGCAGTGTGTTGTCTTCCAACGCGTGGTCCGATTTCATGCCGCTGGGCATGTTCGCATTTTTTGAAGACATGACGGTGTTCGGTCTAATTGATTACTTCACGGCCAACATCTTCATGCCGATTGGTGGCATCCTGATCGCGCTGTTCGTCGGCTGGCGAATGCAGGTCAGTACGCTGCGCGAGGAACTGCCGTTGATGGGGCCGGCCGTGTTTCAGGTCTGGTTGTGGATGATCCGGGTTGTCGCGCCGCTCGCAATCGTCGGAGTCATGTATCAGACCTTTGCCTAAGGACTCTTTATAATCAATAGCTTACGCGTATCGCTGCTGGTGTTGGCCATGCTCGCGGTAAATGCTGCGAGCGCCGAGGGTGGCGTGTCGATTTACGTACTTGGAGTTGCCCAGGACGCTGGCTATCCGCAGGCCGGTTGCTATCAACCGCACTGCATGCGTGCCTGGGAGGACAAGAGCCTGCGACGCGCGGCGAGCTCGATTGCAGTTATCGATGAAAGCGCGAAGGCGAAATACATCTTCGACGCCACGCCAGACATGCGTGAGCAGCTTTATGCATTGCAGAAAATAGCGCCGGACAGCGAGTATAAACTCAATGGTGTTTTTCCGACGCACGCACACATCGGGCACTACGTTGGAATCATGCATTTCGGTCACGAAGCAATGGGTGCGAAGGGCGTGCCTGTTTACACAATGCCGCGAATGCATGAGTTCTTGTCGACGAACGGTCCCTGGGACCAGCTGGTTCGCTATGGCAACATCACGCTGCAGCCGATGGTTGACGGTGAGCCAATCGAATTTGGCGAGCAGTTGCGAATTACGCCGATCATCGTCCCGCATCGCGATGAGTATTCCGAAACCGTCGGATTTCGTATCGACGGACCGAACAAGTCGGCCGTGTACATCCCCGATATCGACAAGTGGGAACGCTGGGACACGGATATTCGCGACATCATTCGCTCGGTGGATTACGCGTTGCTCGACGCAACTTTTTTTGCCGACGGTGAACTGCCGGGTCGTGATATGAGCAAGATTGCACACCCGTTCGTTGCGGAAAGCATGTTGCTGATGCAGGACATGACAGCAGAAGAAAAATCCCGCGTCATTTTTATTCACATGAATCACACAAATCCGCTGCTCATCGAGGGCAGCAAAGAACAGGCTGCCGTAAAAGACCTCGGCTTTAATTTCGCATACGAAGGGATGCGACTGGAACTGTAAGGACAGCAAAGCATGGAAACCAAGTCCATCCTCAACAGGATTTCGAGCGGCAGCCTCGTGCTGCAAATCGCAATCGGTATCGTATTGGCAGTCGTGTTATCGCAGGTGTCGCCAGGCACCGCTCAAAAATCGATGCTATTCGGCAACCTGTTTGTGCAAGCCCTTAAAGCCGTTGCGCCGGTGCTCGTGTTGTTGCTCGTTGCCTCCGCGATCGCGAATCGCAAGGCCAGCCACACGGCGCAAATGCGCCCCATCATCCTGATGTATCTGGTTGGCACGATGCTCGCGGCGCTTTTGGCCGTCGGCATGAGTACTGTGTTTCCGACGACACTCGTGCTGCAGGTTCCGGATGCTGTCGTGAACGCGCCGCAGGGAATTTCGGAAGTGCTCAACACGATGCTGTTGAAGCTTGTGGACAACCCCGTGAACGCTGTGTTGACCGGGAACTTTATCGGCATTCTTGTGTGGGGCGTCGCGCTGGGTATTGTTCTACACCACGCCTCCGACACGACTCGACAGATGCTGCAGGATCTTGCCGACGGCATTACACAGATCGTGCGTATTGTTATTCGCTTCGCACCGCTGGGGATTTTTGGTCTTGTGGCCGGGAATCTGGCGGAATCCGGATTGTCCGTATTGGGTGGCTATGTACAAATCCTGACCGTGTTGATCGGCGCAATGATCATCGTCGCGCTGCTAATCAATCCCGCAATCGTCTGGTTCATGACGCGTCGTAATCCCTATCCACTCGTGTTCACGGCCTTGCGTGAAAGCGGAATTACGGCGTTTTTCACGCGCAGCTCGGCTGCGAACATTCCAGTAAACCTGGCACTCTGCGAGCGCCTGAATCTGGAGAAAGACACCTACTCCATGTCCATACCGCTCGGTGCGACGATCAACATGGGCGGCGCCGCCATCACGATTACTGTGTTGACGCTGGCAGCGGTCAACACACTAGGCATTCAAGTCGACCTTGCAACGGCCTTTTTGCTCAGCGTGGTCGCCGCGCTGTCGGCCTGCGGTGCGTCCGGCGTTGCGGGCGGATCTTTGCTGTTAATACCGCTGGCGTGTAGTTTATTCGGCATATCAAACGACATTGCGATGCAGGTTGTCGCAGTCGGCTTCGTCATCAGTATCTTGCAGGACTCGGCAGAGACCGCACTGAACAGTTCGACAGACGTCGTATTCACGGCCGCGGTGGCGTCGAAGGACTAGCAGGGGCAACGGCGGTTGTTCTGAGACACATCTTGTTAGCGGCGCTTGCCGGGCCGGCAATCTGGGCATGAAAGAAATGGCAGCAGATCCCAATCACCAGGTACTTCGCCTGAGGAAAAAACATGCACCGGGGCGACATGAGCGACCCGTCGCAGCTGATGGTGAGCGACTGCTGAAGGCGCAGTCCATCGGACAGGCTCTGGCGGCAGCGTTTATCGCCGTTATCGCTTTCGCCGTGATCTGGTCGATGATGACGTCGGCGCTCGGGCGAATTTATCCCTGGATGACCGTGTTGTTGGGTGTGATGGTTGGTTTCGCCGTCAGGCGTGCCGGGCAGGGACTGGACTGGCGTTTCCCGAGCATCGCTGCGGCGATGGCCTTCGTTGGCTCTGTTTTTGCGAAGGTAGTCATTGCAGCGGGAACCACGGCAAACGAATTTGGCATAGGCACGATCGAAGTGCTGCGATCTGTCACGACAATGACCTGGCCAGTTTTTTTCGATGAGGCGATGACAATTGCCGATTGGGTGTTTGCGCTATTTGCGGCCGTTATCGCTGCCTATTACGCGAACCGGCGACTCAACCGACGCGAGTACCAGGCATTGCGCATGTACCAGGAATAAAAGGGGTCAGACCGGCATCAGGAGTCCGTTCTTCGCTGCTATTGCGCGACCTGTGAATCCAGCGAGCAGCTTCGTCACGAGTGATTCCATGTCCTGGGCGGCGGTGCCGATACCGAGGAAATAGGGCGGCTTACGGCGCAGCAGAGACCAGTTTTCGGATGCCAATACCTTCACGAGGTGCTCGATGTTGACCCGAATGGCCTCGATATAAGGATTGTGTCCGTCGTATAACACCTCAGCGTAGCGATAGACGCGATTGAATTTCTTGTTAAGTCGGTCACGCGTGACTTGCTGGTAAAACGCCGGCGTCTTTTGCAGCAGGTCTTCGCCCGATGCATAGCGCACCGTGTATTCGCCGGGTTTTGCGTTTTCAATGGCGATCCCGCCAACGACAAACTCCTGGTACAAGCGGTCGCGACATTTTTCGAGATAACAACGGTCGGCCATTTGCGCGATGAGATCAGCCGTCCCGATAAGGTGGCCGCATATGATGTCACGCGGGTCGTCCAATTCAATCTTGTCGAGATCCAGTTCGTAACCCGTAAAGTGTACGATCATGCTGGCGATGCCGACATCTTTTGCCATGCCTAGCTCGGGTAAATAGCGGCGCAGAAAATCGGCGCTGCGCGATACGTGCTGCATCGTAAACTGGGCGCCATTGTTGAAATCCCGATCGCGTTCCGCGTGGCGTATATAACCGGAGTCATGAAAAAGCGCGGTGATAATTGCCATCAAAGCGCGCCCCGCACCGAGCCGATCGGCGGGTTCCACACTGCGCTCATACCCGGCAATGAGGCGCGCTAACGCGAGCGTCATGTCGAGTGAATGTTGCACGTCGTGATAGGTCGTATCGCAACCCAAATAGCCCGGATAGCGCCCCGTGAACAAGCGCTCAAAATCGTAAAACGCGAGCCATAACTTATCGAAAGAAGCGCCGGGAAAAGTCTCGGAAAAGAGTTCGTGGACGGCATTGCGAACGGCCGCAGGGCTGCTTACCTGGACGGTATTCGTGACATCAAAATCGTTACGGCGATCTTGGGAAATCATGCTCGCACGGGCATTCATGGACACCAAGTGTACATAAGCGGAGCCGCAGTTCTACAACAAAAAAACTTATTGTTAAGGTATTGTTGCAGTTTGCCGAAAGTGTCGGAATTCTAGTCAGATATCGAACTCAGCAATGACCGGAGCATGATCTGAGGGGCGCTCCCAGCCCCGCGGTTCCTTGTCCACAAAGCTCGCTGTACAATTTTTCGACAGGGCCGACGTTGCCAGGATCAGATCGATGCGCAGGCCCGCATTGCGCCGGAAGCCCGCAGCCCTGTAATCCCACCAGCTGTAGGTCTTTTCGGGCTGCTCGAAGTGGCGAAAAACGTCACTCAAGCCCAGATCCAGCAAGTCTTTGAGCGCCGCCCGCTCCTGCGGGCTGCACAAAATGGATTCACCCCATTTCTGCGCGTCATAAACGTCCTCATCGGCCGGTGCGATGTTGAAGTCGCCCAGAACGACCAGCTTGTCATGGCTCCTCAATTCATCCCTGAGGAAGCCCGTAAGTGCTGCGAGCCAGGATAACTTGTAGGCGTATTTTTCGGATCCGACTTCCGAGCCATTCGGGATGTAGAGATTGATTATCCGCACGTCCTCAATGGTCGTCGCAAGAACTCGTCGCTGTGGGTCGTCAAAGCCCGGAAAGTCCATGATCGGATTCTCAGCAACCTGCTTGGAAATGACGGCGACGCCGTTGTAGGTTTTCTGGCCGCTGGCAATCGAACGGTAGCCAATTTCCGCAAACGCCGCGCCCGGAAATTTCTCTGTCAGCTGTTTTATTTCCTGCAGGACCAGCACATCCGGCTTGTTTGCCGCCAGCCATTCAAGAACGTGTGGCAGTCGCACGTTCAGCGAGTTTACGTTCCAGGTGACAAACTTCACGTGGTCGTAATGCCGTTGTGCCGCAGCAGCGCGTCGATTCTGGGTTTGCGGCCGCGAAAGGCCACATAGGCATCCATCAGGTCACGGCTGCCGCCGATTTCGAGAATTTCACGCCGGAAGCTCTGTGCCGTATCGCGATCGAATATACCGTTTTCCTCAAAGGCACCGAATGCGTCAGCCGCGAGGACTTCCGCCCATTTGTAACTGTAGTATCCCGCCGCATATCCGCCGGCGAATACATGTGAGAAGGAGTGCGGTAATCGATTATAAAACGGGTGCTGCATAAGCGAGACTTCGGCGCGTACGTCGGCCAGCAGGGCCAATACGTCCGTGCCCTCGGTGGAGTCATACTCGGCGTGCAGGCGGAAATCGAACAGCCCCAACTCCAGTTGCCGCATCATCGCAATCGCAGCGCCCGTGTGCCGACTGTTTTCAAATCGTTCGAATAAATCTTTGGGTAACGCCGCTCCGGTTTCTGCGTGCGCGGAACAGCGTTGCAGAACTTCGTAATTCCACGCGAAGTTCTCCATGAACTGGCTGGGCAATTCGACGGCATCCCACGGCACGCCGTTGATGCCGGCGATGCTCGGGTAGTCGATACGTGTCAGCAGGTGGTGCAACATGTGCCCGAACTCATGAAACAGAGTCACAACATCATCGTGTGTTAGCAGCGACTCAGAGTCCGCAGTCGGCGGCGCAAAATTGCACACCAGGTAGCCCACAGGCAGAGTGGTTTTGCCATTCAGCTTCTTGCGATTGATGCACTCGTCCACCCAGGCGCCATTACGTTTGCCACCGCGAGCGAACAGGTCGGTATAGAATCCGCCGAGTCGCTGGCCGGCTGAATCGTAGATTTCGAAATAGCGTGTGTCTTCGTGCCAGGTCGCAACATCGTTTTTGCGTTCAAACGTTACGCCGTAAAGCTTGCCGGCCAGGTCGAAAAGACCCTCTATAACCTTGCTTACGGGGAAATACTGGCGCAGCTCTTCATTGGAAACGGAATACTTCGCCTGTTTGAATTTCTCAAGCCGGAATGCAAGGTCCCAGGGTTCAATGGCCATGCCTGCAAATTCGCGAATCTCGGCGAGCTCTCGCTCAGCGCCATCGCGAGACCGCTCCGCAAGCTGCCGTACAAATCCAATCACCTCGTCGATTGACGATGCCATCTTGGTTGCAAGCGAGTATTCGGCGTAATTGCCATAACCGATAAGAAGTGCTGCTTCATGGCGTAGCGCAAGAATCTTGCGAATATTATCGCTGTTGTCATAGCGCGGGTCCGCTCCCTGATCTGACGCGCGTGTCGCCCACGCATGATAGAAATTTTCACGCAGGCTGCGATTCTCAGCGTGCGTCATGACGGCATCGTAGGTTGGGTAGTCCAGCGTCAGAACCCAACCATCACGGCCGCGTTTTTCCGCTTCGGACGCTGCGCGCAACATCGTGTGATCCGGCAGACCCGCCAGATCAGCGGCTTGATCGATATGCAATAGCCAGGCATCCGCCGCGTCCTGGACGTTGTGTTCGAAATTCGCCTGCGTTGCGACCAGCTCACGCATGATGTCGCGAAAGCGCGCCTTGTCCGATTCTTCAAGATCGACACCGGCAAGATGAAATTCACGCAGTGCGTGTTCGACAGTACTGCGCTGTGCACAGACACCTTCGGCAGGCAAGCCTTCCTTTACGCGGGCGTAAGCCTGCTGCAATCGAACATTCTGTGATAATTCGGTCCCGTACTCGGTCAGTAATGGCAGTGCTTCGTTGTAAGCGTCACGCCACTCATGTGATTCGAGTACGCCCTGCAGGTGACTGACGGGTGACCAGACACGCGAAAGCTCATGTTCCATGTCTTCGAGCTGCGCGACCAGGCTGTTGAAGTCTGGCGCGGATGTGTCAGCCAGCAGCACGTCGAGCCGTTGCCGATTGTCGGCGATTAGCTGAGTCAGCGCGGGCATGACATGCTCAGGAGCGATGTCGCCGAAGCGCGGCAACGATGAAGTATCGAGTAACGGGTTTGACATCGGCGGTGCTGATATCCTTCTCGGACCTGACATATTATCACACGTGGTCGGTGGCACTGCTTGGCGGCGACCGCCACACCAGGGAGAAAAGTTTGGACAAGACATTTGATCTGCTCGTGTTGGGCGGAGGTAGTGGAGGGCTCGCGCATGCGCAACGCGCTGCGGACTACGGTAAGCGCGTCGGCGTCATCGAGTCCGGGCCGCTTGGTGGCACCTGCGTAAACGTAGGTTGCGTGCCGAAAAAAGTAATGTGGTACACGGCCGAACACGCGCATCACCTCAATCACGCAGCTGACTACGGATTTGATGTGACGGTCGGCGCTCATAACTGGTCGGCGCTCAAGTCGCGACGTGATGCGTACATAAAGCGCCTGAACGGCATTTACAAAAGCAACCTGGACAAACGCAACGTCGAACACATCGCGGGTTACGGCAGCTTCAAGGACGCCCATACGATAGTCGTGGACGGTCAGGAGATCAGCGCCGAACGCATTCTTATTGCCACGGGCGGCCACCCTGTCGTGCCGGAAATTCCGGGCGCCGAACTTGGTATCACGTCAGACGGCTTTTTCGAACTCGAGGATCGGCCGCAGCGCGTGCTCGTCGTTGGCAGCGGTTACATTGCTGTGGAACTGGCCGGCATTCTCTCAGCGCTCGGCAGCGAAACCCGCATAGTCGTGCGCAAGAATGGCATCGTTCGCACGTTCGACAGCATGCTGGGCGCGGAGCTCATGGAAAGCATGCGCGCACATGGCACGGCGATAGAGACTGGCGTCATTCCCAAAAACCTCACGCAGAACGAGGCCGGACTCACACTGACAAGTGTGGATGGGCGTACATTCGGTCCCGTTGACAGCCTGATCTGGGCCGTTGGGCGCGCACCAAATACGGCAGACCTGAACATCGAAGTGACGGGTGTGGAAATGGATGCACGCGGGTTTATTGCGACAAACAAGCTGCAGCAAACGAATATCGAACACATCACCGCGCTCGGCGACGTCACGGGCCGCGCGGCGTTGACCCCCGTCGCAATCGCCGCTGGCCGACGCCTTGCCGACCGGCTTTACAACGGTATGGAAGGCCGGCACCTGGATTATCACCTGATACCGACAGTGGTGTTCAGTCATCCACCCATCGGTACTGTAGGTCTTACAGAAGACGGAGCGAGGGCTGAGTATGGCAATGCCGTAAAGATTTATTCGTCGTCGTTTACAGCCATGTTTTATGCACTCGGCGACGTAAAAAGGCGTTCAACGATGAAGTTGATCACGGTCGGCGAGGAAGAACGCATCGTGGGTTGTCATGTCATCGGCGAGGGTGCCGATGAAATGTTGCAGGGATTCGCAGTCGCGATTCGCATGGGTGCGACAAAAGCGGATTTCGACGATACCGTGGCCATTCATCCGACGAGCGCGGAAGAATTCGTGACTATGCGGTGATCGACATTTGCTTGAGCACAGGTGACGTATCGGGGCGAATGCCGCGCCACAGGTGAAAGGACTCGGCGGCCTGCTCGACGAGCATGCCCCAGCCCATGACCGAACGTGCGGCGCCCTGATCGCGCGCCCAGACGCTGAACGGCGTCGGCTTCAAACCGTAAGACAGATCGTAACAAAAAGAATTTTCGGAAATTGCGGCGGCCGGATACGGTGGTGTTTCACCGCGCAGGCCGGCTGAGGTCGCGTTGATGACAAGATCGTAAGCCTCGGTCACGGGCACGGCATCGAATCGGCAGGCCGAAACCGGCCCGCTATTTTTGAAACAATCGGCGATGACCCTGGCGCGCTCGATCGAGCGGTTCGCAATGACGAGCGACTTCGGCAGCATCTCAAGCAACGGACCCGTGATGCCACGTGTCGCCCCGCCCGCGCCGAGAATTAGAATGTTGGCGCCTTCGAGATTGATGCCGAAATTAACGGCCAGGTCTCGCAACAGTCCGATGCCGTCTGTGTTGTCGCCGATAATTTCGTTGTCCTGAAATATCAGTGTGTTGACAGCTTCGGCCGTGCTGGCGCGCTCACTGAGTTGATCGCACAAGCGACTGACGGGGTTCTTATGTGGGACCGTAATGTTCAGGCCTCTGCCGCCCGTGCGTTGAAACTGGCGTACAGCTTGCTCCAGTTTCTCGGGCGCGACCTGCAATAATTCGTATTGGATATTTTGTCCGGTGTGCAGCGCGAACAGGCGATGGATAACAGGCGAGCGGCTATGGGAAACCGGATAGCCCATGACCCCATAACGATCAATGGTTGTCGTCTCGTCAACCAATGCAGCCACACTCTCCGTTGTTATCGCAGACTTTTTCGCCGTTCAGGCCTGACGCGGAGTATACCTACTCCGCCAGCCAGCGCGCAGCGTCAAGCGAGAAATACGTAAGGATGGCATTGGCGCCGGCTCGCTTGATGCACAACAAGGACTCCAGTACGGTTTTTCGTTCATCGAGCCAACCGTTCTCTGCCGCAGCCTTGATCATGGCGTATTCGCCACTCACCTGA
The DNA here is from genome assembly GCA_022564475.1 of Pseudomonadota bacterium. GTDB lineage: Bacteria > Pseudomonadota > Gammaproteobacteria > Steroidobacterales > Woeseiaceae > UBA1847. The sequence continues at coordinate 31,823 of JADFLJ010000002.1, forward strand.
TACGCGAAGGTTGGTACAGCAAAACGATCTTTGACGCGGCGAACAATATCGAGATAGGGCATCGCGGGTTTCACCATGACGAAATCGGCGCCTTCGTCGATGTCGAGCTGCACCTCGCGCAACGCTTCATCGCTCATGCCCGGATCGATCTGGTAAGTGGATTTGTCGGCCTCGCCCAAATTGCCGGCAGAGCCCACCGCCTCGCGGAACGGTCCGTAAAAGCTGGAGGCGAACTTGGCCGCGTACGCGAGTATCAACGTATTACTGTGGTCGTTCTTTTCGAGTGCCTGACGAATCGCGCCGATTCGGCCGTCCATCATGTCGGAGGGTGCGACGATATCAACGCCGGCGTCAGCATGAGACACGGCCTGGCGAACCAGCATCGCAACGGTTTCGTCGTTCAGGACGTAGCCCGCGTCGTCGATGATGCCGTCTTGTCCGTGAGTCGTGTAGGGGTCGAGCGCCACGTCCGTAATCACCGCAAGCTCGGGATAGGCATCCTTGATCGCGCGCACAGCCCGTTGCGCAAGTCCGTCCGGATTTGCAGCTTCGGCACCATCAAGGCTCTTGAGATTGGCGTCAATCACCGGAAACAGCGCAACGGCCGGGATGCTGAGCTCCACGGCCTCAGCTAGCTCCGCCAGTAGTTTGTCGATACTCTTGCGGCTGATGCCCGGCATGGAGGCCACAGGTTCCTCACGGCCCTCGCCGTCTAAAACGAAGACGGGATAGATTAAATCCGCGCTGGAAAGCTCTGTTTCCGCGACAAGACGGCGTAGGTTGGCCGTTCGACGACCGCGTCGCAGGCGAATTTCGGGGAATTGACCGGGGCCCGTGGTACTCATAGTGTCTCGTAACAATAAGAATAATTTTTGATTTTCCCTGTATTTCGGTAGGGTTTCCATGCCTAAAGCGTCATTTTTAGCAGTTCTAAGTAATAAAAACAGTAAGGAATGGGTCATCTCGAATGAACAGTAGTAGTGCCGGGCTCGATCGACGGCGGAAATTTGACAATCTCGTGACCGTTTTCCACCAGGACATGTACCGCTACGCGGCGTGGCTTTGCCGGGACAAGACGATTGCGGAGGACGTGGTTCAGGAGTCATTGCTGAGGGCGTGGAAATCCCTTGACGCGTTGCGCGACGACGGGGCATCCAAACAATGGCTGCTGACGATCGTGCGACGGGAAAATGCACGATATTTTGAACGCCGACGTCTCGAAACCGTCGATGTGGACGATTTGACGCCTTCGCAGGAAGCGATTCTTGCTGAGTCGCCGGATGATCAGCTCGACAATCTACGTGAGGCGATTTACGGACTGGAGGATGACTATCGCGAACCGCTCGTATTGCAGGTCCTGATGGGCTACAGCACGAATGAAATCGCGGAGCAGATGGGACTGAAGCAAGGTGCGGTGCTAACGCGTTTACACCGGGCACGCCTCAAGCTCAAAGATCTGGTGCAAAGCGAGGATGCTTTGCCCTGACAGACATGAACACTATGAATACATGCGAAGAATACAGAGAAGCCATTGCAGCGGAGCCGTCGTTTGACGGTGGTGCCGCGCACTTGTCGCAATGTGCGTCTTGCCAGGCATTTCGTGCAGAGATGCTGGCGCTCGACTTGAAAATCAGCAGCGCACTGGCGATCAGTGTTCCTGAGCTCAAGCTGCCGGAGTTGCCTGAATTGGATACGAGCAAGGTCACGGCAATGCCGCTGCGCCGTTTTGCTCAGCCGGCCTGGCTTGCGGTTGCCGCAACCGTCACATTGGCCGCCTTCATTGGTTTTGGCATGTTCGGCAGTGACGTGTCGAATGCGACGCTGGCAGAACAAATTCTCGTCCACATCGATCACGAGCCGGGTGCGTTTCGCGTGGTCGACGAAGCCGTGACAGACAAACGGCTGGCACGCGTTGTTCCGGCGAATATTGCGACATTGAATCACAGCGCCGGACTGATTACCTACGCCCGGAGTTGTCTCATTAATGGTCGTGAGGTACCGCACCTTGTAATCCAGGGCGAGTTCGGCCCCATAACAATCCTGCTCATGCCCGGGGAAAAAATAACAGGTGCGCAGACCATCGAAGGCGAAAACGTGCACGGCATTATCTTGCCGGTCGGCGACGGCAGCATTGCGATTATTGGTGAGGTCGGCGAGCACCTCGAACGAATTGAAAAGCAAGTGATGAATTCAGTGACGTGGAGTACTTAAACGCCGCAAGCTGAAATGAATGCCCATGCTAGGGCGCAATGCAGTAGGAGAGAAGACAATGTCAGAGAGAAAAGTAGTAAAGCCAATTGCTTTGGCTGTTGGCGCGGCCCTCGCAGGCGCATTCGCGATCGGTAGTGTCGCAAGCGCTGAGACCGTTGATAATCCGTTCGAGATGTCTACGCTGACGGCCGGCTACATGCTGGGCGAGGGCGAAGGATCTTGCGGCGGTGACAAGAAAGACAAGGACGGCGAAGGTTCTTGTGGTGAAGGTTCTTGTGGCGGCGACGACGACAAAGACGGCGAGTCTGAAGATAAGGACGGCGAAGGTTCTTGTGGCGGCGACGATGACAAGGACGGTGAAGGTTCTTGTGGTGGCGACGACGACAAGGACGGCGAGTCTGAAGATAAGGACGGCGAAGGTTCTTGTGGTGAAGGCTCTTGCGGTGGCGACAAGGAAGACAAGGACGGCGAAGGCTCTTGCGGTGGACTGGTCTAAGCGACTGATTCACACCTGACTTTCGTTAATAGAAAGTAAGAGGCCCGCGTTTTACGCGGGCCTTTTTTTATTGTAGGAGGGCCTTTAGGCCCGACCGTCGCAACGGTCGCGGCTGAAGCCGCTCCTACCAATCTGTACACAGTCGCGGAATTCACGGGTTTCCGCGAAACGGCCGCGCTGATAACCTGCGGTATCACCCTGAAGGAATCGAACATGGCCAAAGTGACACGTTGTAAGTGGGCCGAAGGCGTCAGCCTTAACTACATCGAATACCACGACAAGGAATGGGGTGTACCTGTTTACGACGATCGGCTGCAGTTTGAATTCCTGATCCTCGAGGGCGCGCAGGCCGGCCTGAGCTGGTCGACGATACTGAACAAGCGCGATGGCTATCGAAAAGCATTCGCTGACTTCGATGCGGAGAAAGTAGAGCGCTTTACGAAGAAGCGCGTGGAGAAACTTCTTTCGGACCCGTCGATTGTTCGCAACCGACTTAAAGTTCAATCAACTGTGATGAATGCAAAGGCTTTTCTCGACGTGCAGCAGGAGTTTGGCAGCTTCAGCGATTACATCTGGGGCTTCGTGGGCGGTAAACCCATACAGAATAAATTCAAGAACGATGCTGATGTGCCAGCGACTTCGCCCGAGTCCGACGCGCTCAGCAAGGACCTGAAAAAGCGTGGCTTCCGCTTTGTTGGCAGCACGATTATGTATGCACACATGCAGGCGACGGGCATGGTCAACGATCATGTCACGGGCTGTTTCCGCTACAAGCCTTGCGCAGTGCTCGGTAAAAGGAAGCGCTGAATCGAGTATCATTCCGGCACTCCCGCAAACAATGCAAAAAGAGAGGGAAGCCAATGAACGATGAACTGAATGGCGGCACGCCCATGACGCACTGGCTCGTCGCCGGCGCAGCTTTGATCTGGAACCTGTTTGGCTTCATGGTCTATCTGATGACAGTCAGGGCGACACCCGAGCAACTGGCGCAGCAATACAGCGCCGCCGAGATCGCGTTCATGGATGCGGTCCCGGTCTGGGCAACGTCCGCCAACGCCATCGCGGTTACGGCGGGTGTGATTGCCTGCGTGTTGTTGTTGCTCAGGAAGTCGCTGGCGCTGCCACTGTTCGTGGCGTCGCTGGCGGCACTGCTGGTGCAGGACCTGTACTCGTTCGTGCTCGAAGATGTCGTGGGCGTTTTCGGTATGGTGCCGGCGTACATCCAGGGAACCGTGCTCGTTATTGCGATTGCACTGATCTTTTATACGCTTGGTGTGAAAAGTCGCGGGCTATTGAACTAGTCGTCTCACAATTAGTTGCGAATCGTAATCAGGGTTACGCCGGCCAGGCCTTGCGGCGTAATGTGCGAGATGCCGCCCAGGTAGGTCGTATCGGAGTTCAGGTTGAACCAGTCAACCGTCACGATCTCGGTCGTACCGGCATTGACCGTGGCCGGCCCGCTCGCAGTCATGTTGCCGCGGTCATCCACTTCGCCGAATGCCCAGGACAACATCGTGAAGACAGCGCCCAGGCCGCCAGCGTCCTGGTCGGTCTCAAAACCGTGAACGAGTATTGCGTAGATGCCGGCAGGCGGGCGGAACAGGTCAAAGCGCTCATCCGATGTCGGGCCCCCGCTCTCACCAATCTTCACACAACTCGCGCCGTCGTCACCGCAAAAGTAAACGTGCATATCGAGGTCGTCGTTGCCGTCGGTTAGTGCATCGAACAACGCGAACCGTAAATACAGCTGATTCGCAGGCACTCTTATCGCGATCTGCGTGACACCGTTGCCGCTGCGAAACGTGAAGGTCTTGGTTGGGTCATTGTTCACAAAGACGTCACGATCGATGCGCGGCAACCTGAGCCCGTGTACCTGTGGCTCGTAAGTTCCCGTGTAGCCGAACTCGACGTCGAAGTCGATGCTGCCTGTGCCGCCAAATGACGTGATCTCTGTTGGCGCTGTCACCGAGATGGGCTTAACCGCAATCGTGCTGCGTACTGAGTGCGTGCCGTCGCTCCAGGTCAAAGACCCAAAGCGCCAAAGGTCCAGCGGACCAGAAATATAATCGATCGTCACGTCGAAACTGGCCGACTCACCGGGGCCAAGCGTCAGGGTCGGCGGATTGACGCTGACCTGCATATCAACAGGCGTGGCGATCGATGCCGTGTAAGTGGCACTCTGGTCACTAACGTTGGTGACCGTTCGCGTCACGGTCCTCGAGTTCGCGAGGCGTGCGACCGCGATCGACGGCTGGTTCATCTCGGCCGGATCGAGCGAAAAGCCTGCGTCTTTGAGATCTGTACAACGATCCGTCGTCACGGCCTCGAGCTCAAAGCCACAGGCGAACGCATCGTAGTCGTCTGCCGTTAATTCATAAACCAGCCCGGGATCCGTCGCGGCGTTCGGGACGATATGTCCCGCACCAAACTCGAACGGATGGGCCTGTCCCTCACCGTCGGACTGCGTCAGATCCTGCCGTGAGCTCGTCATGAGTGCAGACTTGATTGCGGCTGGACTCCAGTCCGGGTGTGCTTCCATCAGCAGTGCGGCAACGCCCGCGACATGCGGTGTTGCCATCGACGTCCCGCTCAGGAACGCGAAGGTCTCGTTGGGTGCTGCATTGACGGCGTCGGCCGTGAAGCCCGCCAATATATTGACGCCGGGTGCCGTGACATCCGGCTTCATGATGTCTTGCGCGGGCCCGGGTCCACGCCCCGAGAATATGGCCATGATATTGCCGGTCTCGCTTTCGGTCAGCAGCAGTCCCTTGTCGAGGACGACATCGACGGTGTTGCCGGCATCGAATTCGGCGATGAACAGATTACCGTCCGCCTGGCCGACCATGAGCGCCGGTATGTTCACGAGCGCGGCATCACCGTTCATGACGATCGGGTCGCCGGCGATGTTGTACACGAGCACGGCGACTGCACCGGCATCTTCGGCATTCGATATCTTGATGTCGAATTCGCAACCGCCACGCTGAATAAATGCGATGTTGCCGGAAATGTTGTCGCCATTGATCAGCGCTTCGCAGGCATCTGACGCCGTGCCCGCGGCACCGCTCTCCAGCGTGTCCTCACCATCATCGACGAGTACCAGCTTGCCTTCGATCGGGTCGTTATCCGCGAGTGGCGGCGTAAAATTGGCTTCACGAACCGCATACTTGGCCGCGATTGAAGGCGGCGATAGAACCTGCATGGCTTCACGCGAAAGCTCGCCGTCGCGTGTTGCCGCGGCAGCCGTAATGACCCAGGGGCCGCCCGCCGGCGAGCCAATCGTTCCAAGGTTGGGCCCCTCATTGCCCGCCGCAACAACGCTGACGATGCCGGCCTTGGTGGCTGCAAGCAGTGCCGCGTCGTCGGGCGCCGAGATTCGCAGCATCGAGCTGCCGACCGAATAGTTGATGATATCGACGCCGTCTGCCACGGCAGCGTCAATGGCCGCTGCAAGATCGGATGTGTTGCAGCTCGCGCGCTGATCACCCGGTCGCAGCCAGCACGCTTTGTACACAGCAATACGTGCGCCCGGCGCCATGCCTTCGACGACGCCCACACGCGTGCCGAAAATGGATGCATCCACGCGGTTGCCGGCAGCCGTCGTGGCGGTATGTGTGCCGTGGCCGTCGACATCTCGTGCTGACCGGATTTCGCCCGTGTCGATTGGGCCGCTTGCTGCGGCGCCGGCAATAAACCAGCGCGCGCCAATTAGCTTGTTATTGCAGTTGGCTTCCTCGAAGCGCTCGCCGGTTTCGCACCTGCCGTTCCAGTTTTCGGGCTCCTCGAACAAAACCTGGTCGTCGGCTCGCCGGTAACGGCGACACAGCCAGCGGCCGAGAAGCGTGTTTTCTGCCCAGCTGCTACGGCAAGCGCGTGGGCGGTCGGCCTCTTTGGTGTCTTTTAGCGCGGGATGTTCCGGGTAGACGCCACTGTCGACAAAGCCAATGACAATACCGTCGCCATCAAGCCCCTCGGCGCTGCGAAGGCCGTTCTCCGAATCGAATAGCTCAAGAAAATTGGCGCTGAAATTCGTCGCCAGCGGGCGGATCTCGTCTTCCCAAACGGCTTTGACCTCGGGAAGGTGCTCAAGCTTGTTCGCCTGCGCGGGCGTCATACGCGCGGCAAAACCGTTCAATCCGTACAAATAACTATAGACCTTGTCGACATTGCCGCCCGCGCGGGCAAGAACGCGGCTCTGCTGCTCTTGAAGTTGAGCCGTGTAAGCGATGACCGCGGCGTTGCTCTTGTCGAAGCGTGTCCGCGACGCGCCGCTGGCGGTGGTTTTGGAGGAAGAACGGCGCATCGCCACGAGGTGTTCTGCGGCCGGCGGCGCCACCAGCTGCACGATGTAGGTCTTGCGCTCGGCCGGGTTCCCGGAATCGGCGAGCCGCAGACTGCCCGCCGGGCCTGTGGTGAGGGGCGACTCGGCGTCGCTGCGAGCTGCGGTTGGCGCCATGAGGGCGGCGCAAAGTAAAAGATGCAGGAGATGCTTCAAAAGTCACTACAAGTGGCGGTTTTTATAGCAACTTAGCATATTGCTGAAATGTCCGACCAGCCATGGAGCTTAAGCAGTTGAAATAGCCCTGGTCCGATAATTCAGACAGGTCAGATCAGATCGGATTCGAACGGCGGCTTGCCACTGGAGCGAGTGTTTTATCGCCAACAAGATTAGCGATATGGAGAGTAGAGAACGGCCGGCAGCGGCCGGTGGCGTTACCCCGTGTTCGGATGGAAGTGTCTAGGAATCTCCGGCCATGAACACGTATCTTCGAAATTCAATTCAATATTGGGAGGATTGTGGCCCACCGAAAACCCGTTGCGCCAAGAGAACCCGTTAAGAAAAGAACTTAGGCTTGTAGTGCCCTCAAATTCATAGCGTATCCAGCAGTTCAGATCGGGTTCGCCTATTGGTACAAGTAACAATGCGCGTGAACAAGCACTATTTGTTCGCGAAACATCATCATCAATTTGAGTCTGGACAGACTCCAGCACATCGTCGATTCTCATCTCATAAAAACGTGTTGTCTCGATACGGATGTCATGGAGTATTTCGAATTGGCAATCAAGCGCGATTGCTAGCTTCGGATCGGTTTCGCTCCTGATCGACTCCCAGAGAACTTCGAATATGACGCTGGAACACGCCTCGGCATGAGACGTTCGACACGATCTCAGTAACTCATCATTTTTGCCCCATAGACCAAAAGTGTTTCTGACGCCAGTTCCAAACGGCAGGTGCAACTGAGCGGTAACAGTGGCCTTTGCGTTTGACCGAATCCATGCGATGTCCTCGTCAGAAAGCCAGTCGGACTTCAGAATCTGCACAGCTTCATCTACGGTTCTTGGCCAGTCGTGATCAGTTTCCACGATTTCCTGCGGCGCATTCGAACAGCCAAATAGAATCGCTAGTACGATAACTGAACAAAGATGCTTCAAGTCAAGCATTGCTCCAGTTGCCTCAGATGTGTTTATTCGGACGACGACGGGTCAGCAGCCGCCATTACCGGGCTAATAAATATCCAGCTCAGAGCGGCCGAAAAGTGACCATCACGGGACGATCACCTAAGCAGGTTATACGTCAACTAGCTCCTACATTTCCAGCGCATCACCGATTTTGCTGCCGACGAGTTCAGGCCGATTCCAGCCCGCATCATTCAGGGAGGCGGCGAGTAAATGTGAAAAGTTTTCACTGCGGTCATTAATCCCTCCGCGGAGGGATTAATGATCAATCCGGAAAGATCGTCGATGTTGTTGCCAATGTTATCGATACTGTCATCAATCATGTCCTGCGCTCGGTATCCGCACGCCGGCACGGCCCGTCCATCAGGACGTTTGAAAAACCAGCGGTTCTGGTAGTCACGCTCGATACGAAATCCCCCTTCGTGCACCAACCGATGGTGATGCGAACACAGCAACAGCAGGTTATCGAGACTGGTTTCTCCGCCGGCCGACCAGTGTTTCACGTGGTGGGCATCGACGAAGCGCGTGTGGTGGCAACCCGGGAACACGCAGGCCTTGTCTCTTGCTTGCAGCGCTCGTTTGATCGCCGTGGGAACGGTACGCGTCTTGCGGCCCACGCTGAGCGGCTCACCGTCTTCGTTTTCAACGATGACAATGGCATCGCCGTCACAGCACAAGCGTTTGACGGATTCGATCGGCAGGCTCGAACGACCATCGCCGCATGCCAGCGCTGTCTGATCAACATGCACCGTTACGAGGTAGTTATCGGAAGTGCACGCCGACGACTCAGCGCTACCCGACAAATAGGCATTGGCAATCGCAACCAGGGCATCTGCCTGCAGTGTCGACCAGCACTCGTCCACACAGTCCGGTGTATTTGCATCCCTGGTATCGCGGGCACGGTCCAGCGCTTTTTCCAGTAACTCGCCGGTCTCGAGTGGCAGCTCGACCGTGATCGACATTGTTCCGCGTTCGACATTGCGAAACACGCGCAGCGAACGATTCGCATGGGCACAATGTGCTTCGCCGATGGACTCAGCCGTGCCGTAACGCAGCTCGCGGCAGCGTTCCTCCACCCGCGAGGCCGTGGTCTTCAAGGCAAACGCCAGCAATGATTCTTCGTTGTCCATGCTTGCCACACGCGTCAGTGACCGCACTTTCGAATACGACAACTCGCCTGTTGAAAATGAAGTCGCGATCATCGGCAGGGTCTTGAGCGCATGTGCCACACGCACCTTCTCCCGTGCGGCACTCATGCTTAAGTCACAGCGCCAGGCCAGCCACTCGGCACAGTTATTAAGACCCCATTGCAACCAGCCGGCACGTTCGTCGAATTGCCGAACCAGCACGACCAGTTCATAGGTAGCAGCATTGATGCGGGAAGAAAGATTGACGATATCTCGATCGAGTTCGTCGATGGAAAGCAAACGGTCTTTGGGTGAAATTACAGGCTTCATGACCCATCCTTGTGGTCGAGAGAGTACCTGTTATTATATACAGTAGTAGGTCAAAAAGCAATATTAAATCAATGAGTTAACACCGATTTTAATCTTGCCTGCCTAGATCTTTTCCGCTTCCAGCTTGGCCTCGGCAACGGCTGCATCGATCATTTCCCGGACCTCCTCCAAGGTCGGCGCATCCGGATCCTGCTCAACGGTATTTTGTACAAGCCGCGCGCGCGCCAGGACCTCGCTGACATCGGCTGCCGCGATGCGCACGGGCACGCCGTCGGCTGTGCTAGCGATTGTGCGCATGTGTTCCAGTTGTGACGCGTCAATTGTTTCGCTGGCCGATTGCATCAGTGTCGCCAGTCTTTGTGCAGGTTCGATCAAGTCGTCTTCGAGCGGCATATGGCTTTCGAAATACCAATCGCCATCGACCTGACCCAATAAATAGGGTTCATTAATGATCCGCACAGGCTCGCCGATTTCTACCAGCTCGTAGAGAAATTCGATGTTCTCGGGGTACAGCCGGATGCAGCCATGACTGACGCGCATGCCGACACCGTAGGGTTGATTGGTGCCGTGAATAAGATAACCCGGCATTTCGAGCTTGAGGACGCGCGTGCCAAGCGGATTGTCCGGCCCGGGCGGTACCAGCGCCGGCAATGGATTGCCCATTTCGGCATGCTCACGACGCACCGAGAGCGGCACCCACCAACTTGGATCTCGCGCCTTCGACACGACCGTCGTCGCACCCAACGGCGTTTCCCAACCAACACGCCCGATACCAATGGGGTAGGTAAATACGATCTGATCCTGCCCTGGCGTCATCTGCGGAAAGTAGAACAGGCGCTTCGATGCAATATTGAGCACGACGCCCTCGCGCGGCACATCGGGCAACACGTACTGAGTCGGTAACAGTATCGGCGTGTTCTCGCCCGGCAACCACGGACTCACACCCGGGTTGGCTTCCAGCAATTCGTCGTAGCCAAGCCCGTATTCACGCGCGATGTCCGACAAGGTATCCGTCGGACCCGGGAACACGACCTGAGGTGCGCCTATGACACCCTGATCCGCGCTCTCGAGTACGAAGCGATTGGGCTTCGCCGGCGCTTCGACGGGTCGCTCGCTGAGTGGCACTGCTTCGACAGTGCGGCGCGAACTGCCGCTGTTGTCGAAAAAATCTTCGAGCGTCGTACAGCCTGTCAGAAAAACCAACAGCAGCGTCGATGCTGCCGGCAGTTGAAGAATATTTTTGTGGGGGATCAAGAAACCTGTCTACATCGTGCAGTTCGGATTGCGGCCGGCTGCCAGCGCTTCGTTGTACAACGGCAGGACTGTTGGCCATTCTGAAATAAGAGCCTCGATACGCCTCTCGCTCGATGGATGAGTCGACATGAATTCCGCCACTTTAGCGCCCTCATCATCCCCGCTCATGTTGACCCAAAGCGCGACGCTTTCGCGAGGATCGAAGCCGGCACGCGCCATGTACTCGAGGCCGATGACATCGGCTTCGCTTTCCTGACCCCGGCTGAACGGCAACATGATACCGAGTTTGGCACCGGCATTCAGCGCTTCGTACGCCGTATAGGTTGCACCGGAATGGCCGCCACCCAGCAAGATGGCCGCCACTTGTACGCCGATATTGGAAACAGGTGAACGTGACGCGCGTTCGTTGGCATGACGCGCTGTGACATGCGCGACTTCGTGGCCCAGTACGGCGGCCAGTCGATGCTGGTTATCAGCTGCTTCGAGAATGCCGACCATGACGCCGATCTTGCCGCCCGGCATTGCGAACGCATTGACTGCCTGGCTATCGAAAATGGCCATGTCCCACTTGAGCTCCTGGTATTCCGGTTCCAGCACCTCAATGATGGCTGTCGTGACGCAGTGCACGTAGTCGATGACAGCACGATCGGTTTCCAGCGGAATTGACGCGCGCATCTCCGCGAATTGACGCGCGGACTCTGCTGCCAGCTCTGCGTCCGAGCGATAAATTATCTGGCTGCGGCCTGTCGGCGACGTCGAGCACGCTGCAACAATGCTCGCGGCTATGGCGAGCGAAAGTAGAATCTTGAGAATACGAATCATGGGAACTCCTCGAATCACGGTATTTTAGCCCTTGGCGTACTGAAATTCGACCAGCCGCGCGCTCGACGGTTCCACCGGCTGGTCAGGGTGGCGCGGCTAGCGTGGCAGGCGAGACTCGAATTTTTGCCGCCAGCGAATGGCCACGGCCCTTTCCAGCGCACTGTCGATATTGGCCAGCAGGCGTTTTTGCAGCGGTTGTTTGATTTTGTAGTTTAATTCGTAAAGGTCCCGCTCTTTGGCGCGCTCGCGCAACAGCTCGTCGCTGGTCTTGATCTCATCGGCCAGGCCCAGTTCCAGTGCACGCGTACCGTACCAGTGTTCGCCCGTCGCGATCAGCTCAAGATCGAGGTCCGGACGGTATTGCGCCACGGCGCTTTTGAACAAGGCGTGCACCTCTTCGAGCTCTTCTTTGAGTTTCGCGCGATCCTCGTCAGTGTTTTCACCGAACATCGTCACTGTGCGCTTGTGTTTGCCGGCTGTGATCTGTTCGAAGTCCACGCCGTGATCGTCCAGCAGGCGATGAAAATTCGGAATCTGCGCAAGCACACCGATGGAACCCAGAATTGCGAAGGGCGCCACGTGGATCCTCGTCGCGACACAGGCCATCAGGTAACCGCCACTCGCGGCGACCTTGTCCACGCACACGTGCAAGGCAATGCCCTGATCACGAATACGCACCAGGTGCGATGCAGCAAGGCCGTGCTCATGAACAACGCCGCCGTGGTTTTCCAGGCACAGAATAACTTCGTCCTCTTCTGTCGCAACATCGAGAATTGCGCTGACTTCCTCGCGCAATGACTGCACCGCGCTGGCTTTCAGGTCGCCCTTGAAGTTGATGACGAAACTGCGGGGCCGCGACGCGCTCTTTTCCTCGGCCTTGCGACGCTTCTTCTCGCTCCTGGCCTCTTTCTTTTGCTCATCCTTGTTCAGGATTGCCGATCGCAGCCCGTGGGCCAGCGATTTGTATTTTTCATTCAGGCTCTCAACCTCAAGGCCGTTTGCGGAATCCCGACGACCGACTGATACAGCGACGATGATCACGACAACAATGGCGATGACGATCGTGACGGCTTTGAGCAGAAACAATCCGTACTCGATAAAAAAATGACTCATGAAATTCCCACGTTATTCTTTTGCAAAACTTGTTCGGCGCGATAGCTCGAGCGCACCATCGGCCCCGAGACGACCTCCAGGAAGCCCATCTCAAGGCCTTGTTCGCGATAGGCGTCGAATTCAGCCGGCGTTACGTAACGCTCAACCACGAGGTGATTCAGCGTGGGCCGCAGATACTGGCCCAAGGTCACGATGTCTACGTTCGCAGCGCGCAGATCCTGCATCGTTTGCATGATCTCATCGTCTTCTTCGCCGAGGCCCAGCATGAGGCTCGTCTTCGTGAGCACTGCAGGACGATGCTGTTTGGCGTGTCGCAATACGTCGATGGTCTGCTCGTAGCCCGCCCGCGGATCGCGAACCGGGTGCGTCAGGCGCTTAACGGTCTCAACATTTTGTGCGAACACTTCAATACCCGAGTCGACAACCAGCTCGACGTGTTTCTTGTTGCCATTGAAATCCGGTGTCAGCGCTTCCACCGCCGTGCCCGGATTCAGGCGCTTGATTTCGCGCACGCAGGCCGCGTAGTGCGCGGCACCACCGTCCTCGAGATCATCACGATCCACAGACGTGATGACGACGTAGGTCAGCCCCATGAGCTTGACGGCCTTACCCGTGTTCAAGGGCTCTTCGTGATCGAGCCAGCCCTTCGGGTTTCCCGTATCAACGGCGCAGAAGCGGCAAGCGCGTGTGCATACGGACCCCAGAACCATGATCGTCGCTGTACCCGCATTCCAGCACTCGCCGATATTTGGACACATGGACTCCTCACACACGGTGCTCAGACGATGCGTGTGGACGATATCGCGTGTCGAGGAATAGCCGCTGCCCGACGGCATTTTCGCGCGTAGCCATTTGGGTTTCTGGCCATGCACGATCGGCTCCGCATTGCGGCGGTGTTTGACGCCATTCTTGATGGCGGCAAAGCCCTCGTCGGTCTGGTATTTCTGACCGCTTGCGACGACGGGTATTCCGCGGAAAATTTGGCCGGACTTGCTCATTTTGGGACGACAGGCGGGAAAAACAGGACGCGCATTC
>JADFLJ010000230.1 GCA_022564475.1 Pseudomonadota bacterium
GCTCGGCAAGCGGTATGGGATGCCGTGCTCGGCGAACTCGATGACGCGAAATTGCGTCGTGCCCGGGATGCCCTCATAACGACGGCCGTTATACAGCACCAGCATTTTGACATCCGGGTCTTCCGTCGCGACTTGCTCGCCACGTTCAGCAACGACCACCTCGACACCGCCATTCTCGGTGTTGCGCTGCAGAAAAACGTTCTCCATGACGCCTTCGGGCGTGACGCGCTCACCGTAGACAACCTCGCCATCCGGCCCGACTGTCGTGAAGCGGCCGGGTTCGATGCTGCTGAGGCCCGCTTCGCGCTGCGCCTCCGCGCCAATTCGATCGACGGCCGTGTGTACTCGCGGCCCGATGTCGATCGACAGCCACGCAACGACCAGTGTCAGCGGCAGCAAAATCCACATCAATGGCCGGTATATGCCGGAGAGACCCGTTCGGCAGGCCATCATCGCGGGCATCTCACTGTCCCGATAGAGACGTCCGAGTGCGATCATGATGGATAAAAACAGGCTAATCGGGATCAAGATGGTCAAATACTGGACTGCGGACAGTCCGATGACGTCAAAAGCAGCTTCTTTGTGCAGATTTCCTTTGGCCACATTGCCCAATACTCGCGCAAACTGGTTCGTTAGCAAGATCATCAGCAGGACAATCGTCACGCTCAGCCAGGCCGTGGCGATTTCCTTGAATATGTAGCGGTCGAGGATGCGGCGCATCGCGTTGATTTACGTAACCGTTGTGGACTCAATCGGTTAGACTACCCGTTTTATTTTGTCCGGGACAAGCGCTTTTCAATGGAATACTTCACATCGACAAGCAAGGCCTCGCGACGCGCAACAGATTGCGTGATTATTGGCGTCTACGAGCGCGGCAAACTCGGCGTCGGCGCAGCAGACATCGATGCTGCCAGCAAGGGCGAAATTCGCCGCCTGATCAAAAGCGGCGACGTTTCAGGCACGCTGGGTAAAACCACAGTATTGCGCAATGTCGCCGGTGTTCGCGCATCGCGCATTGCCGTGGTCGGCCTCGGCAAAGCATCCGAATTCGGTGCAAAACAATTCCGCCGCGCACTCGGCGCTGCTGTGGCTGCGATTTCCGCCACCAAGAGTAAGCAGATCCTCAATTGCCTGACGCTTGAGACCAGGGCTGCGGACCCCTACTACCTTGGTCGTGCAAGCGCCGAATCCGTGGCAGACACGCTGTACCGTTTCACACAGATGAAGAGCGCACGCAAACCTGCCGGCATGCCGCTCAACAAGATCGGCCTCGCCATTGCAAAGCGTGGCGATGCGGACCGTGTAATACGTGGCGCAGAACACGGCGATGCAATTGGCAGGGGCATGTCGCTCGCAAAAGATCTTGGCAATTTGCCGCCCAATGTCTGCACACCGTCCTATCTTGCACGCACGGCGCAAAAGCTCGCGAAGAGCCACGCAAAACTGACGACAAAAATACTCAATGAAGCCGAGATGAAACGTCTCGGCATGCTCTCCTTGTTATCGGTGACAGCCGGGGCGACAGAAGCCGCGAAGTTGATCGTCATGCAATACAAGGGCGCCGGGCGCGATGCGCCAGTGGTTCTGGTCGGCAAAGGCGTCACCTTTGATACGGGCGGTATTTCATTGAAGCCGGGTGCCGCGATGGACGAAATGAAATACGACATGTGCGGCGCGGCCAGCGTGATCGGCACAATGGCGACCGTCGCAGCGCTCAAGCTACCGATCAACGTCAATGTTGTGGTTCCCGCGGTCGTCAATATGCCGGACGCGAACGCCACGCTGCCGGGCGACATCATCAAGAGCATGTCGGGCCTGACAATTGAAATCCTGAACACCGATGCGGAGGGTCGACTGATCCTCTGCGATGCACTGACTTACTCACGCCGATTCAAGCCGGCCGCAATCATCGACGTTGCAACTTTGACCGGTGCCTGCGTGGTCGCACTCGGCAAATACTACACAGCCGTCATGAGCCACAGCGACGAGCTCGCTGAGAGCATCCTGGGCGCCGGCATGGCTGCTGAGGACCGTGTCTGGCGCATGCCGATTGGCGACGAGTACGCGCAGCAGCTCAAGAGCAATTTCGCCGACGTCGCCAATGTCGGTGGCCGCTACGGTGACACGTGCACGGCCGGTTCCTTTCTCGCAAAATTCACAGAGGGCATGAACTGGGCGCATCTCGACATCGCAGGCGTCGCGTGGCACTCGGGTGCCAAGAAAGGATCGACAGGCCGACCTGTGCCCCTGCTGACGCAAATTTTGCTGTCGCGCTGCGGCAAACTGCCGCGCTAGGCGGTATTCGACAGCCCACCATGCCGCGCGTCGATTTTTATGTGTTGAGCCAGAGTGGCGAAAAGGCTAGACAACAGTTTGCCTGCAGGCTTGCTGAGAAGGCCTATCGCCTCGACAACACCGTGCACATCATCGCCGCCAGTCGCGCCGACGCTGAGCGCCTCGACGAGTTGTTGTGGACATTTCGCGATGGCAGCTTCGTGCCACATCACATTGTTCCGGCGCCCGCGAACACAGAGTCGCCTGTCAGTATCGGCTGCGAGTCAGACGAGGTCGAAGCACGTGATCTGCTGATCAATCTGTGCGATGACGTGCCATCTGTCGCGAAGCTCTTCCCGCGCATCGCCGAACTAGTCAGCTCCGATGAAGACAGCAAACTGCGTAGCCGTAAACGCTACAGTCTTTATCGCGACCAGGGACACGAGATCAACACCCACAATCTGTAGCATGGATAAGTCATACCAACCGCAAGAAATTGAGCAGCGCATCTACGAGCGCTGGGAAGCCCAGGGCTATTTCGCGCCCGAC
>JADFLJ010000054.1 GCA_022564475.1 Pseudomonadota bacterium
GTGCGGCCCGGCGATGAGGTCATCGTTTTCGATCCTGCCTATGATTCCTACGCACCTGCCGTCGCGCTCGCGGGTGGCATTACGCAGCATGTACCATTGGCGCTGGACGACAACGGCTTCGATTTTCGCATCGACTGGCAACGCCTGAGCGATACGCTGTCGGACAAGACGCGCCTGATTATCTGCAATTTTCCCCACAACCCAACGGGCGTGATTCTGACGTCTGACGATCTCGACCAGCTCGCCGCGATCGTGCGTGACTCGAATACGTTCCTGTTATCCGACGAGGTATACGAGCACATCATTTTTGACGGTGAGCAACATCGCAGCCTCACCAGCCACGACGAGTTATGGGAGCGCAGCTTCGTCATCTCGTCCTTTGGCAAGACCTTTCATGCGACGGGCTGGAAGGTTGGATACTGCATCGCACCCGCCAACCTGACGCTCGAGTTGCGCCGCGTACATCAGTTTGCCGTCTATGCGGTTGTCACGCCGATTCAGAATGCGCTCGCCGACTTTCTGCAGAGCAATCCGGAATACCCGGAGCAACTGTCAGCGTTCTATGAGGCCAGGCGAGATTACTTTTGTCGCTTACTGGATGATTCACGATTTCGATTTTCACCCGCGCGCAGCACGTTTTTCCAGATTCTGGACTACAGCGAGATCAGCGATGAGCCCGATGATCGGATCGCCCGTGAATGGACCCGAGATATCGGCGTTGCGTCTATTCCGGTTTCTGTATTTTGCGAAAAGCCGCTTGCCGCGCGGCTACTGCGTTTCTGTTTCGCAAAAGATGACGACACACTTGCAGCCGCAGTAGAGAAACTGCAGGACTTGTAGCCGCTTGCAGCGCGACCAATGGCTGCGGGTGGGGTGACACAGCCTGTCGGGTCGTGCTGCGAGCAACGCCCCTATAGCAGCTGGTACGCCATCAACGCGCCAACGTAGCCCAGCCCGGTCATGTACACCCACGCGAAAACCGGCCATCGCCAGGAGTTGGTTTCTCGTCGGATAACGGCCAGCGTCGCAGCGCACTGCAGGCACAAGGCGTAGAAAATCAGCAAACCGATTACCATCGGCAACGTATAGACGGGCCGGCCGTCCGGCCACTTGGCAGCCTTCAGGCGAATTGACAACGTCGCCTCATCGGCTTCGTCGCCGACGGCGTATACGGTACCCAGCACGGCGATCACGACTTCACGTGCCGGAAATCCGGCGATCACGGCAGCCGAGACTTTCCAGTCCCAGCCCAAGGGTCGAAAGACGGGTTCTACGAACTTGCCGGCGCGACCAAGGTAACTCTGCTCCAGCCGCAAGGCCGCTGCTTCGTTTTGTGCCTGCTGAGTCTGCGCGACAGCCTGGATATCGTCGGACCGCGGGTAGTAGGACAGCGCCCATACGATGACCGCAACCGTGAAAATAACCGTACCCGCGCGATACAGAAACAACTTGGCGCGACCCAGCAATTGTATGAGCACGGTGCGCAGATTAGGTCGCCGGAATTCGGGCAGCATCAGCGCGAACGGTGGCTTCGGGCCGCGCAGTGCCGTTTTGCGAATCAACAACGCTGTCAGGATGCCCATGACGATTCCGAACATGTAGAGGCCGAACAGGATCAGGCCCTGAAGGTTCATGAAGCCCACTGTTTGCGCCGGTACAAATGCCGAGATTAGCAACGCATAGACCGGCAGGCGGGCCGAGCAGGTCATGAACGGCGCCGCTAAAATCGTCGCGATACGATCACGCCGGTTCGGAATGACGCGCGTCGCCATGATGCCGGGCACGGCGCAAGCGAAACTGGAAATCATCGGGATGATCGACTGGCCCGAAAGACCGACCGAACGCATCAGCCGATCCAGCAGATAGGCCGCGCGCGCAAGGTAACCCGAGTCCTCGAGCAAGATGATGAACAGAAACAGGATTATGATCTGCGGCAGAAAAATGAGGACACTGCCCACGCCGGCAACGATGCCGTCGGCCAGCAGGCTTGATACCGCACCGTCACCCATGTTTGCATGAATTAAAGAACCGAGTGTCGCGGCCGAACCGTCAATCAGGTCCATGAGCGGTGTCGCCCAGGCAAACACGGCCTGAAACATCACTGCCATCACGACGAATAATCCGATGGTTCCGGGGATGGGGCGATTCAGAAAATCGCCAACCCGGGATCGCCAGGAATAAAATACGGGGACCTGTTCCTGCACGTCTTTGAGGACATCCCGCACCCAGCGGTAACGAACTCTCGCTTCCTTCGCCAACGGTGGCTCCAACCCGAAGACTGCCTCCTGATGTCGCCGCATCGCGTCCGGCGCCGTGTCACCAAGGTCCTTCAGCAGCGCTTTGTTGGAGTCGTTCGGGCCATCGATCAGCAGTCGTTCAACCTCGGCGTGTCGCAGGTTCTTGCCGGATGTCAGGATCAGCTCAATCGCCGCGTTCGACAATGCAGGCCAGGCAGGCTTGGGCGTCGGTGGCGGGTTGCTGCTGAGTTTGGCGATGCCTTGCCGCAAGGCTTCTATGCCCCGGCCGGTTGTGGCAATAACCGGATACACAGGCGTTCCGCCGAGGCGCTCAGACAATCGGTCAACGTCAATCTTGACGCCTTCGGCATCCGCGGCATCGAGCATCGTCAGCGCTATGGCAACGGGAACGCCGAGCTCAAGCAGTTGTTGCACGAGGTACAGACCCTGGTACAGATTGGTCGAATCAACAACCGCGAGAATGCCGTCCGGCGGCCGCACGCCTTGCAACCGGCCGAGAATGACATCAATCGCGATCTGTTCTTCGTTGGAGTGCGCGCTCAGTGCATGCGTGCCGGGCAGATCAACCAATTCGATCGCGATGTCATTGACACGAATCGTGCCGACATGGCGTTCAACAGTGACGCCCGGGTAATTACCGATGCGCTGCCGCAGACCCGTCAGGCGATTGAATACCGTGCTTTTGCCACTGTTGGGATTGCCGACCACCGCTATGCTGGCAACGGGCTGCCGGCTTACGGGTATCTGGCTGACGGGGATTTTGGTTTCTTTGGGGCTAGCCACCGGTCGCGACTGGAGCAACAGTGAAATGACGCGCCTGCTCCTGACGCAGCGAGATACCCCGACCGAACAAGCGGAACTCCAGCGGATCACCACCCAGCGCGGCGCTTGCAAACACGACCTCAGCGCCCTCAACAAGCCCCAGCGTCATCAAACGCTGAACCTGAGGATCGGCCGCATTGACGGATTCGATCGTCGCCTTCTGGCCCTTCTTCATCGCTGCCAGCGTGTTGCTTTGCATTATGTAAATACCCGGTTTCCGGAGCGTGCTGCCCTGATTGCACAAATGATAATGATTCTCATTACTAGACGCAATAGGCAGATCTACGGATATCGCGACCGCCGTCACAAATCGCGTTCAGCTTGTATTCATTGCCTGGCGGTTAGCGTTAGGCCGGCATCAAAAAAACCGAGGACGGTGACATGACAAACAACCCCATTGGGCGACCCGCTGCGCTGCTCGCGTTGCTTGCGATTACAACGCCGCCGGCGGTGCTCGCCAACAGTCCGACGATCAGACTCTTTCCCACCACAGTCATTGAAGACCTGCGCCAAACGAGCAACGTCGCCCGCGATATGGAAACGGGTTTGCAAG
This sequence comes from Pseudomonadota bacterium, assembly GCA_022564475.1. Taxonomy (GTDB): domain Bacteria; phylum Pseudomonadota; class Gammaproteobacteria; order Steroidobacterales; family Woeseiaceae; genus UBA1847. The sequence continues at coordinate 3,634 of JADFLJ010000054.1, forward strand.
AGGTCATCGGTCGCCTCGACCAGCAGCAGCAACTGTATCAGGAGAGCAAATGCGACGGCGCGGATAACGACTCCGGTTGCCAGCGTCTCGCCCGCCAGATTGGTGCGACTTATCTCGACATGTTGACGGTCATGGAAGAACGACTGCCTGACATGGAACACACGGTTAACAACACGCGCTTGAGCCTTGAGAAAAGTTTGCGCAGTGAGCTCGGCAAGAAAATGACGCCGTGGACATTGCAGGAGACTCTGCTTGGCACATCTGCAAGCACATCGCCGGCAAACGCGGCACCGATCCTGCGCGGTCGATCCGGCATGCGCTTGTCGGAACGCTTCAATCAATACTATCAACTGGTCGCAACGTCCAGCAGCCGGGGCGACCAGTCGCTTGCGGTACTGGCCGCGGACATCTACCTGGATATGGAGGAAACAAGCCTCCTGATTCAACGCACGCGCCAGGAGATTGCGCGCGCGACCCTGATGGAACAGCTCAACCAATCGTTCGGAATCATCACTCCCGAAATGATGGAAGTTGTCGGCGGCGTGAAGTCGATTCTGTTCGGTGACGATGAAGGCTTCGCCAGTGTGGCAGCACCGCCACCGGGCAGCATTGAACAGGCCTATCGCAGCCCACTCGAGCAGTAGAACGAACCTCACATTCAAGGAGCTGACATCATGTCCTCATCAAACAAACAGTATTCACTCGCAACCCTTGCTGTGATCGGCGCAACACTGCTAATCGCATCCTGCGCGTCCAACCAACCCAGCTGTTCGTCGCCGCAAACGCGCAATCTGAGCGCCGCGACCAAAATTGTGCAGAGCAATCTCATGAGTGGCTGCCAGGCACATTTCGACAGCTACTACGATGACCTGCTGACGATCGCCGAGGGCGATCCCAAGCCGGAGAACAAGCGTGAATTCAGCGATTTCCTCGTTTGGTCGACCGACCAGGGACTGCTCAGCAAACGCCAGGCAGAGGATTACTACAACCGCTATTTCAACGTGAAATTCATGTCGATGAAAGGCGACTACAACAACTGCTCGCACACCTGCCCGAACAAACAGAAAGTGTTGTTCAACATGCAACGAGAGCTGTCCGACAAAGAGCGCGGACTCTTGCGGGTCAGCCTCGACAACGATGCTTACTATCGTGCAGACAAGCTGTTCCAGGAAGTTGAGCTGGTACTCGAAGCAACCTGCATGGCCTGCTCGGCCGGCCGTTAGTCTTGCGGACCTGCATCGATATGCGGCGCAACAATTTTCTGCAAGGCATGCTGGTCGGCCTTGGCGCTACGCTGGTCGGCGGAGTAACGCTGGTGTACGTACTCGCCCGAGCGCAGCTTATTCAAACGGACAACGCGGGGATGACGCAAGCAGCTGTGTGGCTGGAATGGGTGTACGCAAACCTTGGCCTCTCCATCCCGGTGTTCGCGGTCCTGCTCGTAGCATTTCTGGTAGCCATGGCTCGCTTGCGCAAACACATCGAGAAAGATAGCGGCGTCAATCAAATCGTGCAGCTCGATCATTTGAGCGACATTTGGATCACCTTGTTTTTTGGCACCGGCGTTATCTGGACAGCCATCGGCATGCGCAGTGCATTGATATTCGCGCTGGGCGATCGCGACGCCGCCATGAGCCAGGGCGCGTTTGCGATGCTCGAACGCATGGTTAACGGCGGCATCTTGCTCGCCCTGTCGACAACAATCTTCGGTGGAATCGGCGGCTACCTGATGCGCGTATACAAGACTGTGTCGCTCGGATCCGACTTGCAGCACTGCTACGATCGCGCCGCCCGCGCAGATACATCGGAGATGCGTGCAAGCCTGCAACGCATTGAGAAAAACCTGCACGCCAATCCCGGGATTGAGGACGGCACATGAACCACTCCCCGCTCGCCTATCCGCTGACGCGTGGCATCAACGGAGATTTCGGCGGTGCTGCGGATTTGCAGACCGACATCATGCGATTCATGGCCATCCTCGGGCTGTGTCTCGTCGCGATTTTTTCGCTCGTACAAAGCCTGCCAGCCGAGGTACAGGTTTCGGAAGTTCAAACAAACGCGCAGCCGCAGGCTGTGATCATGGTCGAGCCCACCCTCGAAGTCCCACGCGAGCCCGAGAAGTACGCCAAAGCGGCACAGAACATAACGCTGACACGACCGACTTGGGTGTCGACCTTCACGCCCGCCAAACAAGTCACACCGGAGCGGTTAGTCGAACCACAACCGCAGGCATCCGGGCCACCGGTCGAGGCGGTGGAAGAAGAGGGATTCACGCTGCGCTTCGAATCGGATCACGCACTGACGCGCCTCGTTGCAGTGGGCCAGGTCGGTTTCTACGCAATAAACGATAGCCGCACGCAACGTATGACCGTGAGCGACAGCCGTATAAGCTTCTGGGATGCATCCACACCGAAGCGTTTTCACGAGATGGACGCATCGACCGTACCGCGCGCTGTGCTGGCTGCGCTTGCTCGCACGGGCGCGAACGCTGGCGCCACAAGCTGGGGCGTGACACTGCCCGGAAATCTGCGCGCACAGCTCACGTCCCTGATGCAACAGCACACAGGCGGCGCGCTTGTCATACAGGCTGACGGGCAACTGCAGCTGGAGCCGCGCTCATGAATGTCCGCCGCGTCTGCGCACTGCTGATTATTCTAACGACTGCAAACGCAGCAGCCGCAACAAACGAACGCGACCTCGAGCGGTGGCTGGACCGCGATGCAATTCCGTTTGTGAAGAAACAATTGCTCGAGCACCCGCGCTTCAAGGGCGAGACCGTCATGTTCGTAGTGCTTGAAGACAACGCGCCGGCGACCTTCAGTAATGCGCTGGCTTTGTCGCTTCGAGATCGTCTGCTTGATGCTGCTGTTGATACGCCGGGCGTAACAATCGCCTGGCAACAAGGCCGCGCAAACGCTCAACACGGAAACGCGGCGATCGACTGCACACGCGACGACGTGCACTACTACATTGGCATCGACTTGTCGCGGCAACTCGACGACAGCTACAACGTCAGCCTCAGGGCACTGGACCTTGAAGACACGAGCTGGGTCACAGGTTTCGGCAAGAGTTGGCACGGGCAACTCAGCATGACGCAGCGGCGCGCGCTGCATCAGGAGATTATTGACCCGAGCTTTCGCGGCACGCGGGACGCCCCGTTCACGGCGGATGAGAACGACCTGCTTGCAGCGCATCTTGCGCACGAACTTGCGTGTGCGCTGCTCCGCCAAACCGGCGGCGACTACATTTTGCCGAGCCATTCGTCAGACGATACGACGCAAGCAATCGACAACACGATCGAACTCGTCAGCAACAACATCGCCGCCATATCCGCGATCGAACTCACGACAAACGCCGAGCTCGCGAACGCGGAACTTGCCGGCAAGGCACACCAGATTGACGGCGCGCTGTATCAGTACTGGCTCACGGTGACACCCTTGGGCGAAGACAGCGAACTTTCGTCGCTCAGTGTTAGCGCCTACCTCCTGCGTCCGACCGGCGGCACCACGGAGAACCAGACCGGGCATGCGGCTGACATGCGGGCCACGGTCGCGATGCCCGTCGATCAGCAAGGCACGCTGATCGGCAAGTATTCATTCTCCAATGACGCCGTGGTTTATTTTGTGGAGCACCAACCGCATTATGGCCTTGTCCGCCTGGATGATGGCGCGTGTCGCAAGCGCAGTGCGGCGACCTTGGTACGTGCCGGGGACCCACTGAAATTCCCCGTGTTGTACACACACTCTCGCAACAGCGAAGCCATCCGGATCGACACCTGGTATGTCGCGCCAAAACGCGACACGTTCTACGCAATCGCAATCTCCGACGAGCGGGCCGCACGACGCATGGCGAATCTTCTTGATCGACTACCGAATCGTTGCAGTGCATCGATACGGCCGGGTCTGACGGGGCTTGCTTTGCAGAACTGGTTGCACGAATTTTCCTTGCTCGCAGAGAAAAATGCACAGTTTATTGATTGGCGGGCAATAGAAATAAAAGACGTTCTTTGAGGACACGACGATGTTCCAGATTCTAGGTGCAATTACCGGTTCCGCGCTCGCGATCGCGGCGCTGTTGCTGCTGGTCGGCATACCGCAGTTCAAAGCCGAGTCGAGTGACATCTCACACGATGTGGTCACACTGCCGCTGCGCGTTGCACCCGTGGAAGAGCTGGCTGCCGAGACGCTACCGGTCGTGGAAGACATTGCTGTGGTTGCAGCAGACGTAAGCCAGGACGGCGTCATCCACACAGAAATTGTCGAGCCACTCGCAGACGTTGCGGCCCTCCTTCCCGACACACAACAGTGGTATGCGTTCTGGAGCCCGTTTCGCAGCGAGATCGCCGCCGCCGGGTTTATCACCCAACTGCAACGCGTCACCGGCCTCGACTATCGCGTCGTCAAGATCAAACCGGCTAACTACGAGGTCGCCTTCTCGTATGCACAGGACGGGGACATTTCGATCAATCTCTCGCAAATCTCAGCTGCGACCGGTCTCGAAATGCCCGAAGGCCAGTGAAGACGACGACATGAACAAGCGTGGCTCAAATTGCACCCTCGTATTGCTCGGCACTGTCCTGATCGGATTTGCGATTGCGGCAGATGCCAATATCGACTCGGACATCGATTCATCCTGGCATGCTTATATGAATGGACAGACAGCGCTCGAGTCCGCATACCGATTTCCGTATTCCACCTGCTTTAGTGTCGCCGCGCTCGAACACGACTTGCCCGAGACTCTGCTGCTTGCCGTTGCGCGCGGTGAAAGTGACTTCGAAGCAACCGCCAGGTCACGCGCGAATGCGCACGGTGTCATGCAAATCCTTTGGCCGGGCACGGCGAAGCACCTCGGCATCCATCGATTGAGCGAACTCTACGATCCGTGCACAAATATCGACGCGGGTGCGCGATATCTCAAGGAAATGCTCGCGCGTTACAATGGCAACGTACACCTCGCGCTCGCCGCGTATAACTACGGTCCGCAGCGCATCGCGATTGATGGCGAAGACATCCCATCCGGCGCGAGCTGGTATTCCGGCTACATCTATCGGCACCTGGCCTATGTTCTGGGTGACGGCAGCGCGACGGCGACGTCCAGCAGTTCGCTGTATTCAGATATAGGACAGTCCACCCTGCTGACGTTCGGCGAGCCCTATCGAGCCGTGGCGTTTATCGAACGCCTGGAAGCAAAGTCACCGGGCTTGAGTCTGGACTGGTTTCGCCGCGGCACCGGCGAGTTTGAGGTTGTGATGAGCTACGCGGACAAACAGAGTTTCGATCGCAGCGCGCGAATGCTTGAGCACGCCGGATTCCGGCTGCAGCCCTTTTATTGACAGCCGGGCTTGCCGAAGTCTTGCGGCAATACGGCTTCAATACGCTCCATTACATCGAGTCGGTGCACGAAGTCATGAATGTAATCGAGCTTGTCGGTTTCAATGACCAGCACTTCGCTCATGTCGTATCGGTCGATCCAGTCTTCGTATAAACGATCGAGTCGCTTCAGATACGCGAGCGGCACGTCCTGCTCCATTTTGCGACCCCGAAGACGAATTCGCTGCCGCAGTGGCCGCATTGAACAACGCAGGTAGATCATCAGGTCGGGCGGCTTAATCGCATCGAGAATGGCGTGGTAGAAACTCTGATAGGTCTCCCAGTCGCGTTTGCTGATTTTGCGCATCTGCATTAGCGCGGTCGCGAATATCTCCGCGTCCTCGAAGATCGTACGATCGAGCGCAACTGTGCCGGCCTGCCGATCCAGCTCCTGATGCAAGCGAAACTTACTGCTCAGGAAATACAGCTGCGATTGAAACGCCCAGCGCTTCATATCCTTGTAAAAGTCTTCCAGATAAGGGTTTTCGTCATTGGGCTCATAGAACGGCATCACGCCATAGGTGCGCGCCAGAAATTCGACGAGTGTCGATTTCCCGGACCCCATGTTGCCGGCTATTGCGATCGTGCGTTTCACAGCGGGCAAAGATACCGTATCCTCGATCGATGCGCAGCCAAGGGGCAAAACGTGGACAAGCCGCCGGTACTCATTAGCGAACAAGCCATTCAAAAACGCGTTGCCGAACTCGCAGAACAGGTCTCGTCCGACTACGCGAACAAGGGCGATATCGTTCTCATCGGAGTTCTCAAAGGATCCTTTATCTTTCTGGCCGACTTGTCGCGCAAGCTGACGATTCCGCGCACGATCGAATTTATTGCGGTCTCAAGTTACGGCAGTTCCAGTACATCGTCGGGGGCGGTTCGACTGGTCATGGATGTTCGCGGCAACATCGAGAATCGCCACGTACTGATTATCGAAGATATCGTCGACACGGGCCGCACGCTCAATTACCTGATCGGCATTCTCGAATCGCACCGCCCTGCATCGATCAGGACATGCACGCTGCTGCATAAGGCCGAGGCAGCCGAAGTAGATGTCGATATTGACTACATCGGCTTCGGAATTGGTGATGAATGGGTTGTTGGCTATGGGCTCGATTTCGCAGAACGCGATCGCACGCTGCCCTACATCGGCACGATTACGCCTGACGATTAATATCCGAGCATTCGTCGACTTCGAGCTCAATCGTGCAATGGTCGATGCCGTAGTCGCGACGCAACAAATTCTTGACCCTGCGAATCGTGTCAGTCGGGTTGGCCGCCTCCGCTTCCAGGCACACATGCATCGTCAGCATTAGATCCTGCGGCGTCAGCCCCCACACATGCACGTGATGAATACCGCCTACACCGGGTAATTCCGCAATTATTTTGCGTTGCATATCCTCTACGTCCAGCCACTCCGGCGCGCCCTCCAGCAAAACGTGTGCGCTACGTTTCACCAGCACCCAGGCACTTTTGAGAATCAACATTGCGACCGCGACGGAGAGTATCGGGTCAATCATCATCCAGCTTGTTTTGATAATGACGAGCGCCGCAACAATTGCTGCAACAGAACCGAGTAAGTCGCCAGCGACGTGTATCACCGCAGCACTGATATTGAGATTATCTCTGTCAGCGCCATGCAGGATCAGGAATGCAGCGATGTTGACGACCAGGCCCGCGACCGCCACCACCAGCATCGTCTGACCCAGCACTTCTGCGGGCGATATAAAACGCTGCACAGCCTCGAACAAAATCCAGCCGACGATCAGCAGCAAACTCAGACCATTCACAAACGCGGCAAGTATCTGAAATCGGTGGTATCCGAACGTGAGCCTTCGATCGGCCGGTCGCTTGCTGACGTGAAAAGCGACGGCGGCGAGACCCAGTGCCATCGTGTCGGTCAGCATATGGCCGGCGTCCGCAAGCAAGGCCAGCGATCCGGACAGAATGCCGCCGATGACCTCGACGACCATGAAACAAGCGGTCAGTATCAGCGCAAGAATGACGCGCCGCATATTGCCATCGCTCTGGCTGTGACCGTTCCCCATGGCGGCTAATTACTCCTGATGAGATTCCCGACTGAGACGATATATCATGAACGCCGCTCGTTTGGTCGCCAGCGCCAGCGTATCAAGCTCCAGACTTTCATTCGGCGTATGCCCGCCCACACCGAGCGCCCCCATACCCGCCAGCGCATCGGTGTATTGCGCGACAAAGGAAATATCGGCCGCACCGCGACGAGAGGGATCCAGTGAAGGCATCTCGCCGCGACCCATGTCCTTGTTGATGTCCGACAACAAGATCTGCAAACGTCGATTGCCTGCCGTTGGCGACATGGACGGATAGCCGAGCTTGAACTCGATACTGGCAGTCGTGTGCGGCAGGTTTCTGGCAACAACCTCACGCATCGCGTCCATCGCACGTTGCAGCTGATCCTCAGAGATCGTCCGTATGCCACCGTGTACGACCAGCTCGCGCGGCACGATATTGGTCTTGCCGAATGTCGTACCGCGATTCTGGCTGGCATCGTACTCGACGTCGGTACCGCCCTGAATCGTTCCGGCATTGAATGTCAGATGCTGTTCGCCGCGAATGTCTTCGTAAAATTCATTAAGAATCCGCGCCGCCTCGAAAATCGCTCCCGCACCTGTATTCTCATCGAAGATTCCCGATGAATGTGCCTGCTTGCCCGTGACTTTCAGCGTCCAGCTGGAGGAACTGCGGCGTGCGATTGTCGCCCAGTCGCCTTCTTCGTCGCTAATGGCGGACTCAAAGCCCAACGCTATATCCGCCCACTTCCCCGCTTCGATAAGATCCTTGCGAGTAATCGACAGCGGCTTGCCCGATTTTTCCTCGTCGCCCGTGTATGCAACGACGACAGAAAAATCATCGAGCAGGCCGGCTTCTTTCAGCGCAAGCAAGGCATAGACGATCACGACGTTGCCGGATTTCATGTCTTCAATACCGGGCCCTTGTGCCGAATTCCCGTCCCGCACAAACGCCTGAAACGAATCATCGGCCTCGAAAACCGTATCCAAATGGCCGATCAGCAGAAATTTCGGCCCGCCAGTACCTTCATGGCGGCCGAACAAATGGCCCGCACGATTGATCTCGGGCGGCATCTCGATCCATTCGGTGTCGAGGCCAATCGCATCAAGCTCGCGACGCATGACGACGCCTACTTCGCGAACGCCGTCGTGATTCATCGTGCCGCTGCCGATATTGACGGTTTCTTCGAGCAGGCTGATTGCGTTCTCGAGATTGGCATCAATCCACTCGGCCATCTGCCGTTCGGTGCTGTCCAGCCCTGCTGCAGACGCGCCCATCGAAATACACAACGCGACCGGCAGAATCGAATTCAGCAGGAGTTTGGATGCTTTCATACGTGGTCCTCATCAAAGTGGCGCGGCACGCGAATGTGCTCAACCATGCGCTGGATTCTAGCCGGTGGCGGCGCTGTCAGGTAGCTCACTGTGAAGGCGACGGTAAAATTGAGACACATGCCGATCACGCCGATACCCTCCGGCGATATTCCAAACAGCCAGTTCTCGGCAACGTTCTCTCCCCAGGGTGCGCCGGCCCATTTCAGAAACAGGCCTTTGAAGAACTCGATATAGCCGTAGGTAAACAGCAGCCCCGTCAGCATGCCGGCAATCGCGCCTTCTTTGTTGATTCGCTTGAAGAAAACCCCCATCAGGATGGCCGGGAACAACGATGCGGCAGCCAGTCCGAATGCGAAGGCCACAACCTGTGCAACCCAGCCTGGCGGGTCGAATCCCAGATAGCCCGCCACGAGAATGGCGAACGCCGCCGCAATGCGGCCAGCCAGCAGCTCTTGTTTCTCACTGATTTTCGGCATGAAGATGCCTTTGATCAGGTCGTGCGAAATGGCCGCCGAGATCACCAGCAACAATCCCGCTGCGGTTGAAAGCGCAGCCGCGATAGCGCCGGCCGCGACCAACGCGATCACCCAGTTCGGCAAGCCTGCGATTTCAGGGTTCGCGAGCACGATGATGTCGCGATCAACGCTGAGCTCGTTCCCCTGCCAACCGTAGGCGGCTGCTTGCGCAGCAAAATCAGGAT
>JADFLJ010000055.1 GCA_022564475.1 Pseudomonadota bacterium
TTTGCCGAGACCAGTGCATCTCGCGTTGATAATATATTTCGACCCAGCCCGTCGACCCCGGCTCACCGTGTGGTGTCCGAACCGTGCCGGGCGCGATGTTTTGTTTGCACACGGGCGACCACGCAGCGGACGTGATGAAGCCAATTTCTGAACGATTGCGCCTGGATTTCTCAAAGATATACGCATTATGTGCGGGCTTGTTGCCCTCGATATCGAGCTTCACCAAACGCCAGGTCGAACCGCTGCGCTTTTCCTCTGCCAATGCACGCCGGCCATTGAAAACGGGCTTCGTAAAATCCACCAGCCAATCCAGACCGAGTTCGAGTGGCGATCGGGAGCGGCCGGTACGGACAGTTTCATCCGCAGGCAGGAACTCATGATACGCGGCGAGAAAGCCCGCCTCGATACGCGCGGCTTCGAGCGCACTCGTGCCTATCGCACGTATGCCGTGCAAGCGCCCCGCCTCGAACAAGGCATCCCAAAGTGCTGCTGCTTTGTCCGGCGTTATCCAGAGTTCGTAACCAAGGTCGCCGGTGAAGCCCGTACGCGACACCATGAGTTGCGCACCCTGAAAATCGACGTGTATAAGATTGAAAGGCTTCAATTCGTCGAGCCCCGCAACGCCCAGGTTTCTCAGGACACTGGCCGACGTCGGACCCTGCACAGCCAGGGCCGCAATGTCTTCGGTTTCGTGCTCCACCGAGACGTCGAATCCAAGTGCCGCCGCAAGAAGCCACGCGTAATGTCGCTCTTGTGAGCAAAGCCGGTATTCGCCTTTGCGCAGATGAAAAATCGTACCGTCGTCGATGACCTTGCCCTGATCGTCACACCACACCGCATAGGCAACCCGGCCCGGTGCGATCTTGCTCATGTCACGCGTGAGCAGGCGATTCAGGTAGGCCTCCGCATCCGCTCCCGTAATGCGGTACTTCGTCATCGGTGTCAGATCGAAGACTGCCGTCGAGTTCCGAATCGCGAAATACTCCAGGTCCTCGCAATACAGTGCGTCCGGGCTCGTGTAACCCTTCCACTCGTGCCATGTGTTCAATGTATCGAGTGCCTGCATCCGCGAGTGGAATGGCGAGCGCAATCGACCTTGCTGTACTTCGTGCTTGCTGCGAGGACTCATCAGCTTTTCTCCCGCAGAATTTCCCGCGCCGCATTGCGTCCGGCAGCGCCGCTGATACCACCGCCGGGATGCGCGCCTGCACCGCACAAATACAGGCCATCGATAGGCATCCGATACTGCGCCGCGCCGCCGACCGGTCGAACAAACAGGAATTGATCGAGCGTCAGTTCGCCGTGATGCCAATGCCCGCCCGTGATGTGAAACTCGCGCTCTATGTCTGCGGGCGTCAGCAACTCGCTCGCGCTAATGCGGCTTTCAATATCCGGCGCATACGCTGCAATGGTCTCGATCACATCCTTTAGAAATTTGTCCCTTGCCGCATCGCTCCAGCCTTCTTTCGATGCATAGGGTGCGTACTGCACAACAGCGGACAGCACGTGTTTGCCCGTGGGCGCTAAAGAAGCATCGCGGAAACTCGGGAATGTCATTTCGATGACAGGCTGCGGTGAACAAGCGCCATACTTCACAGGATTGAATGCACGCTCGACATAATGCTCGTCGGGTGCGATTACGATACGCTCTGCAAAGTCTTTCTTCATCAGCCCTGGAATGTCCGGCAGGCCATCCAGTGCGAGGTGCAATTTAGCGGCATTGCCTTGCATGCGAATGTTCTCTATACGCCGCGCGAAGCCGGTCTCAACGTGACGTGCGCCAAGCAATTCGAAGATCGTGCGCTTGGGATCGGCATTGGAAATAACGTTGTAGCTTTCGAAGCTTTCGCCGCTGCTTGTTTCCACACCGCGCACGCGGCCGTTATCCACGACGATACGCTTGACTGGCATGTCCGTGCGAATCGTGACGCCCGCGCTGCGCGCCGTGCTCGCCATTTCATCCGCAACACTGCCCATGCCGCCATATGGCACTGCGACCTGTCCGCCGTTGCCCGCAAGTCGGTACAAATACGTCAGGATCGTGTTGGGTGAACGTGGCCCGAGATGCGTACCGAGTATGGCATCGAGACAGATTGCACCCTTAAGTGTCGGGCTTTCGAAGCGCTCGTCCACTTCGTCATGAATGTTCATTCCGATGAGTCGCAGAAATTCACGCATCTCGGTCTTGCCCAGGCGACGGATATCAAAGCCCAGCTTTGCGAGTGTCACAAGATCACGAAGCTTGCGAGTGCCGAGTCTGGGCGGCGTCTTGTTCAGATAGGTGCGCAGCAGCCGCGCGAATGCCTGCATGCGCTTTTGGAAGCTGCGGTAGCTCACAGCATCATCATCCGAGACGCCTTCCACGCTATCGCCACGCATTCGAATGTGCTTGCCGTCGGCGGCCAGAGCAATCGTCGTCATATCTTCGCTCGCGAATTTCACGCGTAAAGAAAGATCACGTACGACCTCCGGCTGCAGTTGATACAGAAGGTGCGCACAAGCCGACACCGAAAAGCCCGGTGCGAACTCACGCGTCACTGCAGCACCGCCAACCTGCGTATTCGCTTCGAGCACCAGCACTTTGTAACCCGCCTTCGCGAGCAACGCAGAACAGACCAGTCCGTTGTGGCCGGCACCGATGACAATCGCGTCGTATCGATCAGTCATCGCCGAATGTCTCCGGTACGGTATTCGGCCGGCGCAGGTCTTTCAGTATTTCGCGGGCGGCATTCGCGCCCGGGGCCGCCATGACGCCACCGCCAGGATGAGTACTCGATCCACACATATAGAGGCCGGCGACGGGTGATCGATACTGTGCATAACCCGGAACAGGTCGATTAAACAGCAGTTGGTCCATCGTCAGTTCGCCGTGAAATATGTTGCCCTCGGTGATGCCGATTTCATCTTCAATGTCCTGTGGCGTGCGTACCTCGACGTGCAGGATCAGGTCTTTGAAGTCGGGGCTGTAATTCGCAATCTGGTCGATAACGGTCTGACCAAAGGCATCGCGCTCCTCGACGGTCCAGCGCCTGCCGTCGATCTGATGCGGGCAATACTGCACGAAGCAGCTCATGAAATGTTTGCCGGGTGGGGCCATCGTCGGATCATTGAGCGTTGGGATAACTATGTCGACATAGGGATCCTTCGACCAGGTACCGTCCTTCCAGTCGTCGTAGGCACGCTCCATTCGCTCCATCGAATCGATGACATGCATGTCGCTGCATATCAGGTTGCTGCCCTCCGGCAACGCAGGAAATGTCGGCAATCCATCCAGCGCTATGTTCAGCTTCCCGGAGGAGCCGCGAATCTTGAAGTGATTCACACGGTGATGAAATGCTTCAGGCAAGTCACTCTTGTCCATGCAATGCAGGAACGTTCGCTTGACGTCTAATGCGGAGACGACAATGCGCGCGGAAATCTCATCGCCGTTCTCCAGCGCCACGCCACTGGCCTTGCCATTTTTTACGATGATCTGTGCGACGCCCGCCTCGGTCCGAAGTTCGCCGCCTGCCGACTGAAATGCAGCGGCGATCGCGTTCGACACCGCGCCCATGCCACCGCGCGCAAAACCCCAGGAACCGACGTTGCCGTCCACGTCACCCATGTAATGATGCAACAGCACATAGGCCGTGCCCGGTGAGTAAATTCCGAGTGCCGTGCCGATAATGCCGCTGCCGGAAAACGCGGCTTTGATAACGTCGGTTTCAAAATACTCATCGAGATATTCAGCGACACTCATCGTCCAGAAGCGGATCGTCTCGTACATTCGATCCTCACCCATCTCGTAGAACTTGCTGCCTATTTTTGCCAGCTCTTTAAGATCGCTCGGCTTGAAGGAGCTTGGGTCAGGCGCCGTGCTGAGAAGAAAATCGCGGATAAAACGACACTGACGCATCGTGTCGGCCGAATAACGCTTGTACTCATCGGCATCGCGTCGCGAAAATCTTGCCATTTCGCGATAGGCGACCTCGCTGTCATGGTAGGAACCGAAATAGCCACCGTCCTCCATGAACGTTACGGAGCCGCCGTAAGGAGTGATTTGCAGTCCGTGTTTGTGCAGTTCGAGTGCACGGTAAATTTCCGGTCGCAACAAACTGCAGACGTAGGAACAATTGGAATATATCCAGTCCTTGTAGAGGTTGCGGCTTACAGCCGCGCCACCGATGTAGTCGTTTTTTTCAACACAGACGACGTCGAGCCCGGCTTGTGCAAGGAACGCGGCCGTTGTCAGACCATTGTGGCCCGCACCCACTACGATGGCGTCATAGGTTCTCAATCTGTTGCCAACGGTCGCGCGAGTTCCTGCAGCAGCCACTCGACGTAATTACTCTCCGCTCGCTCCATTTTTGAGAACGGTCCGGGCCGGTAGTATTTCGAGTGAATGCCTTTCGCGTTGTTCGTGATAATGGTCTTGTCTGCCTGGGTCGTGACATCCCATAGCCAGGTCAGTCTGTCGACATCGTAATCTTTTGATTCCTGCGCGTCACCGCGCACCAGCCAGTAAATCTGACACTTCGAATTGTTCTTGTCCACCGGCGTAAACACGTAGGCGACGACATGATCGCTGTAGGCGAGCAAAAATGAAAATCCGCCGAAAGAAAAGTCGGACGCGCCACCATCGTAGTCACTCAAATTGCCCAGCAACGGTGCGACTGCCTGCCCATCCTCGCTGCCGCTCACGTAGCCATCGAACAGAGCTGTGCGGCTATAGCCGTAGCCGATCTCGCCCGCGCGGGCATTGCTGTCCAGAAAGTCGATGTCGAAATGTTTGAGGCCGCAGGGTTCCATCTTGTCGAGCATAGCCTGCTGCACGCGCCGTCTTTGTTCGGGGTGCAGCATCAGCGTGTGCAAACGCGCGTATTCGGGGTGTGCAGTCGCGCAGTGGTAGCACTCCTGGTAATTCTCAACACAAAGCTTCCAGTTCGCGGGAATCAGGTAGTCCTTCTGCGCAGCCACTTTCAGCCCTTCAATGTCGAACAAGGCCATCGGCTCGGCCAGATCCTTACGGCAATTCGCAAGCGATGGTGGCGTCGCCGAAAAAGACAGCAGAATCAGCCCGTGCACCAGCTCGAGCGCAACCGGCTTAAGCCCATGCGATTCAGCATCGAATCCATCCGGCATCGCTCGTGCTGCGAGCAAACGGCCGTCGAGCCCGTACTTCCAGCCGTGATAGGGGCAGGTGAATTGCTGCGTATTGCCGCGTGCCTCCAGACACACAACGGAGCCTCGATGCCTGCACACGTTGGCGAACGCGCCGATGGCGCCGTCTTTGCCACGGACGATGATCGCTGACTCGCGACCCACCTCGAAAAGTTTGAAGTCACCTTCTTGCGCAAGCTCGGACACATGGCCTGCCATGATCCAGTTGCGATTGATAACGCGCTCAAGCTCGCGCTCGTACAGCGCATCATCTGTGTAAAAACGCTGCGCCAGCGAGTAGCCCGGCCTGTGATCGGCAATTAGTTCGTCAATGCTTCGCATGGTCCGGGCACTCTAGCTAAAGACCAGGCTGAATGTTGTTCCAGACGGGCCGCTCTTGAGGGCGATATCGCCTTTATGCGCCGTCATGATCTGACGACAGAGTGGCAGTCCGATGCCGCTCCCCTCGCGTTTTGTTGTAAAGAATGGAATGAAAACCTGATTAATATCATCTTCATGGATACCCGGACCGTTATCTGTGACACTGATTATCACGCGGCCAAGCTTAAGTTCGGCTGCGAGGGATATTTGCGGGTCGACTGTATCCGTCAACGCATCACTTGCATTCTTCATAAGATTAATCAGGACCTGATCGATCAGCTGCCTATCCGCGAACACGATCAACGACTTTGGCATGACCTCAACCTTGATGCTTATGTTTTTCAGGGACGGTCGCAGAAGCGTGGCGACATTGTTCAGTAAACCCGTAACACCCACATCTTCGGCAGACGTTTCAGGTACATGCAGCAGTTCCCGATAGCGCGAAACGAAGCGAATCATTCCCTCGCTACGTCTGCCGATTGTTGTGATCGCCTCACGAATATCCGCTGCTGCACCGGGTTCATCCAACATCCCGACAGTCGTTTGTGCCAGCGACGTGATTGGCGTCAGCGTATTCATGATCTCGTGAGTAAGTACGCGAATCAGGTTTCGCCAGGCACTCGATTCCCGCGCCGACAGCTCTCCCGAGAGATTCTCGATCGAATATAGACGCTCGATCTCGCCTGCTATACGAATTTCCGCGACTGACACGCGCAGTTCGACGGGCAAGCCGCGAATGCTTGTTCGCAACAGTTGCTGTTGCCCGGCGTCAATTCTCTCGAGTGCGGCCGGCAAGGAGTCGTCCAGCTTTGCGAGATCTCTGATATTGCCCAGCGTCGGTATACCTGTGAGCCGGCGGGCGGGATTGTTGACGAGTGACAGGGATCCGTCAGCGCGGGCCGCAAAAAAAGCGACGGGTACATGGCGAATCACTGTGTCCAGATAGCCCGCTTGTAGATCACGATCCGCACGCGCGTCCTGGAAACGCTCCAGGACCTTGTTGAAAGCATCCTTTAATTCGGCATCGACGTCATCTGCAGTGAATCGGCGCGTAAAATCCTCGTAATTTACCGCCGCGAAAAAATCCTCAAGCGAGTTGACGTGTGCGTGGACAGTGCGGATGAGGGCGAAAACTTGTAATAGCGCAATCACTGCCAGTACGACGGGCACCGCGAGGTGACTTGTCTCGAGCACCGTCAGGCTGAGCACAAAAAGCGTTACCGTTAGCAGGCAAATCTGCACGACAGTCAGGACGCGAAACTGCGTGCGTAAGCGAACGCTCACAGGTCGTACTTCTCTATGCGACGATAGAGCGCAGCACGCGTTATGCCCAGGGCACTGGCTGCATGTGAAATATTGCCCGCCGCATTTCGCAGCGCTGTCTCAAGAAGATGACGCTCATTCTGCTCCAGATTTAGAGAAGCCGCCTGCGAGTCTGCGCTCGGTCGCGTAAAGACGAAGTCGGCGGCGGTCAGGTGGTCATCGTCGCTAAGTAATACCGCTCGTTCGACAGTGTGCGAAAGCTCACGAATATTTCCGGGCCAATGATGTGCCGCGAGCGCCGCAAGCGCGTCACGCGAAAACGACTTCTCGGGCAGACGGTATTTTCGCGCCGCTGCAGCCGCGAAGTGATCCACGAGTTCAGCAAGATCATCTAATCGCTCCCGCAATGGTGGCAAATCGATTTCGATCGTATTGATTCGATACAGCAGATCTTCCCGAAACTCACCCGACGCGACTAGCCGCTCCAGTGGCTGATTTGTTGCGACGATCAGTCTTACGTCTACCGCGACAGCGTGATCGCTTCCCAGCGGCGTAACTTCGCGGGCCTCAAGTACGCGCATCAGTTTGGCCTGCAACGCGAGCGGGAGATTGCCGATCTCATCAAGAAACAGCGTGCCACCGCTAGCGGCCTGAAAACGACCTGCCCTGTCCTGACGGGCATCCGTGAACGCGCCTTGTCGATGGCCGAACAGTTCACTCTCAAACAGATTCTCGGCAACAGCACCAAGGTCAACAGCGACGAGCATTTTGTCGGAACGTTTTGATTGACGGTACAAAGCCTGTGCGATGAGCTCTTTTCCCGTTCCGTTTTCGCCGCGTATCAATACCGTCGCATCCGTTGGCGCTACTCGCGCCACTAACTTGAGCACCTTTTGCATCGCGGCGGATCCGGCGACCATGTCCTCCCGTGGTGGCGGTTGGCTCAATGCCGTTAGGCTCGCGCGCGTTTGTCGCAACTGAGACGCAACCCGTAATGTCGCGACTAGCTTGTCGTTTTGCCATGGCTTAAGAACAAAATCAGCTGCACCCTCGCGCATCGCCTGTACAGCTGTATTCAAATCCCCGAACGCGGTCATTAGAACCACCACCGCATCCGGGTCCTCAGCAACAATGTATTGCAGCCACCGCAGGCCCTCGGCGCCCGTATTGCGGCCAATGGCGAAATTCATATCCAGCAGGAAGACGTCAATCCGTTGCTCCGACATCATCGCCTCGATATCCGCTGGATTCTCGGTTGTCAGGACATGCGAATAATGCTTCTGCAGCAGTAGCCTGGCCGCCATCAGCACGTCGGCGTCGTCATCCACTATGAGAATTGTCGCTGTCGCGGTCATCCCCCCGACTGTAGCCCGGGAGGTGTCCGAAATCGATCAGTCTTTTTCGATATCGAACACCTGCGAGTGGCAGGCTTTGCATAAACCATTGATTTTATTAGTCATGAGATTGGCACAGGCCTTGCTTTTATTAGGGCATGAATACGACGAATCACAAGCCTGGCGACGCGATGGATCGCAAGATCCAGCGCAGCTCGCGCAAGCCTCTCCTTGTCGGCGGCAGCATTGTTGCAGCAACCCTGCTGGTTTGGGTGATCTGGGCAACCCGGGATGCATCTACGTCCTACACGCTTGACGGCGAGCGTATTCGCACTACGATCGTTGCGACAGGCGCCTACGAGGATTACATTCCGTTGCGCGCAACGGTTGCGCCCGAGCGCACGGTGTTCCTCGACGCAATTGAGGGCGGACGGGTCGAGCGCATCCTTGTCGAAGATGGTGCCTACGTGGAAGAAGGCCAGCCGATACTCGAACTTTCAAACACGTCGCTGCAACTGGATGTCATCGCTCGCGAGGCCGAGGTCAGCCAGCAACTTAACAATCTTCGCAATACGCAACTCGCAATCCAGCAAAACCGCTTGTCGCTCAAGAGCGATCTGATCGAGATCGACTACCAGATTTCACGCCTTGGCCGACTCGTCACCCGATACATCGAGCTCGAAGGCAGGCAATTCATTTCAAAAAACGAGTACGAGGACGCCGTTGACGAGCTCGATTACTGGAAAAGTCGCCGTGGGGTCACACGCGAAAGTCAGGGGCAGGAGGAAAAAATCCGTCTCGCGCAGATCGAACAGCTTGAAACATCGGTGTCCCAACTTGAGAAAAACCTGATCCTGACTCGCTCGAACCTGGACAACCTGCTCGTCAGGGCGCCACGCGCCGGACAACTGACGTCACTTAACGCCGAAATCGGCGAATCGAAAGGTCGCGGTGAGCGCCTGGGACAAATCGACGACGTTGATCGATTCAAGGCAACAGCGTTCGTCAACGAGTTCTACCTGAGCCGGGTCCGCGTCGGCCAACGTGCCGAACTGGGATTTAACGGCAAGCGCTACGATCTGGAGATCAGCAAGGTCTATCCCAATGTGCAGGCATCGCAGTTCGAAATCGATCTGCGATTCATTGACGACACGCCGGATGATATTAGGCGCGGGCAAACGCTGCAGATGCGTCTCGTCCTCGGTGATACAACAAGCGACGTCGTGCTTCTATCCAATGGGCCGTTTTTTAATGACACGGGCGGTGCCTGGGTGTTTGTTCTCGACGCCGACGGGTCAGTCGCCACTCGTCGCGACGTGCAACTGGGGCGTAGAAACTCGAGCAACATTGAGGTTGTCGGCGGCTTGGTGAACGGCGACGAAGTCATTATTTCTTCCTACAGTAATTTCATTACGGTCGATCGATTGTTTATCGATCATTAAATCGACCAACAAACCAAACACTATCACCAGGGGGCGCAAACATGATTGAATTACACGATTTATCCAAGGTTTATCGAACCAGCGACGTAGAGACGACTGCCTTGAATCAGGTCAATCTCGAAATCGAGAAAGGTGAATTCATTGCGATCATGGGGCCATCTGGTTGCGGCAAGTCAACGTTGCTGAATATTCTCGGAATGCTGGACTCGCCCGACACGGGAAGTTACCAATTCCTCGGCGAAGATGTCGCAAATCGCTCCGAACGAGAACTCTCGGTAGTGCGAAAAGATAACATCGGCTTTATTTTTCAAAGTTTTAACCTCATTGACGAATTGTCTGTCGCCGAAAACGTTGAGTTGCCGCTTCTGTATCAAAAAATGCCCGCAAAAGAACGTGCAGAGCGCGTGCAAGAGGTTCTCGAGCGCGTAAAAATTGCTCATCGGGGCGGCCATCGGCCGCAGCAGTTAAGCGGCGGCCAACAACAGCGAGTTGCGGTTGCTCGCGCAGTCGTTACGAACCCAGGGCTGATTCTGGCCGACGAGCCGACCGGCAACCTGGATACAACGAACGGCGAAGAAGTCTTGAGCCTGCTCGGAGAACTAAACACTGATGGGACGACAATCATCATGGTGACCCATGATCCGAGCCATGCAGATCACGCAAGTCGAATCGTGCGCATGTTGGACGGACGTGTGCTTTCCGAAAATGTCGTTGGCATTCAGTCCACAGGTGAGACAAGTCATGCTTAGTAATTACCTGAAAATTGCATTCAGAAACATCACGGGCAATCCGCTTTTCAGCACTATTAATATTATTGGCCTGTCGATAGGGCTGGCTTGTTGCATCATCATTACCTTGTTTGTGCAGTATGAAACCTCGTATGACAAGCACTGGCAAAATGCGGATCGTATCCATCGCGTCACACGAGACTTCTTCAGCAACAACCTGCGCCTAGCGGCGATAGCGCCACCGATCGCGCCATTGCTCAAGCAGGATTTTCCGGAGATTGAGGACATCACCCGCATCATGCGCATGGGACGGACCGCGTTGACGATTGATGAAAAAACCATCAATGATGAAACGCTGGTCATTGCCGATGCGAACGTCTTCGAATTTTTCAATCTCAAGTTCGTCAGCGGTGATCCCGACACGGCGCTTGCAGCACCAACTAATATCATCCTGTCGGAACGAGCGGCTAGTCGATATTTCGGCAATCAGGATCCAATGGGAAAGATTATCAACGTCATGGGACAGGCCGACTTTACGGTCACCGGCGTTTTTGAAGACCTGCCCGATAACACTCATATGCGATTCGAAATTGTGACGTCGATCAACATCGTTCCGATGCTAATGGGGCCTGACGCGCTTGAGAGCTGGGGTAGCAACAACTACTACACGTACGTGAGGCTGCCCGAGGGCTTCAACCCGGATGACCTGGAGGCCAAGTTTGAGGACTTCATTATCAAATACCGCGGAGAGGATGCGCCGAACGGCACCGCTCTCAATCTGCAGGCGCTGACAGACATTCACTTGACGTCGAATCGCGACCAGGAATGGCGGACGAACGGCAGCAGTGCTGTGGTTTATACCTTTTCAGCTGTTGCCTTCGTGGTCCTGCTGATCGCCTGCATCAACTTCATGAACCTGACAACTGCCCGCTCAACGCAGCGCGCCAAGGAAGTGGGCATACGCAAAGTGGTCGGTGCTGATCGCCGCCAACTTATCGCCCAGTTCCTGGGTGAATCGGTTTTGCTAACGGCATTCGCAATGCTGCTCGCTGTCGCGCTCGTGGAACTCGCGCTGCCGTCCTTCGGTGCGTTCCTTGAGAAACCGCTGGCTTTTTCACTCGCCGATCCAGGCACGCTCGTCGTACTGCTCGGAGGAACGATTATTGTCGGCCTCATCGCCGGCAGTTATCCCGCGTTTTACCTGTCTCACTTTCGACCCGTATCGGTACTCAAGGGCGTGGCATCAAGCAGTGGATCGGTTGTGCTAAGACAAGTGCTCGTAGTTTTTCAATTCGCAACGTCTATTGTATTACTCATCGCGACAGGTGTGGTTATGGCGCAGATGCACTACGCGCGTAACGTCGATCTGGGATTTGACAGGTCGCGCAACATCGTACATTCACTACCCTTCTTCGCTGACCTCTGGGGCCTGTACACGCCCCTGAAGGCCGAGCTCGAATCACATCCCGATATTGAATCGGTTGTGTATTCGTCACGAGTGCCAAGCCAGCAAAACCTGGACGGCGGCGGTTATATCCAGGCCGGCCGGCAGGCAGTTATGGAAGACATCATGGGAATCTCGGACATCAAGGTCGATTATCAATGGTTCGATCACTACGACATCGAATTTCTGGCGGGGCGAGCATTCCGCGAAAACGAGATGAAAATTGCTACACCCACCGAGGAGCAACCTGTCGTGCATGCCGCAGCCATTCTCAATGAGTCTGCAGCGCGGCGTTTCGGCTGGACACCGGAAGAGGCTATCGGCCAGGTTATTCGCAATTTTCAGAACCGGGAGCTTACGATGTCGATTGACAGAGAGATCGTCGGCGTCATTCCGGACATCCATTTCTCATCGCTGCATGATGAGATGAAAGCGACCGTCTACGCCGAACCGAACCCGAACTACCAGCGCAACATATCCATCAAACTCGCGCCGGGTGATCACAGCGCCGCTATCGCGTTTTTCGAGGATGTGTGGACTCGCTTGGTACCGAACGATCCCGTTAACTGGGAGTTTCTGGATGATCGTTTCGATGCGCGCTACCGGGCTGAAGCGAAACAGGCACAGATGTTCGCGGCCTTCTCGGCATTCGCGATCTTCGTTGCGACACTCGGCCTCTTTGGCCTTGCCTCGTTCACGACCGAACGCCGCACCAAGGAAATCGGTATTCGCAAAGTCATGGGTGCGTCGGCGACAGACATAGTCCTGCTTTTGACGTCCGACTTCACGAAGCTCGTACTCATAGCCAACGTAATCGCCTGGCCGGTTGCGTACTACTTCATGAACCAGTGGTTGACGCGGTTCGTCTACAAAGTGCCATTCGCCGAGTGGGCCTGGCTATTTGTTGCAAGTGCTGTGGTTGCGCTCGCAGCCGCCTGGCTGACGATCGGATTGCAGGCAGGCCGCGCGGCTAGCGCACGGCCTGTGATGGCGCTTCGATACGAATAGCTGCGATTCGGGCCTAGAGACCCTCCTACAGCAAAGCCTAGCGAATCAGGCCGTCTTTCTTAAGGCGGTCTGCTATCGCTTTGCTCTGCGCCATGATGATCTGGTAACGAGTCTCGCCATTTCGTGTACTCGACTCAATTGAGTAGACGCGCTTGTCGCTTCTCACGTCGTACAAATCCGACACCATGGAGACGTCGAGTGTGTAATCCGAACCCTCCGCCTGATTCGGTCGTTTGACCTCTTTGTAGTCCGAGCGAAAGAAACCGACCAGGCTGCCGCCTTGCGGAATCACCTG
>JADFLJ010000056.1 GCA_022564475.1 Pseudomonadota bacterium
ACACTCGATCGCGACACGCTACGACTCAAGCAAATCGGTGCGGATGTGTTGTTCGTTCCCGCTGATGACGTTGTGTATCCCTACGGGCACGAGTGTGCAACCGTCGTGTCTGTTCCGGGTTTGACCGAGAATTTTTGTGGCGCGTCGCGTCCGGGGCATTTTGATGGCGTGACAACGGTCGTTGCGCGTCTGTTCGCGCTGGTGCAACCCGATGTCGCCGTGTTCGGGCAAAAAGACTATCAGCAGCAACTCGTTATTCGTTACATGACCGAAGACCTCAGCCTGCCGATTCGCATCATTACGGCGGAGACGGTTCGCGAGGAGGATGGCTTGGCGATGAGCTCGCGTAACCAGTATTTGACCGACGAAGAACGGGCCATTGCGCCCATGCTGCACGAGATTCTGGATGAAGTTGGAGCCGCATTGCAAAATGGTAAGCGGGATTACGCGGAGCTCGAGAAGACGGCGATCGCGAGCCTCGAAAAAGCAGGTTTCGGTATCGACTACGTGGCTATTCGCAGAGCGCAAAATCTCGCGCCGCCGGATCGTGACTGCGATGAACTGATTGTCATCGCGGCCGTAGACCTCGGGGTGGCGCGTTTAATCGATAATGTCGTCGTAACGATCTAATTTGCGATACATTGATTAAAGGGCGACGGCGTCCCGGCCTCCTCGCTTCGCGCGATAAAGCGCATCGTCTGCCGCGCGAATCAATTTTTCCAATGTACCATCGGCTTGGAGTTCTGCGACGCCCATGGAGATGCGTACGGGGATCTGAATCAGCGAGTCGCTGCCATCTCCGGTGTTGCCACTCACGTTTTGTCGAACTCGGTCTGCAATGATCAGCGCCTGTTTTTCATCGACGCCCGGTAACAAAACAGAAAATTCATCGCCGCCATAGCGAATCAACACATCACGTGGACGAAATTGCGTCTTCAGGATATGTGCGACTGCCGAGAGCGCCCGGTCGCCCGCGATGTGGCCGAACTTGTCGTTAAAGTCCTTAAAGTTATCGACATCGATCATGATTAAGGCGATCGGACATTCGTCTTGTTTGCAACGCGATATTTCTCGCGGAAAGGATTCATTCATCGAGTGACGATTGCCGAGCCCCGTCAATGCGTCGGTCGTTGCATGGCGTTCAAACTTTCGCAGTTCACCATAGTTGTCGGCAATGACGCGGTTGTGACTGCGAACGCGTTCGGACAAGACGATTAACAGGTTTTTCGCAAATTCATGCGATGCATTCACCATGTCCCACAATGTGGACTGATGAATGACAAGGAGGTGAGAATCTTCGGCGCCGATAACGTAGGCCGATGGGTCGCGGTCCTCAATAATCGACATCTCGCCGACACACTCGCCGGTCTCCATTGTCGCGACTGCAGGTGTGCTGACTGAGCCGACATGTACGTTCAGGCTGCCCGACAAGACGATGAACACGTACTCGTTTTTCTCGTTGGGCGACAACAGCAGCTCGTCGGCCGCGAGGTCGCGGCGGTCACATTTCTGCAATAGCCCATGAATATCCTCGGGCAACACACCCTTGAATAATTCGAGACTCTCCAGCAGCGTCCGCTTGTAGTCCGAGTTGATCGATAAAATCTCACCCATCAGCGGATTTTGGCGGGTATTGGCGTTCAAGAACCACGACTGCGGCACAGTCTCGCCGTCGAGCCGGGGCAGTACTTGAAATTGAGACGCTAGTCCGTTTCGGATTCCAGCTCTGCGCGGGATGCGGCGAATTCAACCAGGTCTTCTTCGCTGGGTTGCGGGTAACTCAGACCGATGCTTTCCAGCGAATTCGTGATGATTTCTGCAACCCGCGCTCGCATATAATCTTTATCGTCGGCCGGAATCGCATACCACGGCGCCCACGGTCTCGATGTTGCATTCAACGCGTCTTCGTAGGCGGTCATGTATGCGTCCCAGTGGCGTCGCTCGACAATGTCGCCCGGCTCAAACTTCCAGAGTTTCTTCGGATCGTCGAGGCGTGCCAGCAGGCGCCGTTTTTGCTCGTCCTTCGAGACGTTAAGCCAGAATTTGATGATGACCGTGCCGTTGCGCGCGAGATGTTCTTCCTGGTCACGGATTGATTTCAGTCGGTCATCCCAGATCGTTTCGAGCTTGAGTTCGCCCGGTAGTTTTTGTGATGCGAGGATCTGCGGGTGCACCCGTACGACGAGGACTTCCTCATAATGGCTGCGATTGAAAATGCCGATACGTCCACGTTGCGGCAGACGAAAACTCGTGCGCCACAGGAAGTCATGGTCGAGTTCGAGATTGGAGGGCCGTTTGAAGCTGTAGACCTGGCAACCGGACGGATCGATACCCTGCATGACGGCACGAATCGTGCTGTCTTTGCCCGCCGCATCCATCGCCTGAAACACGAGCAGGACGGCGTGCCGATCACCGGCGGCCAACACGCGCTGCAACTGCTGAAGTTTGTTCCTGGCCAGTTTGCGATGCTTGCCCCTGTGTCGGTGGCCATCCGACACGCCGCTGGTGCTGGCGTCACTAATGGAAAAACTGCCATCGAAGGGGACGAGATAAGGTGATTTTGGTGCATCGAACATTGTGTTACTCCGTATTCTTATTTGTCAGGCGTGTTGCTCGAGTGCCCATGCTACGTGTTCGGCAACAAGTTCGGATTGAGTATCGCGGCTTTTGTTCAGCGCGTCGATGACGGCCGCTGTTGTTTTCGCGTTGCCAAGCGCGATCGCCAGGTTGCGTTGCCAGCGTTCGTAACCAATTCGGCGTATCGCACTGCCCTCGGTTCGTTTTAACCATTCGTCTTCGGTCCACGCGAACAGCTCGGTCATGTCAGTGCTGTCGAGTTTATGACGCGGTGCGAAATCGCCTTCGGCCGTGGGCTCTGCAAACTTGTTCCAGGGGCAAAACAACTGGCAATCGTCACAACCGTAAATACGGTTGCCAATGGCCTTTCGAAACTCGACCGGAATAGGGCCTTGCAATTCAATGGTGAGATAGGAAATACAACGGCGTGCATCGAGCGAGTAAGGCCCAACGATCGCCTGCGTCGGGCATATGTCGATACACGCAACACAACTTCCGCAATGCCCGCTAGCCGCCGCATCAATCGGCAACGGCAAGTCCGTGTACAGCTCGCCAAGGAAAAACCATGAACCCGCATTCTTGTTAATGACGTTGGTGTGTTTTCCGATCCAGCCGATGCCGGCTTTTTCTGCAAGGGCTTTTTCGAGCACGGGTGCGCTGTCGACAAATACGCGATAACCAAACTCGCCGACACTGTCGGTGATTTGTCGCGCCAGATTGCGCAGCCGTCCGCGCATGAGCTTGTGATAGTCGCGTCCCAATGCGTAGCGCGACACGTATGCTTTCGAATCGTGATCGAGAAGTTGCTTCGCGTTTTCCTGCGACTCGGGCAAATAATCCATGCGTACCGAGATGACGCGGACCGTGCCCGGCACAAGCTCTTCGGGGTGGCTGCGCTTGCGGCCATGTTTGTGCATGTAATCCATCGTGCCGTGAAACTTGTCACGCAACCATTGCGCCAGGCGTTCCTCGGCAACCGACAGATCGATATCGCTGATACCCATTTGCTGGAAGCCAAGTTCACTCGCCCACAGACGAATGTCCTCTTTGAGTTTGCGGTGGTCTGTTGTCTCGTCTTGTTTTTGCATGCTCTGCACGAAATCGTCGGTCGGCTGACAGTATAATCGCGTGCATGGATAGCATGCCTGTGGAAATTTACCCCGTCGCGGCGGTTCGGGACATCGATCGAAAAGCGATCGAGGATGAATCGATCCCCGGCTACACGCTGATGACGCGTGCCGCGGATGCCGCCGTTAAAGCAGCATGCGCTGAATTTCCGGATGCGAAGCGCTGGCAGGTGCTGTGTGGCGGCGGCAACAATGGCGGCGACGGCTATGTCGTGGCGCGCCTCGCTGCGGCACAGGGCATCGTGGTTTCGACGCTTGCGCTCGTCGATCCGGAGTCTTTGCAGGCTGACGCAGCCACCGCGTGCAAGGATTTCTCGGCCGCGGGCGGCGTGGTCATGCCGTGGTCGGGCGAACTCGACCCAGAGGCCGAATTACTTGTTGATGCGATGCTGGGAAACGGACTCGAACGTCCGCTGGGCGGGGACTTCGCTGCCGCCGTCGTTGCGGCCAATCGACATCTGGCGTCCGTCATGGCGCTGGACATCGCGACCGGCCTGCACAGCGATACAGGGGACGTGCTTGGCAGTGCGATCGAGGCAAATCTGACCGTGACCTTTGTGGGCCTCAAGCCCGGACTCTTTCTCGGCGGCGGCCCGGCGCACACGGGAAAGCTGGTATTCGCCGGGCTCGGCATAGCCGATAGCTGCCGTGATACCTCGCGTGTCGCCATGCGCCGCATTGCCACGCGAGACATTCAGGAATTACTGCCGCGCCGGGCCAGGGACGCACACAAGGGCGATTTTGGGCATGTCCTCGTGATCGGCGGCGGCGCAGGCATGCCCGGTGCAGCGCGCTTGTGCGGCGAGGCGGCGCTGCGGGCGGGCGCGGGTCGCGTGAGTCTTGCGACGGACCCGTCGCACGCTGCCAGCATTGTTGCAGCCTGTCCCGAGCTCATGTCGCACGGCATCGCCACTGCCGATGATCTGGACACGCTGATTGCCACTGCCGATGTCATCGCATTCGGGCCGGGACTTGGTCGCTGCGCATGGGCGCAAGCCCTTTTTGAGCGTGTAGCCGCCGACGAACGGCCCTGTGTCTGGGATGCGGACGCCTTGAATCTGTTGGCCGATGCGGGCGGACACGCCGCAAATCGCGTCATCACGCCCCATCCGGGCGAGGCGGCGACATTGCTGGATACGTCTGCCGGCAATATTCAGGCTGATCGACTCGCGGCATTGCAAGCCTTGCAGGAGCGCGTCGGTGGGTCCGTCGTTCTAAAAGGCGCAGGCAGTCTCGTATCGTCATCCGCAGGCGTGCCGTGGATATGTACGGCCGGGAACCCCGGCATGGCCGCGCCCGGCATGGGCGATGTGCTGACCGGGATTATCGCGGCCCTGCTGGCGCAGGGGCTGGACCCTGAGCAAGCGGCCTGCGTTGGCGTGCAGGCACACGCGTTGGCCGGGGACAGGGCGGCGAGGCAGGGCGAACGCGGGCTGATGGCGTCAGATCTGATTGCTGAACTGCGCGCCGTGCTTAACGCATGAGCCTGTTCCTGGCCGACGAGGCCGCAACGATTGAGTTCGCGGGCAAGCTGCACGCGGCCCTGCCCGAGGACACAGGCGGCTGGACGATCTTGCTCGACGGCGAGCTCGGGGCCGGAAAATCCACCTTGGCGAGGGCACTGATTCGGGCCTACGGGCACAGCGGCGCCATTCCGAGCCCGACCTACACGCTGGTTGAGCCTTATCAGCTGCCCTATGTAAGTATCTATCATGTTGATTTATATAGAGTTGGAGCCGAAGAGGAGCTGCGCTACCTGGGCTGGAACGAAATGGACGAGGGTCTGCGCCTCGTTGAATGGCCGGATCGTGCGCCGCAGCTCGCGGCGAGTGCTGACCTGCGAATTACGCTGAAATACGAGCAGCAAGGTCGACACCTGGACATCGAGGGCATTAGCGAGCGCGGTAAGCGGCTCGCCTCCAAATTGATCTCCTAGATTAGAAAAGCGCTATATCTCCATAATTTTGAAGCGAAAAATCTTGGCTTTTGGTGACGATTTTGTATACTCGACCAACATTATCCCTGGATTTTGAGATTTTCGAGAGCGATGATCGGACTGAGAGCGAAATCAGTTGTTTTACTGTTCGTCTGCGCTGCCACGGCGCAGGCCGGCACAACGGTCGAAAATATCCGCATTTGGTCCGAGAACGGCAAGACCCGCGTTGTCCTCGACCTCAGCGAAACCGCTGAACACAACATCTTCACGCTGCGCGGCCCGGACCGGCTCGTGATCGATTTGAAGGACAGCCGACTCGCGCAAGGGCTGCTGAACATGCCGCAGGGAACCGGCTCGGTGCGCTCGATTCGCAGTGCCGTTCGCGCCAATGGCCAGTTGCGCGTCGTTTTGGACCTCAATGAGCCCATTCGCTCCCGCAGTTTTACGGCGGGCCCGAACAAGCAGTACGGCGACCGGCTGGTGGTCGATCTGCAACGCACAGGCAGCCTGCAAACCGTTAAACGCGCCTCGGAGAGCTACCGACCGGGCCGTGACATCATTGTTGCGGTCGATCCCGGACACGGCGGTCACGACCCGGGCGCGATCGGCAAAGCCCGGACCAAAGAAAAAGACGTCGCATTGGCTATTGCACGAGCGTTGGCGGCGCGCATCAATGCCGAGCCTGGCATGCAGGCTATCCTGACGCGTGACAGCGACGTATTCGTTGATCATCGCAAGCGTATGGACATTGCACGGCGGGCCAGGGCGGATTTGTTTATTTCGATTCACGCCGACGCCGTCGATGACAGTCGACCCGCCGGCACAACCGTGTATGCCTTATCCCTGAAGGGTGCGAGTGACGAGGCTGCCCGGGAGCTCGCCAAGCGCGAGAACAAATCCGTGGGTGGCGTATCGCTTGACGACAAAGACGACGTGTTGGCGTCAGTGTTGCTGGATCTGTCGCAGAATGCGGCATTAAGCGCCAGTCTCGAGGTGGGTGGTGACGTTATCGCCGAGTTGGCGCGGATTGGCAAGGTGCATCGCCGCAGCGTGCAAACGGCCGGCCTGATCGTACTGAAGGCGCCGCATATGCCGTCGATCCTGATTGAAACCGGATTCATCTCGAATCCCGGTGAAGAGCAACGGCTCAAGAGCAAGAGCCACCAGCGACGCGTCGCGGATGCCGTGCTCGCGGGGATTCGCAGCTATTTTTACGAAAATGCGCCGCCCGACACACGCATTGCGATGGATGCGCGTCGCGAGCCTGTTCGCCAGGTGAAGCACGTAATCGCGCGCGGCGACACCTTGTCCGAAATTGCTCAACGCTACAAAGTCAGCACCGCTGACATTCGGCGCGCGAACAAGCTCAGCAATAACCGCATCCGCGTCGGCCAGACCTTAAGTATCCCGATTTTCGTCGGCAGCTAGGCGCGCCTCAACACAAGACATTTCAGCATCGTTTTGAAAGAATGGTGGGTTCCGACCCTTAGCCAGGTTTTGATGTCATCCAGCGATGCCCATCCAGCAACTTCCAGATCACCTGATTAACCAGATCGCCGCCGGCGAGGTGGTCGAGCGCCCGGCGTCCGTCGTTAAGGAATTACTGGAGAACAGTTTCGATGCTGGCGCCAGTGACGTGCAAATCGACATTGTTGCGGGTGGTCAGAAACTCATTCGCATTCGTGACAACGGCGCAGGTATACACAAAGACGAATTGCGGCTTGCGTTGTCGCGCCATGCGACAAGCAAGATTACGAGCCTTGAAGACCTCGAAGCCGTCGTGTCCCTGGGATTTCGCGGTGAAGCGCTGCCCAGTATCGCGTCGGTCGCGCGCATGACGCTGACCTCGCGCACGATTGATCAGGATACCGCCTGGCAGGTGGACGCGGACAACGGTGAGCTGGGCACACTGCGACCCGCCGCGCATCCGCTTGGTACCAGCGTCGAAGTGCATGACCTGTTTTACAACACGCCGGCACGCCGAAAATTTCTGCGCACCGAGCGCACCGAATTTGGACACATCGAAAAATGGATTCGGCGTCTGGCGCTTTCACGACCCGAGGTTGCGATTACGTTGACCCACAATCGCCGTGCGGTGCTCGTATTGAAAGCCGCGGATTCAGACGACGGACGACTGGCGCGCGTTTCGACAATATGCGGCGACGCATTTGCAGGGCAGGCCGTGTTCATCGAACGCGAGACAGACGGCATTGCATTGTCGGGTTGGCTGGCACTGCCGACGTTCAATCGCAGCCAACCGGACATGCAGTACTGGTTTGTGAACGGCCGCAGCATTTCGGACCGCACGTTGTCGCATGCGGCCAGGCACGCCTACCGCGATGTGCTGTTTCAGGGCCGTTTCCCGGCCTACATCCTGAGCCTGACCCTGGACCCTGCCGCCGTTGACGCCAATGCGCACCCGGCCAAACACGAGGTACGATTCCGCGACAGCCGCCGCATTCACGGTGTTGTGTCGCAAACGCTGGAGCTCGCGTTGCGTGACACGCGCCCCGGCGGCCATTCGATTACACCGCTGCCGGCGGGTCCTCAGCCAGGCGTGTTTCACCAGGGCAGCATGCAATTGCAGAGTTCGCCGCGTCCGGGAATGTCAGCAGTACGGGAAACACTTGCTGTCTATGATCGATTCGCCGGTGGCGGCGCGGCGCTCGCGACGCAAGTGGTGGAGCACGAGGGCGAGATTCCACCCATGGGATTCGCGCTGGCGCAACTTGGCGGCGTGTACATTCTTGCCGAAAATCGGAACGGGCTGATCATCGTGGACATGCACGCTGCCCATGAACGCATCGTCTACGAAAAACTGAAGGCCGGCTTCGACGATCAGCGCATCGTTCGACAGCCATTGCTCGTACCGGTTTCTGTATCGGTGTCGGAAAACGAAGCCAATAAACTGGAATCGTCGCAAGACACATTGGAAATGATCGGCCTGGTCGTTGATCGCACGGGTCCGACAACGCTCGTTGTCCGCGAGATGCCCAGTCTCCTCAAAGATGCGGACGCAGAGGCCTTGTTGCGTGATGTCTTGAGCGACTTGTCGGAAGCGGGGCAGAGCAATCGCGTCGAAGATATTTGCCACGACTACCTCGCGACCATGGCCTGCCATAACTCGGTGCGCGCGAATCGTGCGTTAACGATTGATGAGATGAACGCATTACTGCGCGAAATGGAAACGACCGAGCGCGCAGACCAATGCAATCACGGCCGGCCTACCTGGACGGCTATTTCGATGACCGAACTCGATCGCCTGTTTTTGCGCGGACGCTGATGACACGCACGGCTGTGTGCCTGATGGGACCGACCGCGTCGGGAAAGACCGAGCTCGCGATCGGCTTGTGCGAGCGCATGGCGTTCGACGTTATCAGCGTGGATTCTGCGCTCGTGTATCGCGGCATGGATATTGGTACGGCGAAACCGGATGCTGCCGTGCTTGCGCAAACACCGCATCGACTCGTGGACATACGCGATCCCGAAGAACCTTATTCGGCCGGTGATTTCGTGCGCGATGCGCGCCAGGCCATGGATGAGATCTTTGCAGCCGGACGAATTCCGTTGCTCGTGGGTGGCACGATGATGTATTTCCGTGCGCTGATTCAGGGCATCGCTGAATTACCGGCGGCGGACGCGGAGATTCGTCGTGAGATCGACGCTGCAGCAGAAAGGTCCGGTTGGCCTGCGCTGCACGCGGAACTCATGCGTTTCGATCCCGTGTTGGCGAAGCAGCTAAGTCCCAACGACAGCCAGCGAATTCAGCGTGCGCATGAGGTGTATCGCATTAGCGGCAAGCCCCTGTCCGAGTGGCAGGAAAAGGGGCGCACCGACCGCGGGCCGGAGGATATTGAATATCTTCGCATTGCGCTGCAGCCTGAGCCGCGTCAGGTGTTGCATACGCGCATCGAAAAACGCCTAAATACCATGATAAACAATGGTTTCCTCGACGAAGTGAATGTGCTGCGAGAGCGACCGCTGCTAACTCGTGATATGCCGTCGATGCGCGCCGTGGGTTATCGGCAATTCTGGACCCATGCGGTGGGCGAATGTTCGCTTGAACAGGCGCGCTATAAGGCGCTTGTGGCCACCCGCCAACTCGCAAAACGCCAAATCACCTGGCTGCGCTCGGACACGAAAAGAATGCAATTCGACCCCCTTGAAGCAGATGTAATCGACGCTATATCAGGCTTTCTGATACCATTTTTAATCGCTTAGGCTGAACACTGCATTTAGGGCAACCGGCGCCACCGGGACGTGGTGTTCAACAACAACAACAAGGAGACCCGATATGGCTAAAGGGCAAACTTTGCAAGATCCCTTCCTGAATATCTTGCGCAAGGAAAAGGTTCCGGTTTCGATTTACCTCGTTAACGGCATTAAACTGCAGGGACAGGTTGATTCATTTGATCAGTTCGTCGTGCTGCTGAAAAACAGCGTCAACCAGATGGTATACAAACATGCGATCTCGACTGTCGTGCCGTCACGCAATGTTCGCGTGCCGCTTCCGGATGACGAATCTGGAGACGGCGACGACTAGAACCAAGCGACGATTGCCGCTTCGGGAGATCGTGATTGTTTGAGCGACCGCAGAGTGGTGAACGTGCCATCCTCGTCCACGCGAGCCCGAAGGGCGCGCCCGACGAAAACGAACGCGAAGAATTTGCGGAGTTGGCCAGCTCTGCAGGTGCAATTGTGGTGCATGAAATCGTCAGCGCTCGCAAACGACCGGATGCGCGGTTTTTCATCGGGCGCGGAAAAGTGGATGAACTTCGCGAGGCCATCGAGGAAAGCGGAGCGGAGCTGGTGATATCGGGCGCTGATCTCAGCCCAAGCCAGGAACGCAATCTCGAACGCGAGTTAGGTTGCCGCGTTTTGGATCGCGCCGGATTGATACTGGATATTTTTGCGCAGCGTGCACGTAGTTTCGAGGGCAAGCTGCAAGTCGAGCTTGCACAGCTAAGGCATTTATCGACACGACTGGTTCGAGGCTGGACTCACCTTGAGCGCCAGAAGGGTGGCATCGGATTACGCGGTCCGGGTGAAACGCAGCTCGAAACCGATCGACGCTTGTTGGGTGATCGGATTCGGCAGTTGCATGCCAAGCTGGAACAGGTGGACGCGAGACGTTCGATGAATCGGCGCAATCGCGAGCGTGCCGAGATACCGACAGTCGCCCTTGTGGGTTACACGAATGCCGGCAAGTCCACGTTGTTTAACGCACTCACGGGCGCCGATGTGTTGGTGGAGGACAAGCTGTTTGCCACGTTGGACCCCACTGTCCGCCGGCTGAAATTACCGGACGGCCATAAAATCGTGTTGGCCGACACGGTTGGATTCGTGCGCGATTTGCCGCACGAGCTGATTGCGGCGTTCAAATCAACGCTGCAGGAGGCCCGCGAGGCGGATCTGATCCTGCATCTGATCGACGCCAGTGACAGCAATCGCTGGCAGCGCGTGCGACAGGTTAATGCCGTGTTGCAGCAGCTCGATGCTCACCGCGTGCCGCAGATACGGGTGTACAATAAGATCGACAAGCTGGACCGCAAAGCGCAGGTCGCAAATAATCGCGATGGAGAGGGGCGAGCAGTCTGGTTGTCGGCTGTCAGTGGCGACGGAGTGGCGTTGTTACTGGAGGCAATCGGTCAACGCCTGCACCGCAAGACCCTGCACGGTATTATTCGACTGGAACCCTCGCAGGGACGGCAGCGCGCCAAACTTTTTGAACTGGGAGCGGTCATCTGTGAAGTGATTACAGACGATGGCGGCTGGGAACTGGAATTTAAAATGGCCGAACGGGATTTCAATCGCTTCCTGAAGCGTGAGGATCTCGCGTCGAACTTGCTGACAACACTCGCCGGGACGGGCGTGGCGTCAGCTGCAACCTAAGTGATATCAGACTAAGAGAATTGTGAACGGAAATGGCATGGAATGATGAATCTGGAAACGGTAAAAACCCCTGGAACCGAGGTGGTCAGGAACCGAACGATCTCGACAAGATAGTGCAGAACTGGCAAAAGCGCCTTACTGCTTTGCTGGGAGGCGGTGGTGGTTCTGCCGCCGCTGCAGCTGCGGGTGGCGGATACTTTTTGATTATTTTCGCAATCGCCGCGTGGGGCCTGACAGGCTTTTATCGCATCGACGAAGCTGAACGCGGCATCGTACAGCGCTTCGGCGCCTACACTGAAACGACGATGCCGGGCTTGCACTGGCATCTGCCGTTTCCGATCGAGACCGTCGACAAGGTCAATACGATCGTCGTTACGAACTATGCGTACCGCACCGAAATGCTGACAGCGGATATGCAGTACGTGTTCATCGATATGGTTGTGCAATATCGTCGGTCTGACCCGTACGATTTCAGCTTCAAAGTCGTGCTCCCGGAGCAAACCCTGGAGGATGTGACTGAGAGCGCGTTGCGCGAGGTTGTCGGAACAAGTGAACTTGATACGCTCGTGACAGGCCGACGCGAGGAAATCGCGTCGCGAACAAAAGAGGTTCTGCAGAGCACGCTGGACAGTTACGAGGCGGGAATTACGATTACGTCGATCTCCCTCGAAAACGTCAATTATCCGCAGGGCGTGCAAGCGGCCGTCGACGACGCTCAGAAAGCGCGCAACGACAGCGAGCGCTACTTGCTTGTTGCAGATGCCTATGCGCGAGATATCGTGCCGAAGGCCGAAGGACAGTCAGCACGCATGCTCGAAGATGCCCTGGCTTATAAGGAACGCGTTATCGCGGATGCTGAAGGTGAGTCGGCGCGGTTCGAATCATTGCTGGTTGAATATCAGAAAGCACCGCGCGTGACCCGGGATCGTCTGTATATCGATGCGATTGAACAGGTCTACCGCAATTCCAACAAGGTCATCATCGATTCGAAGGGCAGCGGTAACTTGCTGTACCTGCCGATAGACAAACTTATTCAAAACAGGGGTGGCGTGTATTCGTCACAGCAAAATGACCGATTGGGTTCAGCGGACCCACTGGCCCCGGGGCAAGCCGGTGGCCTCGATGAGTCGGATGCGCGCGAGCGGAGGACACGCCAATGAATAGTGGGCGCTTTGGAGTTTTTGTACTCATCGGACTGGCGATTGTTGTCGCCGGTCTGTCTTTATTCACGGTTAACGAGCGCGAGCTTGCGATTAAGCTACGAGTTGGTGAGGTCGTCGCGTCAAACTATGAGCCTGGCCTGCAGTGGAAAATTCCGATCATTGAAACTGTTCGCAAGTTTCCGAAACGCATTCTGACGATCAGCGATCGACCCGATCGTATTTTTACGGCGGAGAACGAGGCTCTGGAAGTCGACTACTTCGTAAAGTATCGCATCGTTGATCCGGTTCGTTTCTA
>JADFLJ010000231.1 GCA_022564475.1 Pseudomonadota bacterium
GGGCGGAGGGTTGACCGGACTACCAGGGCATAACGCAGCGAAACGCATCCTCGAAATGGGGGTCACGAAATGAGCATTCCGAATGACCACTTTCGTCAAGCCATACAACATACGCCCTTTCACGCTCGGCTTGCGGCGCTGACACAGACCGAGGAATGGACCGTCTGGAACGGCTGCATGGCGCCGCGCGTGCTCGACAAATTATCGACCGAGTACTTTGCAGTACGCAGCTCCTGCTCGGTGATGGATATGTCGCCGATGGAGAAGTACCGCATTACCGGCCCTGACGCATACCGATTCCTGGATCGGCTGCTGACTCGAGATTT
The DNA here is from genome assembly GCA_022564475.1 of Pseudomonadota bacterium. GTDB lineage: Bacteria > Pseudomonadota > Gammaproteobacteria > Steroidobacterales > Woeseiaceae > UBA1847. The sequence continues at coordinate 327 of JADFLJ010000231.1, forward strand.
GTCGAAGCTCAAACCGGGTCGCGTCACCTATGTTGTGTGGTGCAACGACGAGGGCAAGCTGATCGATGACGGCACCCTGTTCCAGTTCGGCGACGGTGATTACAGGCTTTGCTCGCAGCATCATCAGCTTGACTGGTTAAGGACTTCGGCGATTGGTTTCGACGTCGGCATTGAAGTGGAAACGCATGACGTAGCCGCGTTGGCTGTGCAAGGCCCGACATCGTATTCCGTCCTGACGGACGCGGGCATCGATGGCCTCGAAGAATTGCGCCCCTTTGGGATTGCGAATCTGTCTTGCCAGAATTTTCCGCTGCTTGTTTCACGTACCGGCTACACGGGCGACCTTGGCTATGAATTATGGGTTAGCCCTGACAACGCGCTGCAGCTGTGGGATGCGATTTTCGCTGTCAAAAGCCGCTACGACGTACATGCCATGGGGCTGTCCACACTCGAGATGGTGCGAATCGAAGCGGGCTTCATCATGCCAGGATTCGATTTCAATACAGCAGAATCAACCGTGCGCGCGAATTTTGACCGCTCACCTTACGAAGTCGGGCTGGGTTGGGTTGTCAATCTCGACAAAGGGCAGTTTACGGGGCGCCAGGCGCTTGTAGCCGAGAGTAAACGCCCGGCAACCCGACGTTTGACCAAAATTACCATCGATGGCAACAAGCCCGTCGGGGAGGCCTTTATTTTCAGCAGGAAGGGCGGCAAGTCGGTCGGCGAAATCAAGTGCGCAATATGGTCACCGATTCTCAAGGCCAATATCGCCTTAGCAGATATTGAGTACGTCGGCGGCGCTTTGCCGCAGGAACTTTGGGCGCGGATCGATTATCAGCGTGAATTAAAGTGGATGTCGGCGTGGGCCGAATGTCGGGCCACAGACAAGCCGTTCTACAGTCCGGACCATCGGTCGGCCACACCGCCCCGACAGTTTTAGTCATCGGCCGACGTCGAATCGTTCGACACGGGTCGTATGATGTACGACTAACAAGAATCAAACCGGAACGACGCAAGTGAAATCGAAAGACCGCCAGCTGGGCATGAATGCAGATATCTCGCGCCGCGATTTTCTCAGCGGCGTAAGTATCGCCATTGGCGCGTCGTTGTTGCCACCTTCTTCCGTTGCCGCAGATATCGGTAAGCAGGATCTCGCCGGCTACTATCCGCCACGACTTTCAGGAATGCGCGGCTCACATCCCGGCTCATTTGAGGTCGCGCATACGGCGCGCGACGGCGCTACGTGGGAGGGCGAGGACACTGGCGAAGAGTATGACCTGGTCGTTGTCGGCGGTGGGATCAGCGGCCTCTCGGCTGCATATTTTTACCGGCAAGCCATGGGCAATACGGCCCGAATCCTGGTTCTCGATAATCACGATGATTTTGGTGGCCATGCAAAGCGCAATGAATTTGAAATCGATGGCCGCTTGATCATTGGCTATGGCGGAACGATGAGCCTCGAGTCACCGGGTGGCTATCCGGAGATTGCGAAGAAGCTCATACGAGAACTGGGCATCGATACCGAACGTTTTTACACGGCCTTCGATCAGGAACTTTATGCGTCGTTGGGACTAACATCCGGCACATTCTTCGACAAGGAAACATTCGGTAGCGATCACCTGGCAATCGGTGACATCGTGGCTGCGGATGTCCTGAAGCACCTCCCATTGTCGGAGCAAGGCAAAGCCGACCTCGTCCGACTGCTTGCCGATGAACGTCACTTCCTTGACGACATGCCACCTGCGGAGCGTTTCGATTACCTCGTCCGTACCGATTATCGAACCTACCTCAAGGAGCGCGGCGGTTTCGGCGAAGAGCTACTGAAGGTCATGGAATCGCGCTCGCGAAGTGTCTGGGCCGTCGGTATCGATGCGGTGCCGGCCCACACTGCCTGGAGAGACGCTTACCCGGGCTTTGCGGACCTCGATCTGCCGGTCTCGTCGTACGAGGAGAAAGTGGACGAACCGTGGATTTTTCACTTTCCGGATGGCAATGCGTCCGTTGCTCGATTACTCGTCCGCACTATGATTCCGTCTGTTGCGCCAGGCGAGGACATGGAAGATATCGTCACGGCACGTTTCAACTACCAGCGACTGGACGATCCGAAATCAGCTGTGCGCATTCGCCTCAACAGCACTGCAGTGCGTGTTCAGCATCTCGACGACGATCTGAAGAAGCCGCTGCGCGTCACCTACGTAAGAGACGGCGAGGCCCGGAGCCTTACGGCCGGTAAGGTTGTCATGGCGTGCTACCACGCGATCATTCCTCACCTTTGCCCGGAGATGCCAGCAACGCAACGCGCGATGCTGTCACGCTCAGTGCGAGCCCCGCTTGTCTACACGAATGTGCTCATTCGCAACTGGACAAGTTTTGTGAAGCTCGGTCTGCATTCCGTGACCTGTCCCGGTAGTTACCACCACGGTGTAGTGCTCGATTATCCCGTGAGCCTCGGCGACTAAGAATGTACGAA
>JADFLJ010000232.1 GCA_022564475.1 Pseudomonadota bacterium
CTTATCTCTTAGTGGTGACTGGCGACCCAGGCCTGGTAGGCGTCTTCTTCGACTACCTCAACGACGATCGGCATGTAGCCATGATCCTTGCCGCAAAGTTCGGCGCACTGGCCGCGAAACGTTCCCGTTTGGTCAGCGCGGAACCAGGTCTCGTTGACGATGCCCGGTACGGCGTCTTTCTTGATCGCAAGGTCGATGACCCACCAGGCATGTATGACGTCGCTGGATGTGATCAACAAGCGAACTTTCGCGCCTTTCGGCACAACCATCGGATTATCGACTTCCAGCAAGTAGTTATCGACGTCGTAGGGATCAACGTCTGCACCCTTGCTGCGCGCCTCGAGACTGGTGTGTGCGAGGCTCGAATAGAAATCGATGCCCTCGTCCTGATACTTGTAGTGCCACTTCCATTGGTAGGCGGTAATGACGATCGAGATGTCCGGGTTGCGTGAATCTTCCATCTTGATCATCGTCTCGGCCGCCGGAATCACCATGACGAGCAGAATAATGATCGGGATGACGGTCCAGGCTATCTCGGCCGTGGTGCTGTGCGAGAAGGTGGCCGCTACAGCACCAGCGCTCTTACGGTGCTTTATCAGCGAGAAAATCATGACGCCAAATACAAGGATGCCAATGGCAACACAAACCCAGAGCACCATCATGTGCAGCCCATAGGTTTCGGCGCTAAGCTCGGTTACGCCTCTGGGCATATTCATCGCCCAGTCGGCATCAGCCTGTCCTGCCCAGAAGAGTCCAGGCAAGCAAAGTAAGGATTTTCGAATCATTGAAAGTTCACCTTGTGCGCTGCAAATCGTGCGCACGAAAAAATCTTGCTCGCTCGTGCGCCCGCCGGCAAAAAAGCTTGCGAAGTTTACTGAAACACAGCTCGCCATGCAATCCTGCAGGGCTCACAACACCAAGCAAAAAACACTATAAATTCAACAAGTTATATGTAAGCGCTTCGAGCGAGATCGAAAATACGCGGTGCCGCATACGTTTAGCGCTTGCGAACGGCTATTGCGGACGCGTCGATACGGACATCGCCTTCCGGCAACGGTGGCCGCCCACCCCAGCAATGGCCGTAAACAAGCTCCAGATCCAGCTCAATTGTGCCGTCAGAGCCCGTGTTTTCGAGACGCTGTCGCATGGCCCCAAAGCGCTGTCGCCCGACCAATGAGCGGTTTCGGTTTTGCAGGGAATTGCGCGCTCCGGCGGCCGTCAGGTCGCGAAACAGGTCATCCGCATCCTTATAGCTCACCGTGAGCCGATCAACGTCCAGAACCGGGTCGCTCAAACCGGCCCGTACCATCAAATCGCCAACGTCGTGCATGTCGAGAAAGCGATTTACGTGACTGCAATCATCGACGCCGGCCCAAGCATTGCGAATTTCGAGCAGACTGTCCGGCCCCAGGCTCGCGAAGACAAACAGACCGTCTTTGCGAAGTACGCGTGAAACCTCCAGGGTGACCTCCGCAGGTTCATTGACCCAGGGCAGCAGCAGGTTCGCGAACACGACATCGACGCTCTGGTCGGCGAACGGCAAGGCCGATGCATCGGCTTGTACCGCGCTGGTTTTCGAAAACCAGCCTTGCTTCGCGCGGCACAGTTCCAGCATTGGCAGCGACAGGTCGACAGCCAATATTGTTGCACCGCGAAATCGTTTGGCGAGCGTGTGTGTTGCGGAACCTGTCGCACAACCGAGGTCGAGGACCACGCGCGCATCGATTACGGCCGGCGCCATACGCTCAAACAAACCGTCCCGGGTTACGGTGTGTACAAAATCGGCCGCATCAAAACCGCTGGCGGCTTGATCAAAGCGCCGGCGAACGTCGGCGATCCTGAGTCTGTGTCGGGTGTCCAAGGCCGGAATACGTTAGCACGCTTTCCGGGCGTATCGCCCGGAATGAGATGCAGCAGGGTTTGCACTTCTCAACGATACTCGACCTATGCGAGTCGCACGCCACCTGGCGATATTCAATAGATTGTTTCGTCGTCTGGCCAGCTCGGCCGAGTCGGCGCTGATGCCACGACGATGTGTTTTCTGCGGCCGTGTTTCAAATCGCGACGAGGGCCATGTGTGTGTCGGTTGCTACGCAGACCTGCCCTGGATCAAAGACGACAACCTCGAACTGCCGTTCGCCACGCGACCTCTCGTGGCAATCGTTGCGCCGCTGTATTATTCATTTCCAATCGATGCGGCGATAAAGGCATTCAAGTTTCACCGCAAGCTCTATTATCAGCCGGCATTCAGCGACCTGTTGCTGCGCGCGTCCGCGTCTCTGCCGGCCGACATTGACGCAATCCTGCCTGTGCCATTACACCGATGGCGCCACATGCGTCGCGGCTTCAATCAGGCCGTGGAGCTTGCAAAGCCACTGCAAACACATCTCGATCTGCCGCTGCTGAACAACGTCGTCAGAATCACCGCCACGCCCTACCAGTCCGGACTGGATGCGACACAGCGTCGCCGCAATCTAAGGTCCGCATTTCGTGTTCGCGGAACAATCACGGCCCGGCACGTGCTGATTATCGACGACGTTATAACGACCGCTGAAACCTGCCGGCAGTTAGCGCAGGTATTGATCGCTAATGGTGTTACCAAGGTGAGCGCGTTGGCTATCGCCCGGTCGGGCACCATGTAGGAGATTCTATGGCGAAATACCATAGGCGATCTCCTGTTTTTTGAAAGATTGTTGCTTGGTCATCAAGGTGAAGGCGATTCTGGCAATTTTTCGGGCTAGGGCACATTTTGCAGCGA
>JADFLJ010000057.1 GCA_022564475.1 Pseudomonadota bacterium
TCGCGGACGGTCTGCCAACAATGGATAAGGCAGACACAAACCGGCGCACCGTGACGGGCAGACAGCGCGTCGCTCTTTTTGGCGACGCAGTGCGTGAACTCCCGAGCGGTGTGCCGGTCAATATATTGCTCTACCCGCTGGAAGGCGACTTTGACGCACCCTTCTTGTACTGGTCACTGGCTTATTCGAGTGGTGGTTCGATGATCAGCGTAAGCAGAGACTGGCCATAACACTGTGAACCGACATAGATGAAACGCCGTCGTAACATTGATGCATTGAGTCTGTCCTTTCTGGACTGCATATGCTGCGGCTTCGGTGCGATTATTCTTTTACTCGTGCTCAGCAAGATATACGAGCCCGTGATTATCGAGAAGACGCAGAACGATCTTGAGAGTCTGATCGCGCTCTTGCAGCAGGAGCTTTTCGATATCCGCGGCGAGACGACCGTTTTGAACCGGGATCTCGAGTCCATTCAGAATCAATCATCGACGTCGACAATGCGACTGGCAAGGCTGCAGGGCGAACTGAAAACCGTGCGCGGGCAATACCGACTCTCACAACTGGAAGCCGACGCGCTCGCGGATGAAGGTCGGCTCAGTGTGGCAAAACAAAGGCTGACCGAAGAAATGATTCGTCTGCAGCCTTATTATCGTGCGGCTGACGACGACGCCATTGCCGGAATTCCCGTCGACAGTGAATACATTATTTTTGTTATCGATACGTCGGGAAGTATGCAGCAACTCAACTGGTCGCGCGCGATCGAAAAGATCAGTGAAACACTGGACGTGTATCCACAAGTCAAGGGAATACAGATTCTTAATGACAACGGCAAGTACATGTTCCAGCAGTACGCAGGCAAATGGATACCGGATACACCGGGGCGTCGCGAGGCCATCGTCAATACGATGAAAACCTGGCGACCCTTTAGCAACAGTAATCCTGTCGATGGCATTATCTATGCGATCAATACGTTTTGGGCACCGGATCGAAAAATCAGCATCTTTGTATTCGGCGATGAGTTTACGGGGCGTTCGGTGGATGCCGTCGTCAAGCAAATCGATGTCGTTAATCGCGTGGGCGCGGACGGCAATCGCATGGTTCGCATCCATGCCGTGGGTTTTCCGTTCTTTGGTGCCGGCGGTGTCCCGCCTTCGGCGCGTAAATTCTCGCAACTGATGCGGATTCTATGCGATCGCAACGGCGGTACCTTCGTCGCTTTGGGCCGACGTAACTGACACGGCCACAATTCACCACAATTGATCGCAGGCTTTGCACGACGCGGGCCGTTCTGTAACGCAATTCCGGCATGTAATGAATCCGACGGAGGCCAAAAGGGCCTTTGACTTTCGGAGGATTTTTCAATGCGTAACTTGATCTGGACGATTACGGCACTGGGCATACTTGCCACTGCATCCGCAGCGAACGCGGCCAGTGCATCAAAAGAGGAAACCATCGGCGTTAGCACAGGCGGCGTCATCGGCGCCATAGCCGGGGGGCCGGTAGGCTTCATGCTTGGCGCGGCAATTGGCGCCAGGATCGGCGAAACCCTGCACCAAAGGGGCGCGGAAATTGACACGCTCAACACGTCGATTGACGGCTTGAATATTTCGCTAAGCGAATCGCAGAACACGGTCAGCGAACTCGAACACAACCTGAACGCGTCAAGGCCCGAGCTCGTGAGCCTGCTGCAAGCCGGCATCGCAATGGACCTGTTGTTCCGCACGGACGAGCATGTACTGGCGGACACCACGGGTGGCCGACTGGCCGAGTTGGCCACGACACTTGCATCGATGCCGGACGTGCAGGTGAAACTCGACGGTTTTGCCGATGAGCGCGGCGCCGCGGATTACAATCAGCTCTTGTCGGAAAAACGTGTGGAATTCGTCAGGCAACAGCTTCTTGCTGCTGGCGTGGATTCTTCCCGCATCAGTTTTGCGGCCCACGGTGAAGCGCCCGCACAGGACAAAAGCGTTGACAGCTTTGCGCTGGAGCGTCGTGTCAGCCTGACATTGTTCATCGACAAGCCGGTGTCGTTCGCGTCAAACCCGAAGTAAGTATTGCAAGCTCGCGACTCTTCTCGAGTCTCCGCCTGGCCCGAATAATTCGGGCAGACCGGCCCTTCGGGGCCGGTTTTTTTCTATACTCCCTGCATGACAGAAGAACTTGCAAAACAAAGCTGTAAACCCTGTGAAGGCGGAGTTGCAGCCCTGACGCCGGAGCAGGCCGGTAAATTCATGAATGCGCTGCACGAGGACTGGTTGCTGAGCGCCGACGGCCTCGAAATATCGCGGTTATTCGAATTTCCTGCCTACAGCCGCACTTTGGGATTTGCCAACGCCGTCGCCTGGATCGCCATTTCCCAGGGGCATCATCCCGTTCTGACGATTAGCTACGGCAGCTGTGCCGTGAGCTATACGACGCACGCGATCAACGGCCTGTCGGATAATGACTTTATCTGCGCCGCGAAAATCGACCGGCTTCTGAAAGAACCTGAATGATCGACATAAAAGACGTAGAAGACGCGTCGCGGCGGCTCGTTGACGTTGCAGTTCGAACGCCATTGATCGAAAACGCTGTCTTGAATGAGGCAGTGGGCGGCCGCATCCTGTTGAAGCCGGAGTGCCTGCAACGCACGGGCTCGTTCAAGATTCGCGGTGCATACAATCTTTTAAGTCAGCTCGATGCGCAACAAAAGCAGCGCGGCGTCGTGGCGTTTTCATCCGGCAATCACGCTCAGGGTGTCGCCTGCGCGGCGGGATTGCTGGGTATTCACGCTGCAATCGTTATGCCTGAGGATGCGCCCGTTGCAAAACTTGAAAATACGCGTCGGCTGGGCGGCGAAGTGATTGGCTACGATCGTTACACGGGTGACCGCGAGCAAATCGCGCGCGAGATAGCTGCGGAACGTGGTGCCGAGCTTGTCCCGTCTTACGACCATGAGCACATTATCGCGGGGCAGGGGACCGTTGGGCTGGAAATTGCAGAGCAGTCCAAAGAGCTGGGGCTAAGCCCGGACCAGGTACTCATATGCTGTGGTGGCGGCGGCCTGACAGCAGGGTCGGCTGTCGCGTTGGCAGATCGAATTTCCGATGTGGCTATTCACACGGTCGAACCTGAAACCTTCGACGATACGGCGCGTTCGCTGGCTATCGGTAAGCGTGTGCGCGTTGACGATTCTGCGCGATCGATTTGCGACGCGTTGCTGGCACCTACGCCAGGCCGACTGACATTTCCCATCGTGCAGAAGCTGACGGGTCCGGGATTGACAGTCAGCGACGATGAGGTAGGTGCTGCCATGCGTTTTGCATTTCGTCATCTCAAGCTGGTGGTCGAGCCCGGCGCCGCGGTTGCGCTGGCCGCAGTATTGAGCGCCAAGATAGACGTTGCCGGCAAAATAACCGTGGTCGTCATCAGCGGCGGTAACGTCGACGCCGACTTATTCGCGAAGATTCAGGCGGAGCCTGGTGGTCCATCAATACAAGCTTGTTGGACCACTAGCTGAGTTTTTTTGCAGTATCGCGCTGGGAGAGACCCGCTGCCGCGAGATATTGCTAATCTCGATTGCCCGTTTGCGGCGATCTTCCCAACGATCAAGCCAATCGACAAGCGTGTCGATCTGTTTCACATCCGGCCGAACACGTGACGGCTGCATCTCGTGCACGCCGATGCCGTGTTCGGCGGAGTATACAAAGTTCTGCGTGTCTCGAAGTACAGCGACAATTGGAATTCCAAGAGAGTCGAGAAAACGCATGAGCTGGGCGAACGACTTGGTATTTTTTCGAGTGCGGTTCGCCACCACAGCCAGCTTGCGCTCGTTTCGATTTACTTTCGCAACCAGCAGGAGATCGGCAATACAGCGCGACGCTGCGTGAATGTCCATCGGCGATGGCAGGACAGGTACGAGGATGCTGGATGAGTCGCGTGTGAGCTCGCGCAGGTCGTCGTGCGTGACGCTTGCCGGCGAATCAACGATCAGCGTTCGAACGTCGCTCGGCACTCGCAACTGCCAGCTGCGAGTCGCCTGCATGGATTTCTTGTGGGCATCGATGCCGTGTATTTGCGGGAGGTCTGTTGGGCGTCGCTGGAGCCACGCAATGCTCGAAGCCTGGCGGTCGAAATCCATCAGGGCCGGGGACATTCCACGAGACGCGTAACAGGCCGCGATATTCGTCGCGATCGTCGACTTGCCGCAACCCCCTTTGGGATTGAGGATGACAATCTTGTTACGCGTTTCCTTTCTCGACAAAAATTGCATAATGCTCAACAACCGCGACTCAGCTTATCCGGGCATCATCACTGTCGCGCATTACGCGTCAGCATTCCTTGAGCCAGTTCACATAATACCGGACCTGAGGCCTGCTTGCCTAAAGCAGTTGCAGCTCGCCCTGTGCGTTGCTGCGGCGCGCGCCAATAACCCGCCGGTCCTTGTCCCCAGCCAATGTCTCCGCCAAATCTCCAAGAAAAGCGGCGTCTCCGAAGTACCAGGAATGGCCGTTATTGTCAGCATCCTCGAAAGTCGCTGCGTAGTGCTCACCGCAGTTCACATTGACGGCCTTATGTGGCCGGCCATCGGGCAATCCCCGTCGACCTGCACGAGGCGCGACGCCAGCGCGCTTCACGTTGGACAATTTTAGCGCTGCATCGTAGGGGTTTTGATAATTGGTCAGGCGAACACAATGGCGATACAGGGATCGTGAGCGTGAATCGTTTGCGGCCATGGATCCGGCCGACACATCTGCAGCAACAAAGCACAATTGCGAAACAGTCCAGTTGCTGTGTGCGATAGCAGGTCGATCGTCGGCGTCGTCGAACGCTTCGCGTACAAGATAGGCGCCCATCGAATGCGCAACCACGTGCAGGTTTATTTTGCAGTCGCGATATTGCGTGGCCGCGAGCAGCGAGATGCAATCGTCGACCAGCGTTAGCGCCGTCATTTTGGCGTCACTGCGATCTTCAAGGTAATTAATCGCCCGGTTGTCGCTGGGCCAGTCAAAGCTCACGAACGCGCCCTTGAAGCCGGCGTTGGCAAGGCCCGCGTGAAACACCCGGTGTCGCTCGATGCTTGCGACGGGAGTGGTGTTATAGCCGTGAACGAAAACCACGATGTCACCGCAGTCCTCGCCCGTGCGGGGATCCTCATGCGTGCGTGCAAGAGACAGCACCTCGGCAAGCCAGGATTTGCGCTTGATCGCCTGGCCCGGATCGGGTGATGCAGCCGCGGCTATCTTGAGAAACCGCGTCGGTCCGGGCTCGGCCGCGAACGCGCCGCGATGCAGCTTACGGGTCGTTATCAGGTAGTCGGGCACTTCAAGCCTTGGGCGGGTATTTATCGAATGCCGGCACGTCATCGCCGAGGCAGGACCATTCGGCGCGTGAATCCTGAAAGATTCTGGCGTCGGGACGAATGCCCGGGTCGCTGTCGAGCGAGCCTGCCGGCACAACCACTATGCTGTTGTCGGCTGCGACACGGGGCATCGAGCTGCCGCATTCGCTGCAAAATACCGCCGTAAAGCGTTTTGCGTCAGGAAGCTTGTAGCGACGTAACAGCTGTTCACCCGCCGTCCATTTAACGGACACGGGTTTCAATATGATGTTGCTGGCGTGACCCGTACCGCTCGCCTTGCGGCAACGCTGGCAATGGCAGTGCGCGAACAGCAATGATTCACCGTGAATTTCGTAGGTAATGGAGCCGCAAAGGCAGCTTCCGGATAATTGAACTTCGCTCATGGGCTTCTCCGATGCGACACCGTCGCTGTTAGAACATTTCGCTGGCGCCGGGTTTTTCGCTCCCGGGTTTATTTCGACTCTTGATGAAATCGCCGGTAATCATCTGGTCATAACCAAGACCGGGTCCGACCATTGGATAAACGCCGGCATCGGGGTCGATGATCACCTCCAGAAACGCGGCGCCGTCGAACGCCAGGAACTCAGCGACGATTATCGCGATGTCTTCTTTGCGTTCGAGTTTTCTGGCAAACGCAAAGCCATCGGCCTGCGCAGCTTTGACGAAATTCTTGCGATGCAGCGACTTGTCACTGCCGGACATGCGGCTGTTGTAATACAGCTTTTGCCACTGCCGCACCATGCCATCGCCGTAATTATTAAGCACGATGACTTTCAACGGTAACTTGTAGGTCGTCGCCGTTTCAAGTTCACCGATGTTCATCCGAATACTCGCGTCGCCGTCAATGTCGATCACGACACGATCCGGCTGCGCAAACAGCGCGCCGATCGCGGCCGGCAAACCGAAGCCCATCGTGCCCATGCTGCCCGATGTCAGCCACAGACGAGGCTCGCGAAAATCGAAATACTGCGCAGCCCACATTTGGTGTTGGCCAACACCCGTTGAGATGATCGCTTCGCCTTTCGTCAGTCGATTGATCTCCTCGATGATCGCATAGGGCTGAATCAAGCTACTGTCGCGATCGTAATTCAGGCAGTAGGTCTTCTTGAGCTCGGCAATCTCCGCATGCCAGTCGCTAAAGACTTTGTTAAAGCCAACAGCTTTGCCGTACTCCATCAAGATCGTCAGGTCTCGTCCGAGCACGCCCACATGATGCCAGCTGACGCGTTTTACTTTGCTGATTTCTGCGATGTCGACGTCAAAGTGTGCAATGTTTTTCGCGTTTGGCGCGAATCGATGCGGCACGCCGACGACTCGATCGTCAAAACGTGCGCCAACAGCAATCAGGAAATCACAGTCTTCTACGGCGTAATTTGCTGAGGCAACACCGTGCATGCCAAGCATGTGCAGGGCCAGAGGGTGAGTTGTATCGCTGGCACCCAGCGCCATTAATGTTGTCGTAACCGGTATGCCGAACGCGTTCGCAAGCCGTCGCATCGGTTTTGCTGCATCGGCACTGATCACGCCGCCACCCGCGTAAATCAAGGGCCGGTCGGATTCGGCCAGCATCTTGAAAAAGCGCTCGCAGGATTCGTCGCTGAGCCTGTTGGCGATAATCGCTGCGAGTCGTCGCCGGTAGCCCGTGAGTGCCAGTTGACCCTGGCCTTTGAACTCGATGTCCGAGTTCTGAACATCTTTGGGGATATCGACGACAACAGGACCCGGACGCCCCGATCGCGCCAGCATGAACGCGCTGCGAATCGTATCCTCAATTCGCGCCGGATCTGTGACCAGGAAAACATGTTTGGCAACAGCGCCCATGATCGCGGAGACCGGGGCTTCCTGAAATGCGTCGGTGCCTATTGCAGCACGAGGCACCTGCCCGCAGATGACAACAATCGGAATGGAGTCCGCCATGCAATCCCTTACGGGCGTAACCGTATTGGTCGCGCCCGGCCCTGACGTGACAATGACGACGCCGACCTTGCCGCTCGCGCGGGCATAGCCGGCAGCCATGAATCCGGCGCCTTGCTCATTGGCAGGCACGATCAGTGGCATCGCTGCACTCCCGTTCGGGCGCTTGTTCACATCGTTGTATCGGAACACCGCATCATAGGTCGGTAAAATCGCACCGCCGGAGTAACCGAAGATCGTGTCGACTCCCTCATCCGCAAGTACCTGCACGACGATATCGGCCCCCGACATGGTGGTTCCGGCCAGGGGATGTTGGGTCGAATTCGCGGCGGCGGTTTCGCTGTTCACTGCTTGCTCAAGTGTTGGATTTCCGGCGAGTGTTTACCAATTTTTATTGCATTGCAATACTCAGCCGACTGCGCGACTATCCGCGGAGCTAAAGAACGGAAAAGCCATGCGGCACGCAATTTCAGTTTTACTCGAAAATGAGGTCGGCGCGTTAACACGCGTCACCGGCATGTTTTCGTCTCGCGGCTACAATATCGATTCTCTAAACGTTGCCGCGACTGACAATCCAATGATTTCACGTGTAACAATTGTCGTCTCCGGCAGCGATGAGGTCATCGCGAAATTGAATACGCAATTAGCCAAGTTGGTCGACGTCGTCAATATTCACGACATGACGATTGGCGATCACTTCGAGCGTGAACTTGCGATCATCAAACTCAAGCTGGACGACGGTAACTTGCCGGCGGCCAAAGCGCTCGCTAAAAAATACGACGCAGAAGTGCTTGATGATTCGCTGCTCAGTTACACCTTGCAGCTGACGGGCCGGGTGGCAGAGATTGATAATTTCATCTCCGACGCGGCAGAGGTCGGAGAGCTCTCGGCCGTGGCGAGAAGCGGCAGTGTTGCCGTGTCAAAAGGTGAGGTCACGCTGTCGAGCTTTGATCGGCACTACCGCCTGTCGGGCTAGGCCGTGGTGAAAGAATTCGATCTCGCCGTTATCGGAGCCGGAATAAATGGCGCCGGTATCGCTCGGGATGCGGCGATGCGCGGCATAAGCGTTGTAGTACTCGAGCAAAACGACCTGTGCAGTGGCACGTCCGCTGTGTCAAGCCGGCTCATTCACGGCGGTTTGCGCTATCTCGAACACTTTGAAATTCCACTCGTGTACGAATCATTGCACGAGCGTCGCTACTTGCGGCAAATTGCCGCGCACCTCGTCAAACCACTGCGCATCACGATTCCAATCTACGAATCAGCCAAGCGTGGGCCGCTGCTAATCAGGCTCGGCATGATCGTGTATGACATTCTGTCCATGGGCAAACGAATGCCGGGCCATGACATGCTGGATGCGGATGAATTGCTTGAGGCGGCGCCGGGCTTGCGTCGCGAGGGCTTATGCGCAGGAGCTCGTTATTACGACGCACAGGTAACGTTCGCAGAACGCCTGGTATTGGAGAATTTGCTCGCGGCCCGCGCTGCGGGTGCGTCCATTCGAACCTATTGTCGCGCCAGGAAAATAGGAGTGAAGGCTGGCTGCATCGACGAAATTTTATTTGAAGACACGATCACCGGCGAGCAGGGATCATTGACGGCCAGCGTCGTGGTGAATGCTGCAGGGCCGTGGGTTGACCAGGTACTCGGGATTGCCGCAGACAATCCGAAGCAGCTGATCGGTGGAACCAAGGGCAGCCATATCGTTGTCGGTCGTTTCGAGGGCGCTCCGGTCGATGCGTTCTATATTGAAGCAGAGGCCGACGCGCGGCCGCTATTTATCATTCCCTGGAATGATCAGCTTCTGATCGGAACGACCGACATTCGATACAAGGATTCACTACAGGAAGTTCGCGCCAGTCGTGCGGAAGTAGACTATCTGCTGGCCGAGACCAATCGTGTGTTTCCGTCGGCGCGGCTTGCGGTCGGCGATATCCATTACGCGTATGCGGGCATTCGTCCATTGCCGCATCGTGTCAAGGGCCCTGAATCGGCCATCTCCCGAAAACATGTCATCAAGAAGAACAAGGCCATCGCCAAAGGGCTGATCTCGGTGGTTGGGGGCAAGCTGACGACTTATCGCCACCTTGCGGAGCAAACTGTCGATCGCGTTGGAAAAATGCTGCAGCGCCGAACGGCTCCCTGTAGAAGTTTTGACACACCGCTCCCGGGCGGCTGGGGTTTCGATGCAGCAAAGGACGAATTGCAATCTCTGGCGATCCTGTCCGAACAAGGTCTCGAACGGCTGCTGTCAATCTACGGTGGCCGGGCGACGCAGATCGTCGAGCTGTGTCGTCGTAAGCCCGCACTCAATCGATGCATCGATGCTGAGCAAACCGTACTCGCGGCGGAGGTCGTGTTCGGCATTCGGGATGAGATGGCCAGGACACTGAGTGACCTTGTTTACCGGCGTCTCATGCTGGGGCTGAATGCAGACCAGGGCAGGCGTCATTACAATAAGATTGCTGCAATAGCGGCCGCCGAACTCGCTTGGGACGAGCGGCGCATGACGGATGAATTGAACGCACTGCAGCAGTACAGCGATTCATTTCGAGTGGTGGAGTAAGCATGCTTTGAGAATGCAGGAGTTGGGAAAACGACTGCTGACGATTCTGTGCACAATGCTATTGCTGCTGCCTGTAGCGGGCCAGGCAGAGGAACATTCGCCGGCGGATTTGCTTGAGGGGGAGACGGCAGCACCTCCGGCCAGACCACGAATCGGACTCGTGCTGGGCGGCGGCGGTGCCAGAGGCGCCGCGCACATCGGCGTTATCAGGGAACTGGAACGCATGCGCATACCGATCGATGCGATCGTCGGTACGAGCATGGGCGCGATTGTTGGAGGATTGTATGCGTCCGGCATGAGCGTCGAGGACCTCGAGGAAACAGTGTCGACGCTCGATTGGGTAGCCGTGTTGTCGGATCGACCGAATCGCGAGGATCTCAGCTTTCGACGCAAACGCGATGATGAACAATTTCCTATCAACTTCGAGCTCGGCTATCGCGATGGTGAGTTGCTGTTTCCGCAAGCTGTCGTACTCGGCCATCGTCTCGATCTGATCTTGCGCGAATTGACGCTGGACGCTTCCGACGTGCACGACTTCGATGATTTGCCGATCCCGTTCCGGGCGATCGCATCCGATATTGTCGCGGGTGAGGCCTATACGATGGGTGAGGGTGATCTTGCGTTAGCGATTCGTGCGAGCATGTCCGTGCCGGCCGCGTTCGCACCGGTGCTTGTCGATGGCCGCTTGCTGGTGGATGGCGGGCTGCTTGGAAATCTCGGCGTTAGCGTCATTCAGGATATGGGCGTCGACCTGATTATCGCTGTTGATGTCGAATTCCCCATGTACAAAATGGACGAGCTGGATTCGGCTATCGCCATTTCGGAGCAAGTTCTCACACTGTTGATTCGCCAGGAGACTCGGCGCCAGATAAATCGTCTGGGTGCGAAAGATGTGCTGATTTCGCCGGACCTCGGTCTGTTCGCTTCAAGCGATTTCGTTCACGCGGCGGAGACGTTTGAGCCCGGTGCGGCGGCAACGCGAGCGCTTGCGGATGAGCTGCAGGCGATGGCTCTCGACGAGCAGGCTTACGCGCAGTACTTGTCCGAACGCACAGTGCTCTCGCCGCCTGCAGATAAGCTGGCATTTGTGAGAGTAGTCCACGATGCGAAGGTTGCACCGGAAATACTTGCAGCTCGCATGGATGTGCAGGTCGGTGATCCAATTGACGCCGACGTTTTGGCTGCAGAAGCAGAGCTCTTGTTCGGCTTGCGACTTTTTGAAAAAGTTGGCTATCGTCTTGTTGAGGAAGATGGTGAGACAGGCGTCGAGTTCAATGCGCGTTCCAAGAGATGGGGGCCGAATTATCTTCGATTCGGTGTTGCGCTTGAGGACGATTTCGAGGGGTCAACGGCTTTCAATGTCGCGATGCGCTGGCGTCGTGCCGGGTTAAACAGTCTGGGCGCAGAATTGGTGACTGATTTTCAATTGGGTACCGATCCACGATTTGCAACAGAGCTTTATCAGCCTCTTCGATTCGATTCTCGCATTTTCGTCGCGCCGAGTTTCGTGTTCGAACAATCGAACCAGAACGCATTCGTGGCAAATGATGCCGCCGCACGTCTGCGACTGACAGAGGCCGTGTTGCAAGTAGATGTCGGCGCCGAGATCGGCAGAGTGGGCGAATTTCGTATTGGCGTCTATCGAGGCCGCGGAGAGTCGAGAGTCAAGGTGGGTGACCCGTCCATTCCGAACACGGATTTTGATTCGGGCGGTGTTCTTACCCAGCTTCGCTTTGACACACTCGACAATGCACAGTTTCCGCAGCACGGTATCCTGTCCGGACTGGCCTGGAACTCGTCGCTGCCGGGACTCGGCGCAGACACGCGTTTCGGTACCGTGGAATTCGATATCACGACGGCGTTCACACGTGGCAAGAGTTCCTTGCTGCTGGGCCTGGATTACCAAACGACGCTCGACCCCGTCAGCCCCGTGCAGAATTATTTTCCACTGGGTGGGTTTTTGCGCCTGTCAGGACTTGAGCGCGGCCAGTTAAGCGGGCCACACGCGGCCTTGTTGCGAGTCGTGTACTACCGGCAGGTGAGCAGCGCAGGGGGCGGTTTCCTGCACATACCTGTCTATGTTGGCGCATCACTCGAGGCGGGAAACGTCTGGCAGGATCGCAGTGATATGAGTTTCAATTCCTTGCTGACGAACGGCAGCGTATTCCTGGGACTGGATACGCCGATTGGGCCGACCTATCTGGCCGCCGGTTTCGCGGAGGGCGGCCGGACGAATTTCTACCTTTTCATCGGCTCGGCACCCAGGTTACAAAAGTAGCTGGCAAGGACAGCAAGCAAGGGCTAGCGATTTATTTTTTCAAGTACCTGGGTCGGCGTGTCGCTGTCACGATAGTAGCCGTGGCGAGTGGCCATCTTGTTGTAGGCGGCGTCGCGATCGCTCTCGGTTGGAAACCAGTGCAATCGCTCCCAGTCGTCACCCAGTACATCGCGCAGCGTGTCCGTATCGGGCAGCGTTACACGAATACCGTAATGTCGTTCGGCGCCAGCCTTGTGCGGTTCAACAAGGTTATGCGAGTGATGAAAATCCATTTTTTGTTTCCGAATTGTCAGCTGCCGTGATAGCGGCCGCGGCAGTATACCCGATCGCCGGCTGCAGCCAAGCGACCTTCTACAGAAAAAATTCGAACACAATGATTCGCAATAAATCTCGAACGTGTCGCGATTATCGTCAAAAATCCGGAAAAAACTGCGAAAAGGCTTGGGGTGGCGTTTTAAGCTGCGACACTGGCTGTTGCCACGCACTGCCATAGGAGGCGGCGACTTCGTTAAGATAGCCTGACATCCGCGGCCCGCCTGGGCTGCGCTACATCCGG
>JADFLJ010000058.1 GCA_022564475.1 Pseudomonadota bacterium
AAATGCGTGGATGAGCTCGATTGCGGTGGCCGGCGCATCAAGCGAGGTCTCCGCAATTCCAAGACACTCGCCGCTCGCATAGACCAGCAGGGGACGTATGCGTTTGCCACCATTGAATACGGCGTAATGCATGGCTTCATGGAGGCGTGCCGGTTTTATTTCGGCGGCAGGAAGCGCCCGGTCCAGCATCTTGCCAACACGCTGAGTGTAATACTCCAAACGACTTTCAAAGTTTGCGGACAATATTACCTCGGTGCGGGCGACAGGGCTGAGTAGCGTACACGATTGCCGGCTTGATCAGGGGCTTGCCAGAAAACCCTCACGCCGCTGTTAGTCGATATTGCCAACGCCTGAGCTATAATTCGCGTCCTTCTGAATGACGCATCCGGCAAGGAATTTCGCAATGCGGGCAACGGCCAGGGCACAACCAAATATCGCCCTGATCAAATACTGGGGGAAACGAGACCGGGTAAACAACTTGCCGGCCGTGGGGTCAATTTCTGTGACGCTTGCCGATCTGTACACCGAAATGTGTGTTTCGCTCGATGAGACGCTTGCCAGTGACCGCCTTGTCGTTAATGAGCTGGAGAACGCGGCGATGCTGCCACGCATCAGCGCCTGCCTCGACAACGTTGTTGGCCGATCGCGACGTCACGCACAAATCGACAGCCGTTGTAATTTTCCGGTCGCCGCAGGTCTGGCATCGTCCGCGTCTTCTTTTGCGGCCACGGTGGTTGCCGCCTCCGCTGCGTCCGGTAGTACATCGTCCACAGCCGAACTCGCCAGTCTCGCCGGCAGATCGTCCGGCTCCGCGGCGCGCTCTTTGTACGGCGGCTTTGTCGAACTTCGAAACACGCCGGGCGATGTCAGTGTGGAGACGATTCTCGATGGAGACCAATGGCCGCTGAAAGTGATCATCGCGGTTACGTCAGAGGGACCCAAGCCCGTGAGCTCAGGCGAAGCGATGGAAATCAGTCGCAAGACGTCGCCATTTTACTCGAGCTGGCTTGAGAACCAGCCCGATGATCTCGATGTTGCGCGTGCAGCTATTCGTGAGCAGGATTTCGAAAAACTGGCTGGCGTCTGCGAACATAACTGCCTCAAAATGCATTCCGTCATGTGGGCATCGCGGCCGGCAATTGTCTACTGGAACTCGGCCACGCTCAATTGCATGCAAACCGTGCGCGATCTGCGATCGACAGGTTCAGCAGTTTTCTTCACGATCGATGCGGGTCCGCAACTAAAGGCCATATGTCTCGAGTCCGATGAGCAGCGTGTTCGTGAAGCCTTGTCCGCAACGACGGGCGTCGTCGACGTTCTCAGTAGTGGCCTCGGCGACGGTGCACGTCTTCTGGAAAGCGCATGACAACGCTGCAAGCCAGCGCGCCCGCTAAAGTGATCCTGTGCGGTGAATACGCCGTTCTCGACGGCGCGCCGGCGATATCGATGGCGTTGGATCGGCGGGCCGTGGCCACACTTACACGCGGTTCTGGCGCTGGCAGCGGCCTGCAATGCATTGGCCTCGCGGGTGCTGCTGATCGGAGCCTGTTCGACTGCGCGGTGGTGGCCGCCGGTGCCAGGAATACAGATGAATGTTGCTTCGTTCTTGATACCAGCGAATTTTCGGACGCGGCCAGTGCCAGAAAATTTGGCATTGGTTCAAGTGCCGCGTTGATGGTTGCGCTTTGTCGAGTGCTGGCCGGTGATGCGGCCAGCGACAGCGACGTTGGCGATGTTGCTGCAACGGCGCATCGGGCGTTGCAGGGTGGAACAGGCAGTGGCGTCGATATTGCGACCAGCGTCGCGGGTGGGCTTATCGAATTTCAGATGGCCGGCAATGCCGTGACCGGTCTGAGCTGGCCATCCGGCCTGACTTTCGCGTTGTTATGGAGCGGCGTGCCGGTTAGTAGCAAAGAGCGCGTCGACAAACTGTCGGCAGGCGTGGAAAAACGGAGTCGAAAAGCCTTGTGCGCTGCCGCGGCAACAGCTGCCGTTGCCTGGAAGTCCGGCGATGCTGACGCTGTTATGACGGCCCACGCTGAATACGGCGATGCGCTCATGCGTTTCAGTGTTGACCACGGTCTCGGCATATTCGAAGCTGGGCACGAAGCGTTGTCACGAGCGGCAATTGACGACGCTGTCGTGTACAAGCCCTGTGGCGCTGGTGGTGGCGATATCGGGATCGCGCTGGCAACAGAGGCGTCGAGGCTGGATGAATTCGTTGAACGTGCGTGTGCGATGGGATTCAGGCATCTGGACTTTGGTATCGACCTGACTGGCGTCAAACTTGAGAGAGAAGGCGAGTGACTAGCTCACGTATTTCCGGACTTCACAGGCTCGACATTGGCGAGCGAATTGATGAGTTGCAGCGCCGCGGCTGGCTGGCCGAGGCCGATGCAGTTGCACTGCGGCACGGAAGGTGCGTTCTTTCACCGTCGGCCGCCGACAAGATCATCGAGAATGTCATTGCGACATTCGGCCTGCCGTTTGCGATCGCGCCAAATTTTGTCGTGAATGGCAAGGCCTACGTCGTTCCGCTGGTCGT
Organism: Pseudomonadota bacterium; assembly: GCA_022564475.1. GTDB lineage: Bacteria > Pseudomonadota > Gammaproteobacteria > Steroidobacterales > Woeseiaceae > UBA1847. Next base: position 2,546 of record JADFLJ010000058.1, read on the forward strand.
CGAAGAACCGTCTGTCGTGGCGGCGCTCAGCAACGCCGCGCGCTTGGCGCTAAACAGCGGCGGCTTTGAAGTCGAGTGTGAAGAATCGTTGCTGGCGGGCCAGGTTCATCTTGCGAACATTGCAGACGTCGAAGAGGCCAAGCTGAAAATCGTCGCCGCAAAGAACGAATTACTGGACAGTGCCAATGCGGTTCATCCGAATCTTGTCGCCCGGGGTGGTGGTGCACGTGACCTCGAATTGCATGCACTGGATTTGCCCAATGGCGAGCAAACCCTCGTCGTACATCTGCTGGTCGATACTTGTGACGCGATGGGTGCCAACCTCGTCAATACGATGTGTGAGGCCGTTGCAGCAGCGTTGGCGAAATTGTCCGGTGGCACGGTTGCCATGAGTATCCTGTCGAATCTCGCCGATCGTTCGCTGGTAACGGCGCGTGTTCGCTATGCACTTTCAGAGCTTGCGGAAACGGATGAACGTGCGCTTGTTGTGCGTGACGCGATCGTACACGCAGACCAGATCGCACATGCAGATCCAAAGCGCGCCGCGACCCACAACAAAGGAATCATGAACGGCATCGACTCGCTGGCCATTGCGACAGGCAATGACTGGCGCGCGATTGAGGCGGGTGCGCACGCATATGCCGCAAGAGACGGCCAATATCGTTCGCTGACACGATGGTACGTCCATGAGTCCGGTGACCTCTGCGGCGAAATTTGCTTGCCGCTCAAGGTCGGAATCGTCGGCGGGACGCTTGCTGCCAATCCGGCTGCGGCAGTGGCATTGCGAATTACAGGCGTCGACTCGGCTATCGAGCTTGCGGGTTTAATGGCTGCGGTTGGTCTTGCACAAAACTTTGCTGCGATTCGGGCGCTCGTAACCACCGGTATACAAGCAGGACACATGCGCTTGCATGCACGCAGCGCTGCAAAAAAGATCGATGTGGACGATGTCGATTCGACTGCCGCAAGCGCAGCGGCCAAGGTGATATTGCTGGGAGAGCATGCGGTTGTATACGGTCGACATGCTGTCGCATTGCCCATACCCGAAGCCGTGTCCGCACGTGTTAGCAGAGACAAACCGCAGCCCTCGTTCCCGGAGGTCTTCGCGGACGGTATCGCGCTGATCGCCAGGGAACTGGATGTCGACATGGCGGGCATCGACATCCAAATCCGATCGAGGGTTCCGCGCGGCATGGGGCTAGGGTCGTCGGCGGCTATTGCAGTTGCAATCATTCGCGGCATGAATAGCGAATTCGACCTGGGCCTGGCAGACGAGCGCGTGAACGCTATCGCATTCGAGTGCGAGAAGCTGGCGCATGGAACGCCATCGGGTCTGGACAACACAGTTGCGACCTACGCGAAAGCCATGCTGTTCCGGCGAAGCACCGAACTTGAAATTTCGCCGATCAGTCTGTCGGAACAAGCTCCAATATTGATTGCGTTCAGTAATTCTACAGGCAAGACGATCGAACAGCTTGCGGGTGTACGAGCGAGACGCGAGAAGAATAAAACGCACTACGACGCGATCTTCGACGAGATTGATGCGTTAAGTCGCGCAGGTGCCGAGGCCCTGGCAGCGGCAGATTACGTGCAGCTGGGTTTGCTAATGAATATTTGCCATGGCCTGTTGAATGCCATCGAAGTGTCGACGCCGGAATTGGAAGGCATGATCTCGATCGCAAGAGCCAGCGGTGCCGCAGGCGCAAAACTGACGGGCGCAGGCGGTGGAGGTGCGGTCGTCGCTGTTTGTCCGGAAACACTGGATGCGGTTGAGGCTGCGTTTTCTTCCGCGGGATTTGGCACGATGAGGCTCAGCGACGAGTGAGAGTGGAATTGCATAGCGCGCACAGAATTGTGTCGTCGGAGTCTGAGGATCTGATCCTCGTGGATGCCGATGACCAGGAAACCGGATTTGTGTCGAAAGCGAAAGCCCATCACGGCCGGGGAATCCTGCACCGCGCGTTCTCGGTATTCCTGTTCAACGAAAAAGGCGAATTATTGTTGCAGCGGCGCGCGACCTCGAAGCGACTCTGGCCCGGATTCTGGTCGAACAGCTGCTGCAGTCATCCGCGCCGCGGAGAAACCATGCCCGTGGCAACTCGTCGTCGTTTGCGCGAGGAGCTGAATATCGATGCTGAGCTCGAGTACGTCTACAAATTCATGTATCAGGTGCAGTTCGGTGAGCTCGGAGCAGAACATGAACTGTGTCATGTGTACCTCGGACGTGTCGATGGCGATGTTCATGCCAACGATCACGAGGTCGAAAGTATTCGTTTCCTGAGTGCGGCTGAGCTGGAAAGTGAGTTCGCAGGCGGATCCGGGAACTTCACACCGTGGTTTAAGATGGAATGGCAATCCCTGAAAAACAACTACACTGAGCAACTGCGCCGGTATCTGGCTGACTAGCCCACGTATCGGTAATACTCTATTCCGAGATCCGTGAAATGCCGCTCACTGCTTCTGCCCACCCGATCGATGACAAACTCGTTTCGCGGGATGTAGTCCAGGCCTGAGATTCGTTTGCCGTCGTGCAGCGCGTGGTACTGCTCCTGGCTAAGATCGACTGACAAACTCATCGCTTCAGCAAATTTAATCCTGGCCGCAGCTTCGCGCCAGCCGTCGGCCATGAAGAACGGAATAACTTCGGCCGCGTCGCCGCTGCCGTAGCCCAGCGTCAGCACTTCTTCTCCGGTTTGCAGCGAGTCCTCGTCCTTCGCCTGCTCAAATCCAGCGGCCAGCCAGGCCGGCAATGCGGCCGTGTACAAATTGCCAAGGTCGAGCATCGTGTCACTGCCGAGTGCCATCTTGTCGAGTATTTCGCGGCGATAGTGTCGCGACGCGCGGAATGATCGTAATACGGCCATCGTAAGCGGATAGACTTCGACGTTGAGGTACTCGGGTTCGGCCAGGCTTGACACAGCGGGTTTGCCCAGCATCTCAGCGCACAGATCTTGTGGGTCGACGCCTGTTTCGTAGCAGTAGGATGCCAGCTCCGCCTTGTCTTCGGAGTCTCCGCCGCTCAACGCGAACAGGTAGGAGACTGCCCAGCCCGTTTCCGGCATACGCCGATAGGGTCGATGCATAAAGATCGAGCGCAGCGACCGCAAATACTCGATTGCGTTAAGTCCGCGCTTCTCGTACATGTCATCCAGGGCATGCAGGGTCTCGTCGATGTAGCAGGTGGTTGAATACTTGCCATTGAATACCGGGAAATCCTGAACTTGTTGGCCCTCGGACCGGTCCTGGCCGCAAAATCGAGTCATCGGTTTGCGAAAATCTATGATGCGGTAGTCCGACGCAGAGCCGGAACCTAACAGATCGACTACTACGAGCTGCGGGTCTTCTTCGAGCAACATTGCGACAGCGCCCGCGCCTTGGGTAGGTTCGCCGCTGGAGCCGCGCGCGTATTCAGCAATATCCGCACAAACGACGATTGCCTGACTGCCTGCGCCGTCCAGTGCCAGGTGGCGAATCGCGCCTTTCATGCCGTACACGCCGCCGAGGCAGGCGTGCTTGAATTCCGGGACTTCGCAGCTACGCGCAATCGGTGCTTTGCCGCGGCTTTCGAGCGCTCGGTCAATCATGCCTTTAATGATGATTGCGCCGGCGGAATTGTCAGTACTGGACTCGGTGCCCAAACCGAGGAACTTCACACGAGTGGGGTCGATATCGTACTGGTCGATCAGCCGCAAAACAGCTGTGGCGGCCATTGTATAGACACTTTGGTTGGGCCCGCGCAGGCGGAAACTGCGGCCGACCACTTCGCGAATCTTTGGCCACTGATTGTCAGTCCAGTCGCACCAGTCCTCCAGCCATACCTTGTACGGCGGCACATAGGCGGCGAGGCCACTGATTCCGATCAATTTCTTGTATGAGGACTTATTCATATTAGGGATGTGTTCAGGCCCGGAATTCTAGTGGTCCCGGGCACACCACTCAACTACTTATTGCATTGTGCCCCGGGCGTCAACTTCAAGCTTATTCCACAATGATCGTAATTGTCGTCGAAAGTACTGGCGGATCGTGCGGAATATGCAGGAAATCACCGAGCAGGAGCTGCAACGTGTGGGAGCCCGGTTCCAGCGTCAGTTCGGTAGAGGCACTGGCGTCGCCAAAGTGTATGTAGTGCTCGTCGGCGGGAATAGGCATGCTCAGATCGGGCGGCCCGGCGTCGATTATGAGGTGGTGATGGCCCGATCCGGCCTGATTGTCGCCGGCTTTTACGAGCTCCATAGCCGAGATTCCGAATTCGACCACGAACGGGTTCGTGACGGTTTCGCCGTCTATGGGACTTATGAAAAACACACTTGCGCCTTCAATGGAGTCCGTCCGCGGCAAGGCGGCTGCTGAAGTCGCTACGGTCCGGTCCTCGGCCACAGCCTCGACTGCGGCCTCTTCGGTCGCGACATCAGTTGCTTCCTGGCCACACGCGGTCAGCATGATCGTAAAAACAAGCGTGATGAGATAATTCTTATTCATCTTTCTGCCTCTTGTTGGCGTCGCGCGGAGGGTCAATTCGCCGCGCTCCTAGATCGAGAATACTGTGATTAGCAAAACAGCCAGCATCAACAGGATGAATTGCACCACGTAACTAATTACCAGCGGAACATATTTAAGGAAAGTCAGTGTGCGACCCTGTCCATAGACTCTGCGCATCGCGACAAACAGATAGACAGGTATATAAAGCGACGCAGCAATAACAATCAGACTGAATAGCGTCTCCATAAATCCCAGCCACTCGCCTAATCGAGTGAAAAGTATTTCCAGCGTCAGAATGAAAAAGACAAACGAGTGAAAATGGACGAAGAACAGCACGTGCTCGACGTAATAGCGGCGCGATAACGAGTATAGCGGTTTGAGAACGAATGCCATAATTGGCAGCAAAACAATCAGCGCGGCTGGAATGTTCTCGAGGACTGCCTTTTTCACGCCTGCCTCACCAATGGCTTGTACGCGCTTGCAAACCGCTGCAAGTCTCTCCGGCGTCATTCGGCGTTTGATCCACCCGGACTCAAGGTCCAGATCTAATTCACCGATGCTGCAGTCAGTTAGAAACCCCGCATCGGCTTCCTCTGGCTCGTCTTCCGCCGATACTTCGTCTTCCGGCATGACCTCGACAGTCGGCGCGACAACGGGTTCGTAAAATATCGCGAGGTTGTCGCGTGGATTGAAAAAGGCGACGACGAAGAACAACAAGCTGAGAACCAGGTACATGCGAAACGGTGGCATGTAACGAGCGCGTCGGCCTTGCAGGTAGTCCTTGGTGAGCAAGCCAGGACGAATCAAAAGCGGAATCATCGTTCGCCACAAGCGCGAATCGAGTTCCAGCAGGTCACCGAACGCGTCGCGCAATAGTTGCCAGATACTGATGAAGCGGCCAACCGCACGCTGCCCGCACTGGCCACAGTATTGGCCGGTGAGGTGTGCGCCACAGTTCAGGCAATTTGGCGAATCCCCAGGTCCGCTCATGTCAGGTTGACCTTCCTAGCTGTTCTTTTTCCCAGACGATTTTTTCCTGGCTGTCTTCTTCTTTGCTGTTTTTTTCTTTGCGGGCTTGTTTTTCACTGTCTCGTTTTTCACGGACTCCGGCATCTCCCGAGCTAATTCCTCGGGGGCGAAATCATCGACCGCGAGCAATGCAGCGACCTTGTCGTGATATTCGCGCAGCGACGCAGCTTCTGCTGAATCGATGATTTTGGCTCGCAGGCCTTCGTCAATTTGCAGGCCAACGTATTCTGCTTTGATTGTACCGTCCTTGTACGCTTGCCGCAGGCGGCGCTCCAGTGGCTCGTTCTTGCCAGTGAGTTCCAGCGCTTCCTGCAACAGGCCGAGCGGATTGCCCGGTTTCAGGGTCTTGTACGCGTACTGGCTGAGTCGCTCGCGTGCCTCACCCGGCGTGGACATGAGTTCGACGATCTTGCCGCCCAGCTCATCGGAAGGCGAGGAGTAGGTACGCCCACGAGGGAAAATGAAAATTCGCAGGAACGCCGCGGCCCAGCGATTGGGCAGGTTACGCAGGAACGCGTGCAGTGACTCCTGGGCGCGATACATGAGCGTTCTCACCGACCACTCAACGAGCGGCAAGTCTGTCGCCCGGCGCCCCTGATTTTCGAAGTGTTTGAGAACGCAGGATGCGAGATAGATCGAGCTCAGCACATCGCCGAGGCGTGCGGACAGCAGTTCGCGTTTCTTCAGCTCTCCGCCCAGCGTCAACATCGCAAAGTCCGATGCGAGCGCGAACGCAGCGCTGTAACGATTGATGTTCTGGTAGTAGCGTCGCGTTGGCGTGTTCAACGGCACGCGACTGAACTTGGCATGCGTCAGAGCAAGAAAGAGCGATCTGGCAGCATTGCTGATTCCATAGCCGATATGGCCGAACAGCGCGTCGTCGAATTCAGCCAGGCCGCGATCACGATCTTCATCGGCCGCTGCCTGCAATTCACGCAATACAAACGGGTGACAACGAATCGCACCCTGACCAAAAATAATCAGGCTGCGTGTCAGAATGTTTGCACCTTCAACGGTGATCGCGATGGGCGCCGCCATGTAGCCGCGGGCCAGGTAGTTTTTGGGCCCCATCATGATGCCCTTGCCGCCATGAACATCCATTGCGTCGGCACTGACCGCACGACCGAACTCGGTGCAATGGTATTTGAGAATCGCCGAGGGAACCGATGGCTTTTCGCCCTGATCAATCGCGCCTGCCGTTACCGACACTGCGGCATTCATCGTATAGGTGTAACCGGCGATACGTGTCAACGCCTCGCCAACGCCTTCGAAGTTTGCAATGGACGTGTTGAATTGTTTGCGAATCCTCGCGTAGGCACCCGTTGCGTAGCTGGCTGCCTGGCCGCCTCCGCATGCACTTGAGGGCAAAGTGATCGCCCGGCCAACCGACAGCAATTCGACCAGCATCTTCCAGCCTTTGCCGGCCATCTTCTGGCCGCCGATTATGAAGTCCAGCGGTACGAACACATCCTTGCCGGACGTGGGTCCATTCTGGAATGCGATCGTTAACGGATAATGGCGACGGCCGACTGTCACACCGTCCATGTCGGTTGGAATAAGTGCGGCCGTGATGCCGTACTCGTCTTTGTCACCGATCAAATGATCCGGGTCATACAGTTTGAATGCGAGGCCGAGAACCGTCGCCACGGGCGCGAGTGTGATGTAACGCTTGTCCCAGTTGAGCCTGATACCGACTATTGTCTTGCCTTCCCATTTGCCTTTGCAAACAATGCCGTTGTCGATGAGTGATGCCGCGTCTGAACCTGCCTGCGGTGACGTCAATGCAAAACAGGGAATTTCGGAGCCGTCTGCAAGACGCGGGAGGTAGTGATTTTTTTGCTCTTCGGTGCCGTAGTGCAGCAGCAATTCCGCGGGTCCGAGCGAATTCGGAACGCCGACAGTGGATGACGCCGTCGCACTGACGCTGGCCAGTTTCTGGATGATGACGGCATTGGCATAGGCCGAAAATTCGAGGCCACCGTATTGTTTCGGGATGATCATCGCGAAGAAGCGATGTTTAATTATAAAATCCCAGACGGGTTTTGGCAGGTCGACAAGCGTGTGGCCAATTTCCCACTCGTCGAGCATCCCGCAAAGCTCTTCGCAGGGCCCGTCGAGAAACGCCTGTTCCTCGTCTGAGAGAGTCGGTGCCGGGTATGACATGAGGCGGTCCCAGTTCGGCATGCCCGAGAACAGCTCACCATCCCACCACACGTTGCCAGCCTCGAGCGCCTCGCGTTCGGTGTCGGACATCGACGGCAACATCGTGCGATAGATGTCGAGTAGCGGTTTGGTCAGCTTTTCGCGTCGAAACGTGATGATGTTCGGCACGATCATGAGCCCGAATGCGGCCCACACGAATGGCAAACCCCAGGACCAGCCGTTCATGACGGTATAGGCGAGTGCGGCCGCACCGGTCGCAATCGTTGATGTGCGCAGGTCAATGCGGCGGTAGGCCAGAAAAAAGGCGCCGCCGATGAACAGCAGTAGCCAGAAAAATGTCATCGCGAGACTGGACACATTCAATACCTCTGAGTTGAGTTCTTGTCTGCCAGTTTACAAAAGTTCCTCGATCGCCGCGCGTTCTTCGCGCAGTTCGGTCTCGGTGGCGTCCATGCGTGCGCGACTAAAGTCACTGATTTCGAGGTCTTGCACGATTTCATAGGCACCGCCACTGCAGCGAACCGGGTAGGAATAAACGATGCCAGGCTCTATGCCGTAGCTGCCGTCTGCCGGAATCGCCATGCTGGTCCAGTCGTCACCCGCTGTGCCGAGCGCCCAGTCGCGCATGTGATCGATTGCGGCAGATGCGGCCGATGCCGCGGACGATGCACCGCGCGCTTCAATGATTGCTGCGCCACGCTGCTGTACAACCGGTATGAATTCATCTGCCAGCCATGATTGATCGATCAGACCTGCCGCATCCTGACCATTGATTGTTGCGTGAGCGACGTCGGGGTATTGCGTTGCTGAGTGATTGCCCCAAATTGTCATGCAACGGATGTCCGTGACGTGGCTGTCTGTCTTCCCGGCGAGTTGCGCCATTGCGCGGTTGTGATCAAGTCGCGTCATCGCCGTGAAGTTTTTCGGATCGATGTCAGGTGCATTGCTGCTCGCGATCAGCGCGTTGGTATTGGCCGGGTTACCGACGACCAGAACATGAATATCGCGGCTGGCGAAATCATTGATCGCCTTGCCCTGCAGCGAGAAGATCGCGGCGTTAGCTTGCAACAGGTCATTACGCTCCATGCCAGGTCCGCGTGGGCGTGCGCCGACGAGCAGCGCGTAATCACTGTCCTTGAACGCCGTGTCCGGATCGTCTGTGGCGACAACACCGGCGAGCGTACTGAATGCGCAATCCTTGAGCTCCATAACAACACCGTTCAATGCTGTCAGTGCCGGTGCTATCTCCAGCAATTGCAGGATCACTGGCTGATCCGTGCCCAGCATCTGGCCGGATGCTATGCGAAAAGCGAGTTGATAGCCGATCTGGCCGGCGGCGCCCGTAATGGTGACGCGAACTGGTGATTTCATTGCTGCTGTCCTGAGGGTAGTCAGTCGGGGTAAGGGGCGGCGATTCTAGCACCCACGGCAGCAATTCGGCACTGTGGTTTGTCGCAGTCAGGGTAATTTGAAGTCCGGAAATGCCTGCTGCAGTTGTTCACGTTGGGAGTCCGCCAGTTCAACCAGGCCGTCGCTCTCCAGCCTCTTAATGCATTCGAGCCAGGGTTCGGGCAAATCCCGAATATCCCCGGCGCATGGCATTGAGATCATGGAGCTGGTCGCGGGTACCGCAGCCTCTGCCTTTTGCAGGCTGCCCGCATCCTGCAACGTGATACGGCCATCGTCCGTAATTGTTTTTCTCGCTCTCGGCCCGAATGGCTTCATCTCGACGGATGCAGGTATTTCAATTACCGGTATTTCGAATGCAGGCTGCGGCACAGTGGACAGTTCGATGACAATAGCCAGGGAAAGGCCAATAGTCGCGGCCCAGGCCATTGGTCGCAACCAGACAACGGGCCGGAAAAAACGCGTACGCAGCTGTTCGCCGGCTTGTCGCATCACGGCTTGGTTCAACGCATCGGGTGCGCGCTCCGCGGCCGATTCCCGATACGCACTCGATACGAGCGGATCGTCAATCCCGTCGAAATCAGCAGTCGATCGTTGTTCAGTCATGATGCCTCCGATGGCTCACTGATTGCCGCTCGCAGCTTCTTGACGGCGTAGCGGAGCCGGCTCTTGGTGGTCTCTCGATTTGCTCCCGTGACCAGAGCGATTTCATCGAGGTTCAAGCCGCTTTCTTCGTGCAGAAGAAACACGTCGCGTTGTTCCTCGGGG
>JADFLJ010000059.1 GCA_022564475.1 Pseudomonadota bacterium
GCAACGTTCGGAAAATGCTCAGCCACTTTGATCAATTCCAAAGCCGTCGCGCGCCATGCATTGGGATCGATTACGCCACTGCCGCTGTGGGCGTGAATTCCAACCACGTTCGCACCGGCTGCGTTTACCAGTTTGATGAGCTCCTCTACTTCAAAGCGCGGCACGCCAAACTTCGAATGAACCCCAGCGGTTTTAACGTGTTCATGGTGTCCCCGTCCCTGCCCGGGATCGATGCGCACGAACAGATTTTGTCCCTTGAAAATCTCCGGCCACTCCTGCAGCGGATGAAGATTGTCGAGCGTAATTCGCAAGCCACGCTCAGCCGCCCATTCATACTCCTCGCGCGGCGCGAAATTCGGCGTAAACAGAACCCGCTTGAGATCGAAATTCGGCAAAACCTTCTCAAGCCACTCGACCTCACCGGGCGACACGCATTCGAAGTCCACGCCCTCCTCATCGAGGGCCTGCAGCAGCTCGGGATTGAAATTCGCTTTTACAGCGTAAAGAACACGATCAATACTGTTCAGATCGAGCAGACTTCGGGCCGCGTTGCGAACGCTGGCTTTGTCGTAGACGTAGGCATTCAGCTGTTGCTTCGCCAGGGCCAGTAGCTCGTCACGTCGCTCCAGCCACCAGGCACCGGTCGTATGCGATGTCAGTGCTTCACCGTGAAACAGCCGTTCCCAGCTTGCGCCGAACGCCGGGCTACCACCTGAGCGCCGCACGACCGTAGCGTGCATCTTGCTCACGAGCTTCGCACTTTGATCTTCGTCAATGACAAAACTCAGATTCAGATCGTTCGCCGCCTGTGTCATGAGATGGATTTTTTCTTCTTCGAAGACTTCCAGTGCCGGCGCCAGCCGCGGCAAGATCGTCCGAATCTTGCGGCCGACCAGGCTGACCGCCGCACATTTTGTAATGAACCGTGTTCGACAAAGGTTTTGCAAGTCCGCCAGCAAACGCTCTTGTGTATCCACTTGCATCTCGCTGTCCGCCGTGTCGATGGACACGGTTACATTGGTCTCGGACGTCGAGACGAAGTCGATCGACACACCGTGTTCGCTGAAAATAGCGAAGACTTTTGCGAGAAAACCGACTTCATGCCACATACCGACGCTGTCCATCGACACCAGCGTAATGCCAGTTCGTACACACACGCCTTTGACCTGCGGTTCAATCTCATCGGTCACGGACGAAATGACCGTGCCGTTGATATGCGGTGCCATAGTGCTGCGAATAAACAACGGAATGCCGTGTGGCTGCAGCGGCGATATGCAGCGCGGGTGCAACACGGAACTGCCCGCCGACGCCAGCTCCTGTGCTTCGTCATAGCGCAACGCGACCAGCAGTCGTGCCGACGGCACCATTCGCGGATCGGCCGAAAACATGCCGGGTACATCGGTCCATATCTCGAGACGCCGCGCCTGCAAGCGCGCCGCGAAGTAAGCGGCCGAGGTATCGGAGCCCCCGCGTCCCAACAGGACGGTCTCACCAGCTCGATTCCGAGCAATAAATCCCTGCGTGAGAATAACTTTTTGACTCTTTGCCAGCCGTTGTTGCAGCGCTGAGTCGGCTTCGTAATCGCAAGTCGCTGCCAGGTAGTCGCGGGTACGCGCTGCGCCGCTGCGGCTAACGCTCGTTAACAGGTCTCGCGCATCGACCCACTCCACGTCAATGCCAGCCGACTGCAGAAACGCAGCCCCCAGACGGGTCGACATCAACTCTCCAAGCGCCATGGTTCGCACCCGAACACGTACACTGACTTCGCGTACCAGGCGGACACCTGCGAGTAGTTGCTGCAGCTCCTGCAATAAATCACCCAGCAATGCCTGTCCGTCCAGAGCAAGTTCATTGGCCAATGCGAGATGTTGCTGGCGGATACGCTCCATGCCTTCGGCAGGATCGATCGTCGCCGCCGCATCCAGGAGTGCTGCCAAACCATTGGAAACACCTTGTAAGGCTGACTGAATGATGACGGGTTGCAAGCCGGCATCGACGCGATGCCGGACCAGATCTGCGATCGTTTGCCAGGTGGCAGCAGATGAAACACTCGTTCCGCCAAACTTCATGACGACCCAGGGCGATGCCGCTATCGCATCCGGCGCTCCCAGCACATCACTGGCTTCGAATTTAGCTTCTGTCGTCATAGGATCCGCAAAAAAAACCCGCCAGGAGAACCTCGCGGGTTTGTTAGCAATGTCCGGACTTTATGATTAGCCGGTACGCTTGCCATTGGCACCCACGCACCTCTGGCGCGCCATCTATTTTAAGTGTTTTTTGCATCCGTCGTAGAGATGCCGTGGCACTTTGCATGGGTGTCTGAAAAATTCAATGGCTGAGTAGAGCGAACCTGATCAAAAAGGTCAAGCCCTGCCGGCGTTCTCGTCCCAGGCAGCGGGGATTGTGACCGCGCCGTCAGACGCTGAGGATACCTCGGCCCGATACTTGGCCAGCGCGCCCCGACGAATCGCCGACGGCGGGCGTTGCCACACACTGCGCCGCGCGCGCATATCGTCGTCACTGACGTCAACATTGATCTGCTTCTGTGCTGCATCAATGCTTATTCGGTCGCCCTCTTCGAGCAGGGCGATCGGGCCACCCACGGCGGCCTCGGGTGACACATGCCCCACCACAAAACCATGACTTCCGCCCGAGAAGCGGCCGTCTGTAATGAGTGCAACATCGGCTCCAAGCCCCTTGCCCATAATCGCTCCGGTGGGACTGAGCATTTCCCGCATGCCAGGCCCGCCTTTCGGTCCTTCATACCGAATGACTATGACATCCCCGGCAACAATCGAATTATCCAGAATCGCTTGCAAGGCCTGTTCTTCGGAATGAAAAATACGCGCAATGCCCTCGAAACGCAGACCCTCTTTACCCGTAATTTTTGCCACCGCCCCATCCGGAGCGAGGTTTCCGTACAAGATCGAGAGGTGGCTGTCCGGCTTCACCGGATCATCAAAGCCATGAATAATGTCCTGACCGTCCGCATAGTCGGGGACGTCCGCGAGATTCTCGGCGAGCGTCTTGCCCGTGACCGTCATGCACGCGCCGTGCAACATTCCAGCGTCCAGCATACGCTTCATAAGCGGCTGGATGCCGCCTATTTCGATCAGTTCCGACATGAGGTACTTGCCGCTCGGCCTCAAGTCGGCAAGCACTGGCGTCTTGTCCCCGATGCGGGTGAAGTCGTCGAGTGAAAGGTCAACGTCGGCCTCGCGTGCCATGGCTATCAGGTGCAACACTGCATTGGTCGAACCGCCCAGGGTGATTACGACAGCGATGGCATTCTCGAAGGCGTGTTTCGTCATGATGTCGAGCGGCTTGATGTCATTGCGCAACAGGTTCATCACTGCATCGCTGGCGTGCCGACAGTCTTCTTTTTTCTGCTCGGACACTGCTTCTTGCGCCGAACTGTTCGCAAGACTCATGCCGAGCGCTTCGATCGCAGAAGCCATTGTGTTAGCCGTGTACATACCGCCGCATGCCCCGGGGCCCGGGATCGCAGTTCGTTCTACGTCGAGCAATTCTTCCTGCGACATCCTGCCACCCGAGACCGCGCCGACGGCTTCGAATACCGATACGATATCGCGACGTTTTGGCCCGGGTTTAATCGTGCCCCCGTAAACAAAGACAGACGGTCGATTGAGGCGCGCCATGGCCATGATGCAAGCCGGCATGTTCTTGTCACAGCCACCAATTGCGACGAGGCCGTCAAATCCTTGTGCGGCTGTCACGGCTTCAATCGAATCGGCAATAATTTCGCGAGAAACCAGCGAATAGCGCATGCCTGGCGTCCCCATGGAGATGCCGTCCGAGACACTGAGCGTGTTAAAAATAACGCCTTTGCCACCGGCTTTATTCGCCGCGTCGGCTGCTTCTTCGGCAAGTCCACCGATGTGCATGTTGCAGGGAGTAACCATGCTCCACGTGGACGCGATACCAATCTGCGGACGCCGGAAATCGTCTTCGGTAAAACCAACTGCCCGCAACATTGCCCGGCTGGGTGCCCGTTCGGTACCGTCCACGACGATGCGTGAGTAACGCCTGATTTCCTGCTCGTCCATTCGAGCGGAGTCTAGCAGTAATTATTGTCTGGGAGCGTCGTCGTCGCGGATCATGATAACGATACGATGAAAGACATCGCTGTTGTCACTCACGTTATTAACTTGCAATTCAACTGTAAAAGCCTCGTCATTCTCAATGACTGAATCCTGTACCAGCGGAATCAGAAGTCGCGCAGATCGCTGACCGGGCTCAAACGTGATGGAATGGCCGTTGGGTGAAAAATAATCTTCGCCTTCGACTGCAGTAATGTCTTTGACAACGAAGTTGACCACCATCGTTCGACTGTCGGGATTAAACCGCAGGACGTCGATCTGGGCCGCCGGGTCGCGCTCTCTGACTGCGATCTGACTAACGGCAAACGCCACAGTATTGGTGGGTAACTCAGCTTCAAAATTACGTTGATCGTCGTCCTCGAGCAAAACCTCGATCGTCGCAAGTTCGGAGCCGACAGAATCGGCCACTCGAACAAGCAGTGTCGATCGCTGGTCCGCCTCACGCAATGGATCGCTGGACATGTTCAATGTAAATCTTGCTCTCTCCTGACCCGCAGGAAAGGATACGAGTCCTTCGTTAGAGATAAGCAGCTGGCCCGACGCCCACGGCGATCGATTACCGCTATAGCTAACCTCTTCAATGCGCAAATCGAGTGCAAGATCAATATCGGTGTCGCGGACCAGGTCGATTATTTTTGCGCCATTGTCTTCACGCAATGACAGTTTTAGCGGTGTTTGGGCACCGTCAAGCGCTGACAAGGCAATCTCAAAATCAGCGGGCGGCAGAGTGGAAAAATCCACTAGCGGGATTTCCGGCTCTTCCTCGACTGTCTGCTCCGGCTCAGGGGCTGCCTCGTCGACCTGCTCTGTTTCAACTGAACTCGCCGCGACCTCCTCTTCAACGGCAGCCGCAGGAGCTGGCGGGGTCATTGTGGGCCTGGCCGGCGACTGTTCTTGACCGAGCAAGCCCGTCACAACGTCCACGAATCCAAACTGATACTGATAGCCGGCAGTGCCGATTAGCCCCAACAACGCGATCAGACCAAATAACCACGTCCGGTTGCTGCTGTTAGAGATCTCTTCTGCTTGTTCTTCATTATCCGGATCGATCTCGACTTTGCCACGCCCGTCCAGTGCTTCCATGAAATCGTGAATCGAAGCAAATCGAGCAAGTCCTGAAAAGGAGAGTGCCTTTCGCAGCGCACGCCATTGCACATCCGACAGGCTATCCAATGGCTGCGGCCGCATTCCGTCCTCGGCTGCCTCCGCAGCATTTCGCGGGCCAAACACCCGGTAGCCGGCAATCAACCTGTACAACAAGCAGGCCAGGGAATACACATCGTCAGTTGCAGCAGGCTCATCACCCGCCAAGACCTGCATACTGGAATATTCCGGCGTAATGGCGTTGAGCACGTCCGGGTCGATTTGACTGATTCTGGACTGCGCCTGCACGGCGCGAGCGATTCCAAAATCGAACAAGCGAACATCGCCGTTTGGCAAGATCATGACGTTGCCGGGTTTAACGTCGGCATGCACGATGCCACACTTGTGCGCATACTCGAGCGCCTTGCCGAGCTGTTGAGTTATCCGTAGAGCGCGCTTAACGGTGATTTTCTTGCCGCCGGTCGAATCGAGAATTTCGGCCAGCGTTTGGCCTTCCAGCCATTCCATGACGATGAAATAAAGATCGTCATCTCGATCGAGATCCAGAAAACGGACGATCCCGGGATGTATCAGGCAGCGTCCTTTGGCGGCTTCCTGCTGCAATGCACGCAGCGCGGGAGCGCTTTGCGAAAGCTGCGGCGACAAAACCTTGATCGCGACCCAGGGACGCTTTGATCCGGCTTCCGCCAGCCGTCGGTCCATTGCTTTGTAAACCACGCCCATGCTGCCGCCGGAAATGCGTTCCTTGAGCAGGAATCGATCGCGTAAGACCGAGCCGACCTGGACTCTGTCGTCCGCCGTCGGTGGACCTAAAACTTCGTTCGGTAATACATCAGTCGACGTGAAGTCATCGTCGCTGTCCTCTCCGACGAACTCATCGACGACTTCTTCGACGACCTCAAGATCTTCCACAGCACTTTTTTCGTCGGTTTCTTCGACGACTTCCTCAACGATTTCCTCGACGACCTCTGCGGCGACGTCTTCCACTGCATCAATACTGCCCGGCAGGACTGATTCGACGAGCGACAGCGATTCACCGTCGTAGGACACAATCGAATCATCGTCCTCAACTGGCGAGGACCTGGCTTCTTCCGCGTCTTCCTCGTCCTGATCGTCGAGGTCGTCCGCCGTTGGGCTCGTCGGCAGCTCTTCGGACACGTATCGGTCAAGCATCGACTTCACGAGCTGGTAAGTTTCCTTGCGCAGGTCGCCGTTATCGTAGCGATCTTGCAGCACGCGTCGAATTTCACCTTCGAAGTGGCCGTTGTCGGCCAACAGACGACCGATGCCTTTCCGGACGTCGGCAAGCATTGCGACGTCACCGACCGTCGCAGTCAAGCTGTCGTCCAAACTGGACAACTTTTCGCCCAATTCCTTACGAAGTTTTTCCGATTCCGCGCTCATCCGATCATCTTACATCCTTGCCATTAGCCCCTCGCGGAACTGGTCGTCAAATTACCTTGCCAGGATTAAGAATATTGGCTGGATCCAGCGTCTTTTTCATGCCGCGCATCAGTTGCAGGTCGGTGTCGTCCTTGTAACGCGACAGGAATTCTCTCTTCAAACTCCCAATGCCGTGTTCGGCGCTGAAACTGCCACCGAACTCAGCCACGAGATCATAAACAAGGGCTGTGATTCTCGCTTTTTTCTGCTCGTATTCGCTGTCCCCGGACGCGCGCTGAAGGTGCACGTTGTAGTGCAGATTGCCATCCCCGACATGACCGAAAACGAACTGTTCTGACTCCGGAAATGCCTCCCTGAGTAGTTTCTCAGCGCGAGCGAGAAACTCTTCCATACGACCGATCGGCACCGATATATCGTGCTTGAGGGCGACCCCTTCGCGTTTCTCGGCCTCTGCTATCGAGTGGCGGAGGCGCCAGAGCCTGGCAGCCTCTGCTTTGCTTTTGGCGACGACGGCGTCCAGCAGGAGCCCTTTGTCGAGACAATGCGCCAGCGCATTGACGAGCACATCAGGCGATCCCTCAACCGATGCCTCGATCAGCACATACCAGGGGTAGCTCTCCTCAAAGGGAATTTTCGAATCGGGTATATGTCGCTCGACAAGAGCCAGCGTGTTCCCTCCCATGAGCTCAAATGCCTCTATACGGTCGGCTAGCGAGGTTCTCAATTTCGCTAACAATGGCACGGCGTTTCCGGCGTTTTTGATCGCGATAAGTGTCGTTGTTGCATTCCCCGGGTCCGGAAACAGTCGCAACGCGGCAGCCGTAATAATTCCCAGGGTTCCCTCGCTGCCGATAAACAGCTGCTTCAGGTCATAGCCGGCCGTGTCCTTGCGAAGTGTCTTGATGCCGTTCCAGATCCTGCCATCCGCCAGCACCACTTCCAGCCCTAATACGAGGTCTCTCGTGGTTCCGTATCGAATTACATTGATACCGCCGGCATTGGTCGAAATGTTGCCGCCAATCTGGCAACTGCCTTCTGCGCCCAGGCTCAATGGAAAATATCGATCAACCTGCCTGGCGGCCTGCTGAATATTGGCAAGAACGCAGCCCGCGTCGACGACCATCGAAAAGTCCAATGGATCGACTGTGCGAATGTTGTTCATCCGGGCGAGATTCAAGATAACTTGCTTGCCCGATGCATCCGGAATCGCCCCGGCGCACATGCCCGTGTTGCCTCCCTGGGGGACAATCGCCACAGCCGCATCCGCGCAAGCCCGCACAAGCTTCGACACTTCCTCGGTTGATGCCGGGGAAAGCATGATCGGGGTTTGTCCGCGCACGGCATTTCGCCAGTCGGTCAGGTGTGGCTCAAGCTCGCTCGCATCCTGCGTCCATCCTTTCGATCCGACGATGCTTTTTAAGCGTTCAATTAACATGTCAATTGAGAATCGCCTGCGCTTGCCAGGTCGCCCAATCGATATTGCTACCGCAGAAAACCAGCACAACCCTCTTGCCCGCAAGCTGCTCGCGCAACGGTCCCAGCAAGGCTGCGGTTGCGGCCGCACACGCCGGCTCAACGGCAATTTGCATGTGCGAGTACAGGAAGCCCATAGCCTCTTGAAGCTGAGTATCCGACACCAGGACCAGCTGATCGACATTCCTGCGGCACAGGCTGAACGAGAACGGCAACGCATACGGAGCGCCCAGGCTGTCGGCAATTGTTTTTACTGCGTCGATTGACTCTGGTTTACCCGTGACGAAACTGCGATGCATGGTGTCAGCGCCTTTGGCCTCGACGCCGATGATTTCGCAATCTGGCTGCAGTTGTTTCAGCGCGTTCGATATACCTCCGATCAAACCACCGCCACCGATTGCCACCAGCACAACGTCGAAATCATCAATCTGCTGAGCAATCTCAAGACCGACCGTCCCCGTAGCCATTGCAATGTCCCGTCCTTCATACGGGTGGACAAAAAATCGCCCTTCATCGCGTTGAATCTTTTCGGCAACCTCAAATGCTGAGTGTGCTGTATCGGCGAGGACAACCTCGCCACCGAGCGCGCGACACGCTGCGATTCTGCAGGGATTTGCGGAGGCTATCATGACGACTTTCGCATGCGTGCCGACCACATTCGCTGCATAGGCCACGGCGATAGCATGATTTCCGGCACTGACCGCCGTAACACCGATAGCGCGTTGTTCATCGCTTAACTTACTCGTCAGGGCCGAAGCGCCACGCGCCTTGAAGGTCCCTGTGTGTTGCAGAAATTCAAGTTTGCCGTAGACGATCGTGCCGTTATCCAGGGTATCTTCTATTCCCGCACAGCGAACGCTCGGTGTGCGCACAATTCTTGTCGCCTGCGACTTACTCAGTGCGACAATCTCTTCTATGCTCGGCGCAGTGTCTTGCATGCTAAATATCGGCTCAGGTCGAATAAGTTATGTAAACTAGTGTAGTGTCCTAATTTGATTGTATATTATCAAGAGTGGCTCGTGCACGACTCACTTTTTCCAGAATTTCTTCAGCAGATTTTGTCCAGACAAAGGGTTTCGGGTTCTCATTGTTTTTATCGATATAGGCAATAATTTTTTGTTCCAACTCATCCACCGAAGTGAAAATTCCTCTTTTCAGTTGCTTCTCTGTTAGCACGCTGAAAAATCGCTCAACCAGATTTAGCCATGAGGAACTGGTCGGTGTGAAATGTAAGAAGACACGTTTATTCCGTTGCAACCAAGTGCGTACTTTTTCATGCTTATGCGTGGAATAATTATCAACGATAATATGCAGGTCTTTATCCTTGTCCGTTTGAGCGTCAACCTTCTTCAGGAATTTCAGAAACTCTTTATGTGTATGCTTTTGGTAACATTCACCGGTCACACTACCCGTGGCAACATCAAGTGCTGCAAAAAGTGTACTGGTACCGTTTCTTTTATAATCATGGGTGACGGTGCCACAGCGTCCTTTCTTTAATGGCAAACCAGGTTGTGTGCGATCCAGCGCCTGGATCGATGTCTTTTCATCAATGCAAAAAACCACCGCGTTTTCAGGTGGGTTTAAATACAGACCCACGACGTCGCACAGCTTCTCTTCAAAATGCGGATCATTACTGACCTTAAACGTTTTTTCCAGATGCGGCTTCAAGCCAACCGACTGCCAGACACGATGAACAAAACTGTGTGTCGTATTCAGTGCTGCGGCCATGGTCCGTGTCGACCAATGCGTGGCATGGTCGGGTTTTTCCCGGGTCGTTTTGGCAATGATCCTGTGCCGAAGCCTGGCCTGCTTTAAGGTGTCTTTGCCGCCATGATTGGCGCCTCTGGGTTTCTCTTTGCTGATCGACTCAATGCCACCTGCGGCAAATCTGTTTCTCCATTTACCGACTTTGTTGGGCGGGATCTTCAGCTTTGCTGCGATCGCCTTGTTTGCCAGACCTTCTGCGGACAACAGAACGACTTTGGAGCGCTCGCATAATCGGATGGAGACGGCTCTGCTTCTGCTGTTCTTCTCCAATATTTTCTTATCTGAGTCTGATAATGTGATCTGTGTTGCTACTCTCATACCGGTACCATGCTGTTCGCCAGGGACAACAGTATTGTAACAAACCACCGTACTTAATATATGATTAATTTAGGACACTACACTAGCATTCTTTCGAATGCATGTAATAATCCCAATTTTCTCGCAGCTTACAATCACTTTCGGATATTACTTGCGATGAACATGAGACTTGATTAGCGTCGGCAATCTGTATGGACATGGGAAATCTATCGCAATCCGGAATACGTCGAAGCGCCGATTTTACGCCGTATCTGGACCAGCTCGCCGGGCTCGCTCAGGAGATGGGGCTGCGGCAACGCAGCAACCTGGTCCAGCTGGAGCGTAGCCTGCATGAGCACTGGGCGCTGGGCCAGAACAACATCCTTAGCTGGTCGCCCCTCGATCAAGGGGTGCTGGTGCTCGTCGTACCGCATTACGCGATCGCTGAGTACACAGCAATCCAACCGGAAAGCCAAAAGCCACGAATTTCGCTGCGCTTCATCACTGACCTGATTTCGGGAAATCGGCAACTGACGTTCACGCAGATGCAGAAGGTCGCTCGCCTGCTGGACGTACAGCCAAATTACATACCGTTGCGTGAGCCGCTTTCGGGGCACGACGTCGAAACGCAAATCATCGAAAAAATGATTTGTCGCTACGGCATTAACTACATCGCCAGTCGCGCCGTAACCTTGTTCGATATCGTGGGCTTTAGCCTGCTCACGCCGTTCGAGCAAATGACGCAACTGAACAGCCTCTCCTATTCCCTGAATTCGGCGCATGCAAAGATGCTCGAGCAGGATATTGGAATCAACTTCGCGCGCTCATCGAGTGGCGATGGTTTCTATATCTGGAATCGCGATGACGGCCTCGAGGCCAACGTTAACCTGTACCACTTCATGCACATTGTACTGGCCGTCAATGCCATCGCACGCGACAAATCATCGTGCAATGCCGTGCCACGGCTGAGAGCCTGTTTTCACGTCGGCAGCTGCTATGAATTCCACCAGGCCGAGGGACTTAACCCGACCATGCACGACTTTATCGTTGGTGATGTGACGATCGGGCTTGCACGCATGATTGAAGCAGCGCTTCCGGGACAGATACTCGTCGGCGATTTTCTCACCGACGTTTTGACGGGACCAACGGACCCCGAAGCAACTCAGGCAAACCTCGATGCGGTCAGCTTCCTGCAGCGTGCCCAGGGCAATCTGTCCAAGCTCAGCGGGATGGAGATTTCGGGTGAAAGAGTGACAGCGATCAAGTGCTATTTGACGGGCGAAGACATGGGCGACGGTCAATTCAATATCCGGCGACTGACGATCACGGATAAGCACGGGCTGACACGCGTTGCGTTTAACGCAAAAGTGAATATTTACCGGGAGTCGGCGGAGCCAATCCTGCTGGGCATCGAAGATCGAAAATTGCCGCAGTCTGACTTACCGGCCTGACCTTCAGGCCAAGTGCGATTTAAATAAATTGGTCGGGGCGAGAAGATTACCGTCGTTTCGCGACGTTTGTCGGCCGGCAAAGCCGGCCTCGGTGCGAACTTTTCTGGGTACTTCCACTTCCCGCCACTCGATCAGATACAAAAATGCCTCCCACTCTTGCGAGGGAGGCATTTTCGTATCTGATCAAATGGTCGGGGCGAGAAGATTCGAACTTCCGACCCCCACAACCCCATTGCCGTCAGGACCCTAGGGAACTGGGATAATAAGGGAACTTTCGGGCAATAGCAAGTTCATAACTCTATGTAATTCCCACTATTTCCCGCGATAAATGCGTAAACGTGGGAAATCATGTATTATTTCGTGAGATGTGTCCCTTGTGTGTCCCTGATGACAAAGCCTGAAAACCTGCCAGAAAAGCTCACCGATCATTCGATCAAGAAGCTACCAATTACCGACGCTCGGTACGACATTCGCGACCATGAAATTGGCGGCTTGTATCTGACCGTGTATCCATCAGGCAAGAAGTCATGGGTGTATCGCTATCGTTTCCCGGTAGATGGCAGACTCAAAAGCAAGCGCTACCGGATCGGTGACGGCTCAATCCGGCCTAACGCAGCCCGGGCAGCGGCAAAGAGTATCGCCGGTGATATTGCTAAGGGCATCGACCCTAACGCTGAGAAGCAATTATCACGACGCCGTGACAAGCGATTCAAGGAGGGCACTCTCAGGGCGTTCCTGGACAA
>JADFLJ010000233.1 GCA_022564475.1 Pseudomonadota bacterium
CTGATCAGCTTAGGATGCGGTTGAGACCGCGATGATACCGGAACAATGCTACGACGACGAGCCATCCCCAGGCGTGTAGATCGGGACCGGAAACTGCGCGACATTGCCCTTGATTTTAGACACCTTGCTGGCGCCCTGCTTGTCCACCTCGTCGATCCGAATGATGGTGTGCAATGGCAGGTAGGTGCGGCGCACATTCTCGAATTCGGTCTTGATCTTTTCCTCAGACGGATCGACGACAACGGTCGTCCGCTCGCCAAATACGAGTTTCTCTACCTCGATGAAACCGAATAAATCGCCGTGTCGCACGCTGCGAGCGTAGATTTCATACACCTTGCCCTGGCTCATGAATATGACTTTAAAAAGCTGTTTGTCGCTCATTCTGACTGTGCTGCCATGAGACACTCGTAGCGCCGCGAAAAAGGGCGCGTAGTGTAACCAAAAGTCGCCATTCGGGCGCGGAATTCGCAATCCCTGCGATCGGGACTGTATATGGGTCGCTTTGGGCAAGAAGCGCTTGAATTCAAGGCTTTTTCGCGCCGATTATGTGAACTGCTCGGCAGCGTATCTCCTTGGTCCGGCGCAAAATTCCGTCAATAGTCCTCAA
Source organism: Pseudomonadota bacterium (assembly GCA_022564475.1). Taxonomy (GTDB): domain Bacteria; phylum Pseudomonadota; class Gammaproteobacteria; order Steroidobacterales; family Woeseiaceae; genus UBA1847. The sequence goes on from JADFLJ010000233.1 coordinate 608, forward strand.
TATTGGCCTTGAGCAGCTCTATGGCGCTTCATCTCGAAATAATCAGCGAACACCGCGACATCGTCAGCGACGACGACGCTGTGCGCGAATTCACCGAGGACGGCGGCACAATCGGGCGCTCTTTGCAGAACGACTGGATTTTGCCCGACCCGGACAAATACATCTCGGGCCGACACGCGACAATCGACTACAGAGGTGGCATGTACTACCTCGCAGATCTTAGTAGCAATGGCGTTTTCGTTAACGATGAAAAAAAACCAATCGGCAATGGCAATCCGCGACGCCTGTTCGACGGCGACCGCTTGCACCTCGGTAACTTCGAAATCAGCGTCTCGATCGACCACGGCGAAAGCATCGTCATGCCGCTCGAGGGTGAGCAGACAGAACTTCCCGAGCCGATTGAACAAGTCGTGGACGAAGTATCACTGAAGTCCGGCGTGCAGCTATTGGACGAGGAAGCACTCACGGGCGACCAGGAATTCGAGACCGCGTTGTTTGGTCAAACAGCGATCGGCCAGAACGACGAACCGGTGACTGCTGTGGCGCCATTCGATGAGGTACTCGACATTCCCGCATCATCGTCTTCGAAGACAGGCGGCGTCGAAGTAACCGCGGACGACCTGTTTGACAGCTTCCTGGATGGCCTGGGTGTCAGCCGCAGTGACTTTCATGCGTCTGTCGACCTTGCTGAGGTCATGCAAAACGCTGGCGAGGTCATGAAAGAATTCGTCGATGGCATGGGCAAACTCCTGATCAGCCGCGCGAACCTCAAGACAGCGTTCAAGCTCGATCAGACAACGGTGCTGCCGCGTCACAATAATCCGCTGAAGCTTTCCGAGAGCAATGCGGACTCGATTATGCAGTTGCTGGTTGGTAAAGAAGGCGAGTATCTCGGCCCGCGCGATGCTGTGCGCGAAGTCTGCCGTGACCTGTTGTTCCACCAGGATGCTTTCCTCGATGCCATGTCGGCCGCATTTGTCGAGTTTGCCGATCGTTTCGATCCCGACGAACTCAAGGCCGCATTCGAGCGCAGCATCGGCTCGAAACCGGTGTTTGGAATTTTCAACAAGCTCAAGTACTGGCAGCTTTATTGCGACCTCTACCCGGTCATGACCGAACGTGGCGGCGGTCGCTTCCCGCAAATGTTTTCTGAAGAATTCGTACTGTCCTATGAACGCCAGATCAACGAGTTCAAACGACTAGGGCCCTTGGCAGCAACGCATCCGGCGCTCGATTCCACTGTCGTGCTCGACAAAAGCAGGTTCGCGGACGAAGAGACCGACGATGAATGGCAAGACAAAGACGAGTTCGTCGAAGAACGGCACGACGAAGATGACTTCGTCGAAGACGAAGTTGAAAACTAGAAATCAGCCTAAACGATTCTGACGATTCTCAATCAGGTCTTCGACCACGGCCGGATCCGCCAAGGTCGACGTATCGCCAAGCTCCGCAAAATCATCCGCCGCGACCTTGCGCAAAATGCGTCGCATGATTTTCCCTGAGCGCGTTTTCGGCAGGCCCGGTGCCCATTGAATCATGTCCGGCTTTGCGATCGGCCCGATTTCCTTGCGGACCCATTGCTGTAAGTCAGCACGCAACTCATCGCTGGCTTCGACACCGGCCATCAACGTCACATAGGCGTATATGCCCTGCCCTTTGATGTCGTGTGGGTAGCCAACCACTGCTGCTTCGGCAACATCGCGATGCGAAACCAGGGCGCTCTCCACCTCTGCCGTGCCCATGCGATGACCTGAGACATTCAGTACATCGTCAACACGACCCGTAATCCAGTAGTAACCGTCCGCATCCCGACGCACGCCATCGCCCGTGAAGAACTTGCCTTCATACGTCGAAAAGTAGGTCTCCACAAATCGCTGATGGTCGCCGTAGATCGTTCGCATCTGTCCCGGCCAGCTGTCGGTGATCACGAGGTTGCCTGCGGCCACACCTTCGAGGAGCTCGCCGTCGTTGTCGACGATTGCCGGTTGAATGCCAAACAACGGCATCGTTGCCGAACCTGGCTTCAACGCAGTTGCGC
>JADFLJ010000060.1 GCA_022564475.1 Pseudomonadota bacterium
TAGCGATATTGTGATGCTCGAAGCATCTAAAGATAACACGCTATATGTATCGATCACTGGACACCTCAGTAACGGTGCGGGCGACTATGTCTTTTCCGGCGTTACTGCGATAAGTGAAATTAGACGCGGCTTAATGGCCTTTGATATTGCTAGCTCTGTCCCAAAAGGTGCAACTATTAATAGCGTTAGCCTTGATCTTTTTATGGCTCAGACCATCGTAGGTCCACAGGCAACTTCACTTCATCGCACAAATGCAGATTGGGGAGAAGGAGCCTCTGACGCTTCAGGTGGTGAAGGCGGAGGTGCGCCTGCTCAAGAGGGTGATGCTACGTGGCTACACACTTTTTTTGCTACGGACTTTTGGACTGATGAGGGAGGTGACTTTGAAATGGTCGCCAGCGCCATCGGCTTCGCGCAGTGGATGAGTATTGGCGTACCCGTCGTCGCGGTTATGCTGCCGGCGTGTTGGCTTACGGTGACGCGCCTGGGCATCAAGCTGCAGCCCATCGAATCAAGCAACGCAGGCCAGGAAAAAATTCAGCAGGCGATTGCCGCACTCGGGCCCATGAGTCGTCCTGAACGTCGCGTGTTGATTACATTCCTGTTCATAGCTGCAGCGTGGATACTGCGTCAGCCGCTGAACTTGCTGGAGATAGGCGGCGTGCGGCCGTTCATGTCGATGACCGATCACGTCATCGCAATTGCCGGTGCGATCGTTCTTTTCCTGATCCCGGCCGGCGACGACAGCAACAGAAACGAACGCTTGCTCGACTGGGACACGGCCGCAAAAATTCCCTGGGGTGTGTTGTTGTTGTTCGGTGGTGGCTTAAGTATGGCAAAGGCGATGACGAGCTCCGGCCTGGCCACCTGGCTTGGCGAGTCCTTAATTGTTCTTACGTCATTGCCGTTGTTGCTGCTGATTACAGCGCTGGTCATTTTCGTTATTTTCGCGACGGAAATTGCGAGTAACGTTGCGACAGCGTCGGCCCTGTTGCCGATCATCGGCGCGCTGGCGATCGTCGGTGGTGTGGATCCGATGTTGTTATCGCTGCCCATCGCGATGGCGGCAAGCTGTGCGTTTATGTTACCGATTGCAACGGGTCCCAACGCGATCGCTTATTCAACCGGTGAGGTTACGATTCCACAGATGATCAAGGTTGGCTTCATATTGAACCTGCTTGGAATCGTTTTGATTTCGCTTGTGATCTACCTCATGGCCCCGTACATAGTGCCGAGCTAGTTATTCACCGTTAGCGTGTGTATTCGGCGACGGGCTTGCCGAGTGCGTCAAAGGCCGGCTCGATGCCGAGGCCCGGTTCGTCGGATGCGACCATGTGCCCGGACACACGTTGTGGAGCGCCGGTCGCGTTCTGGACTTTTACGTAGCTATTAAAGTCGGTCGCAGAAAAACGCAGAGACTCCGGCGTTGAATGCGCCAGGTGTGCAATCGCCGCGGTGACGATGTCACCACCCCAGCTGTCTTCAATCGTCATCGGTATGTTGAGCGACACACAGAGGTCACGAATCTGTCGCGCCTTGCTCAGGCCGCCAAGTTTGGAAATCTTGAGGTTGACTACGTCCATGGCACCGTCACGATGACCGCGAAGCAGGGCATCGATGCCGTCGATGTTTTCATCGAGAATGAACGGCAAGGACGTGCGCCGCCGGATCGTCAGGCAATGCTCATACGTACGACAAGGTTGTTCGATGTAGACATCTCGATCGCGAACAGCATTAACGACCCGGGCTGCGTCATCGACGCGCCAACCCGTGTTGGCATCGGCGACGAGTATCTCGCCGTCTGTCAGCACATCGGCCGCCGCATGAATACGGTCGATGTCATCGCCGGGATTACCGCCGACCTTGAGCTGAAACTTGGTGTAGCCGTCAGCGCGGTGGGATGCAACGTTCTCGGCCATTTCATCAGCAGGTCGCTGACTGATTGCCCGGTACAGGGCAATATTGTCGCCAAACTTGCCGCCCATCAAATCGCAGACCGACTTGCCGCTCACTTTTCCGAGCAGGTCCCAGCATGCCATGTCGATGGCCGACTTGACGTAGGGGTGGCCCAATAAGGCCTTGTCCATAAGCAGGTTGATCGGGCCGATCGCGGTTGGATCTTCGCCCAGCAACGTCGCCGAGAGCTCTGCTATTCCGGCGCGGGCGCCTGGCCCGAACGCGGGCAGGTAGAACGGCCCCAGGGGGCAGACCTCGCCATAGCCCGACAGGCCGTCGTCGGTGATGAGCTCGACGACAGTGCTATCGAACACTTCAACGTATTTGCCTTCGGACCAGGAATAGCGGCCCTCAACTAACGGCAGGTCGACCTGGTAAACCCGGATTGCTGTTATTTTCACGTCGTCTCCTTATACATTTCTGCGGCCGCGGATGTACGGCAACGGCAGCTAATATCCTGGCCTATTGTCGAGAATCTTCAACAATGGTTGCAGCATCTTTTCGTAGGGCTTCCAGGCGCCGATCGAGCCGCGGTAAACAGGCTGTCGTACCTGCGACACGCTGATCGTCGCGATTGCGCGTTCGTGTTTGTGAAAATCGAGGCAGGCCGGATCCCATTCAAGGCCGCAGGCATCCAGCAGCGCACGGGTTGTTTTTTCCTGTTCGTCGATCATCGTTTCATAGTCGACATGGTGTATCTGGCCCGGCAGTGTCGCGTCCCAATGATCCATGAGCGACGCATACGCGTTGTAATAGTGTGCGAGCTCCGCCAGGTCGAAGGTATACGGGTGTGTGCCAAACAGGTTCTTGAATATCGAGAAGCAGGTATCGCGCGGGTCGCGGCGGCAGTGCACGATGCGCGCATTCGGAAACAGAATTCGAATTGTGCCGATGTTGAGAAAGTTGTGCGGCATCTTGTCGGTAATGAACCCGGCAGCGACTTTGGGCAGGCCGTCTACATAGTTCTTTGCAACGGCCTGAAATAGCTCAGTGGATGAATTTTCAAGTACGCGCGTGTAGACGCTACGCTCTGTGGCCGGGAAGGTCGCGGCGATCGTTGTGGTCAATAATGACAATTCGCCGGCGGCGAAGACATTCGGGTGGCTGGCGAGTATCTGCTCGACCAGCGTAGAGCCGGATCGGTGCATCCCGACGATGAATATCGGAGACTTCTCAGTTGGAGTGGCGATGCCCCAGCGCTTTATAAATTTCGTGTCGAATTCAGACTTGAGCACAGCAAACGTGCTCAGATCCTTATCGATATCATAGTCGAGTTCCGCACGTGTGATCTTGTTGGCCGAGAGGAATTGTGCCGCGGCTTGATCGTGCTGGCCGGATTTTTCGAAGTGGCGGCCTAGCGCGAAGGCCAACAGCATGCGTGACTCGGGTGCAATGTCGGTATCTGTCTGCAATGCGAGAATTGTGTCAACGTCATTTGCATCGAGTGCATTTGCGGAAACCGCCGACATGCTGTGCCAGGCCCTGGCGTTTTTTTGGTCAAGTTTTACGGCCTGCCGAAACGACGCAAGCGCTGCGTCTTTTTTATTCAGGTCCTGATACACAACGCCGAGCTTGTGGTGCTTGTCGGCATTTTCCGGGTCCTGATCAAGCAGTTTTTTGTAATGTTCTACGGCTTCCTCGGACTTACCGGCTTTGCGCAACGCTTTCGCCAGGTTCTCGCGCACATCCTGCGCATTCGGATTTGCTCTCAACACCTGTTTGAAAGACCGGATGGCATCGTCTGTCTGGCCGTCCGCGCTGAGGATATTGCCCAGCGACACCTGCATTGCCAATGACAGTTGACCACTCGCTGTGGCCTTCCTGATCTCCCGCAATGCGTCAGATACGCGTCCTGACTTGAGAAGCGCGTCCGCCAGGCTTCGCCGGCTCTCGTGAAGATCCGGCTGCAGCTTCAAGGCTGCCTCAAATCGCTCGATGGCATCGGCGTAGCGGCCAAGCTGCTGCAGCGATCCGCCGAGATTGGAAAGCAGGGGTGCTGTTGCCGGGCCGATCGTGAGTGCTTGTTCGTATTGTTCGACGGCGGCCTCGAATCGTCCGGTCGCGTTCAGTCCGTAGCCCAGATTGACCATAGCATCGACATAATCCGGCCGTGCGAGAACGGCCTGTTGTAACAAGCTCACCGCTGCATCGAACTGACGACGCTGGAGATTGATCACGCCCAGGTAATGAAGTGCATCGGCCTGCGTCGGATATTCATCGAGCAGGCTGCTATAGAGTTTTTCGGCCTCATCGAGTTTGCCGCTGCTGTGAGTTTGGATAGCGCGGTCCAGAGCTTGTTGCTGTTCGGCGGGCAGATCCATGCGTTGCGGTATCTTCGAGAGGGATGGCCATGGTACCGAATCCAAACAGTCCTACCAATAGCATTGAAAACTCAAGAAAACGCAGCAAATCAGAGTATATTGCGGCTGCCTGTCAAGGCGATTCGGGCCGACGTTCGCGCTATAGTAAATTCTGCATCGTACGGGAGGAAAAAATGACCTGGTGGACATGGATGATACTCGGCGCGGTTCTTCTTGGAGCGGAGCTGCTTGCGATAGACGCACAGTTTTATCTGGTGTTTCTCGGCATTTCGGCGTTTCTCGTAGGCCTTGCAGGCCTGCTTGGACTGGTGATGCCGGAGTGGCTGCAGTGGGTGGCATTTGCTGTTCTTGCGCTTGTTTTCATGGTCACCTTTCGTCGCAGCCTGTATATGAAAATTCGCGGTAGCGCGAAAGGATTTTCCAGTTCCATGGCGGGGGGTTCAGTCGACGTCACATCAAATATTGCACCGGGGGAAAGGGTTCGGCTAAAATACAGGGGTACTGAATGGACGGCCCAGAACGTTAGCGATAAGGAAATAGCCAGCGGAACCCGGGCAAAAATAGTGAACGTTGATGGACTAACGTTGCAGATTAGCGCGGACTAACAGGAGGTATCGAAATGTTTGATTCATCATTTATCGTGGCAATCGTAATCGCGTTTGTCGTAATAATTATTTTGGCTAAAACGGCAGTCATCGTTCCGCAACAGAATGCATTCGTCGTGGAAAGACTTGGAAAATTCAGCGGCAAGCTCGATGCAGGCTTTCACATCTTGTTGCCGTTTATCGACAAGATTGCCTACAAACACACGCTGAAAGAACAGGCCATCGACATACCGGAACAGATCTGTATCACGAATGACAACGTCCAGGTGGGTGTGGACGGCGTGCTTTATATGCAGGTGCTGGACCCGGCGCGCGCCTCCTACGGTATCGGTAATTATATGTTCGCCATATCGCAGCTCGCACAAACAACGCTGCGTAGCGAGATCGGCAAGATTGCGCTGGACCGCACATTTGAGGAACGCGGATCGATCAATGCCAATGTGGTTGCCGAGCTCGACAAGGCAACGGAGCCCTGGGGCGTCAAAGTATTGCGCTATGAAATCAAGAATATCAACCCACCGCACGATGTGCTGAACGCGATGGAAAAACAAATGCGCGCCGAGCGAGAGAAGCGTGCGGTAATTCTGACGTCAGAAGGCGAAAGAGATGCCAAGATCAATGAGGCTGAGGGTGAAAAGCAGCGCGTGATCAAACAGTCGGAAGCAGCCAGGACGCAGCAAATAAATGAGGCGGCCGGTGAAGCGGAGGCTATTCTTGCGGTCGCTACGGCGACTGCTCATGGCCTTGAGAAAGTAGCCAGTGCCGTAATCGTCGACGGCGGTACTGAGGCAATGCAGCTGCGAATCGCTGAACAGTATATTGAAGAGTTCGGCAATCTCGCCAAGAAGGGTAATACCTTCGTCATTCCGGCGAACATCGCGGATCTGACATCGATGATGGCGCTGGCCACGGATATCGCCAGGAAGGGTAAAAGCGCCGAATAGAAATACCCGCTAGCGCTTTCGCTACTGCTGAACGATAAGCGCTCGGAAGTCACTGAGTACGCGTTTGATTCGGGCGGCGTGATCGTCGCCCATTCTCAGCAGTAGCTTTTGGCCGCTGGCCAGCGCCTCGAGTTCAGGGTCGGCAAATTCGTACAGTACGTGTGGCCGGATCAGTCGAACAGGTTCTTCGGGCGCGGGCGTTTCGATGAGCAGGTCGATCACTTCGACGACCCGGTCATTGAAGTAGCCATTCGGATAGCCGAGCCTGACGTATGACTCCTGAAATAAGGGGTAAAAGCGACGATACATAGCCGCGACAGTGCTGAGGTCGGCCCTGTCCACGAGATCGACGAGCAGGTCATAGCGTTCATAGTTGTGTTGGCTCAGGTAGAACTGGTCATTGCCAGCGGCTACCTCTATGTCGAACGTACCCGCGAGTCGGCTAACAGGCCGGATCTTTTCGGCTACATGGCTGCGCGTGAGGTTGTCCACAGAAGCGACAAACTTGTCGACCAGCGCGTCGCTCACCAATTGCCGTCCCATCTCCGAACCGAAGACATCAATGAGCGCCAGCAGGAAATAACTGTCACTTTCATCGAGCCCCGGCAGGGAGACGAGATTGCCGTCTGCAGTACGTGATGGCGCCATAGGCCGGATTGGGTGTATTGGCTCGCGAGGACCAGGCTGCTCTTCAACGACCTGATCGGTTTGTTGCTGGCCTGACATCTCGTCGATCTGCGGTCGGATATCGTCCCAGAAATACCAGACAGCGGTGCCGAGACCCGCCGTCAACAGGATGATGAGCAATAGTCTTACATCCGGGTCGTTCATGATGCGTACCCCGCTGCCAATCTGTTAATGCGCCCAAGACACAAGCCAAAGGCTAACAGAATGCAGGGCTTGCGGCGCTTTCAATCATTGCCCTGTCACGATAGGGTGGAATTCAAATAGAGTGCCACAGCAGTCATTTGTCAGTAGGGAGCGCACATGCAAATCTGGACTCGAGCGAGCCAAATGGCGGCACAGACGCCGCAGGACAGGAATAGATACGTTGATTTTTTGCGTTCGGTTTCGATCCTCGTCGTAATAATCGGCCACTGGCTAATCGCGACGGCGTACATGGTCAATGGGGAAATGGAAGCCGGGCAGCTCATTAAAGACCAGCCGCAAATGCAGTGGCTGACCTGGTTGTTTCAGGTCATGCCCATCTTCTTCATCGTCGGCGGCTACGCGAACGCGGTCTCACTGGAAAGCGCCACACGCAGGGGTGTTGCATATGCTGACTGGCTGTCCGCGCGGCTGAACCGACTCGTTGCACCTCTTTTGCTATTGATCGTCGCCTGGGCCGTCATTTCCGTGGCACTGGTCGCGCTCGGCATCCGACCGCAGGTCGTGCAGCAGGTTTCTCAGGCGGCGCTGGTCCCGACGTGGTTTCTCGCCATCTACATCATCGTAGTGATGCTGGCGCCGGCGACCTATGCGTTCTGGAAGAATTACGGCTTTGTATCTTTCTGGATATTTGCTGGCGCTGCAGCCATTACCGATATTGCATTCTTTGTCGCAGATCTGAAATGGATGGGTTGGAGTAATTATTTCTGGGTCTGGCTCGCGGTTCATCATCTGGGTTATGCGTGGCGGGATGGCCGCATGGGCAGCGCGAGGCGGCTGCTGGTTTATTCGGCGCTTGGTTTTGTCGCATTGTGGTTGCTCGTTAGCTACGGGCCCTACCCGGTGGCGATGGTCGGATCGCCGGACCCGGGCCTCAGCAACTCCTTGCCGCCGAAAATAACGCTTCTGGCGCTTGGCGTGTTTCAGTTCGGCTTGCTGCTGTCGATTGAAGGTCCGATGCGTCGCGCCCTTAATGGCCTGAGGCTATGGACGGCGACGGTTTTGATTAACAGCATGATCATGACGGTATTTCTGTGGCACCTCACCGTCATGATTATCGTCGTTACGTTGCTGTACTACGCAGGTGGGCCCGGCCTGGGCATCGAGCCCGGAACTGCAGGCTGGTGGCTTTCCCGCCCAATTTACATAGGGTTCCTGCTGCTGCTGTTGCTCCCGGTCGCTTTGTTGCTTTCACCGCTTGAACGAAGCACACGCAGCGCCGAGTCGGCGGTACCCGCGGCTGCGCGGCAGGTTATCGGCGCAACCATGCTGTGCCTGGGCATTGCGATGCTCGCAAAATTCGGCTACGACGGCAGTCCGACCTCCCGTGCAGACTTTGCCGCGTTTGGCCTCGTAATCCTGGGCGCCGGTATCAGTGGATTGTTGCCTCGATTCCGATAACTATTTGCCGATCGACCTTGCTTTTATGGGCCATATGAATAAAAGTCATACGCCCATTGAGCACCAGGTCCGATAGAAAATGGCAATTGAAGAGTACGAAATCCAACCCCTGTTCGCTGAACCGTTCTTCCGGACGAATATCAGCAAGGCCATCGGCGAAGAGGAAATCGCGTATATCAAGAATCTGAAAACGGTGCCGAACAAGGCGAACCTGATTTCCGACAATCTGTATATTTTTGAAGAACCCGAATTAGTTGATGTCAAGGCCGCGGTTCAGGAAGTGCTGGATTTTTACGCCAGCGAAGTCATGGGAATTACGCAAGAATTATACGTCACGCAATCATGGGCGCTGGTCAACCACCCCAACACAGGAATGCATGGCCATTCTCATTCGAATTCCATAATTTCCGGTTCACTATATTATTGTGAGTTGCCGACGCCCGGCTCGAGCATGGTTTTTGATCGCCATAAATCCTACCAGCAATTGCAATTTATCATCGAAAAAGAAAAACAAAATATCTACAACACTCCGTTGAACATCATTACGCCCAAGTCGGGAGAAGTGTTTTTGTTTTCGTCCGGCCTGCAGCACTTCGTCGAAAACAACACTGCCAGCAAGGCGCGTTATTCGATCGCCTTCAACACGTTCATCAGGGGTACGATTGGTGAGCTGCGGGATGTCTCTCAGCTAACGCTGTAGGATAAATAAAAGGGGTCAGAGTACATTTCTGTGAAATGTACTCTGACCCCACCCCCTTACGATGGAGCGAATCAATGGTCGAAACGATCCCGGTATCACAACTCCCCGAACTCATTGGCAAAGAGTACGAGCCAACGGACTGGTTGGAGATTACGCAGGAGCGCGTCAATCAGTTCGCCGATGCGACTAACGATCACCAGTTCATTCACGTGGACGCCGAAAAAGCGAGTCAAACACCACTTGGCGGAACAATCGCCCACGGCTATCTGACGCTGTCGCTGTTGTCATACTTTGGCATGCAATCGGGCGTAATGCCCGAGGGCATGGCGATGGTGGTGAACTACGGTTCAGACAAGGTGCGTTATTTGACGCCGGTGCGGGTTGGCAGCCGTGTGCGGGCGCACATGAAGATTATCGACGTGACTGAGAAGAATCCGGGCCAGTGGCTGATAAAGACCGGTGTATCGATTGAGATAGAAGGCGTTGAGAAACCGGCGTTGGTAGCGGAAATTCTGGGCCTGTTCTTCGTCAAAAAATAGGGGTCGAACCGAGGTTTCTTCAAAAACCTCGGTTCGACCCCTATTTTTTAGCTCAGATGTTTATCCATCGCATCTTCTATCGCGACGCGTATCGAGCTTTCCATTAACATCAGCGCAAAGCCGAGTTCAACCTGAATTTCGACCGCGTCCTCGCTGACAGCGATCTTGCCATTAACTCCGCTGCCTTTGATCTGCAGGTCGTCATCGCGCCACTCCGATTGCAAGTTCAGGCGAGCGCCCATGTCGGCTGCGATTTCGTCCACCCGACGTCGCGCCTCCGCGGTGCCCAGGGAATGTTCTCGTCGCACTTTCATGTATGTTTGATTACCATCATCTTGTCTATTTGCATGTCTTCCATCGTGTAAGGAATGCCGCCGACGCCGAGCCCGGATTCGCGCAGCCCTGCAAAAGGCATCACGTCGTCGCGAAAAGCGGAGTGATCATTGATCATAACAGCCGATGCATCGAGTTCCTGACATAAACGCGTGGCCGTATCTATGTCCTGACAAAATACCGCAGCCTGAAATGCGACAGGCAACGCGTTGGCTCTGCGAACAGCATCGGCAACGTCGTCGTAGCCATACACGCAAACAACCGGCCCAAATATCTCCAGCGTACTGACCTTCGTGTCCGCGGCCGGCTCCAGCAACACGGTCGGTGCGTAGCAGCTGTCCGAGATTTTCTCGCCGCCGCACAGCAATTCAGCGCCCTTCGCCACAGCCTCATCCACCCAGCTTGCAACTCGATCCACTTCCGCAGGGCGAATGAGCGGGCCGACCTCGGTCGATGCGTCCTCGGGCGCTCCGACTTTCAGTGCCGCGGCAATCTTTGCGAGTGCGCGGGCAAAATTACGGGCTTCGTTGCCTGGCACATACACTCTTTGTACGGACACGCACACCTGGCCGGCGTGATAAAAGCCGCCCTTCGCGATCGACGCGAGGGCGGCATCCTGATCGTAGGGTTCGGCAAGAATAACGGGTGCAACCCCGCCGTGCTCCAGCGCACAACGTGTGCCGGGTGCCAGTTTTGAGCGCAACATCCAGCCGACTTTCGCACTGCCGATAAAACTGAAAAAGCCGACCCGGGAATCCGTTACGAGTTTCTCGGCGGCCTCGCGATTTTCGGTGATCATTACCTGGCACCAGCCATCGGGCAGGCCGGCCTCGCGCAGAATCTGCACGAAGCGCAGACAAGACAGCGGTGTATCTGCTGCCGGCTTTACAATCACGGGGCAGCCTGTTGCGACGGCCGGGCCAACCTGGTGCACGATCAGGTTCAGAGGATGATTGAATGCACTGACCGCGACCACCACACCGATCGGCTCCTTCCGCGTAAACGCAGTGCGGCCTATGCTGGCCTTCGTTGTGCCGAGCGGAATAACCGAGCCTGCGTGCGCACGAAGCTTTTCGATACACAGGTGTACCCCATCGATCGCTCGAATGACCTCAACTTTGGAGTCCAGCAAGGGCTTGCCGCCTTCGCTGGCCGCGAGCAGGCATAGCTCGTCGAGCTGCGACAGCATGATTTCGGCGGTCTTGCTGAGAATCTCGACACGTTCCGGTACAGACAACCAGCCGCTACGGTCACGAAACAGAGCATAAGCAACTGCGAGCGCGTCATCGACATGCTTCGGCCCGGCTGTTGGAACGCTGTCAAGCTCGCGACCGTCAAAGGGCGACGTGACTGCCAGCTTGCCCGCAGGTGCGCGGTCGGTGACCAGCATCATAGCGTCCATTCGATCTCGCCAAGCTTCTTGGTCAGCAGGGGATTTTCGCGATAGTCGATCGGAATGACCACGAGGCTGGGTCCCTGTTCTTCGAATGCCTTATCCAGCGTACTCTCCAGGTCTTTCGAGTTGGCGACATAGTGACCGTGCCAGCCGAAGGCCTGCGCGAGTAACTTCCAGTCCGGGTTACCAAACGCGAGGTCGGTATGGTGGCCAAAATGGGTTTCCTGTTTCCAGGCGATCAGGCCGTACTCGTTATCGGCCCAGACCATTACGACGATATTGCTCTTGAGCCGTACAGCGGTCTCCATTTCCTGCACATTCATCAGGAAGCCGGCGTCACCGCAAATCGCAAGCACGCGCCGGTCGGGATGGACGATGCTCGCGGCAATGGCCCCCGGCAGTGCGAAGCCCATGGAGCAAAAACCGTTGGGAATCAGGCAAGTATTGGGCTCGTGGCATTGGTAGTGGCGCGCGACCCACATCTTGTGTGCTCCCACGTCGGATAGCAGCACATCCTGCGGCCCCATGACCTGGCGAGCATCCCACACGGCCTTCTGCGGTCGAATGGAACCCTCGGTCTCGTCGTCCTTGAACTCCGCGAAATCCCTGGCCATCGCAGCACGGACTTTGCGTTGCCTGTCGAGATCGAAATCAGGCAGGCCGTGTTCATCGATTCGCTCATTCAACATCCACAGCGCATGTGCAAGATCCCCGACAAGCTCGGTTTCAGGGTGGTAGTGCTCGTCGATTTCCGCGGGTAGAAAATCGGCATGCAGTATTCGCTTGTCACGATTCGGGTTCCACAGCAGCGGCTGGTATTCGACCATGTCGAAACCCAGTGTGATCACAAGATCGGCGTCATCGATCGCCAGCGACACGTGGTCTTTGCTGCCGAGCCCGACCGTGTACAGGCAATAGTCCGCGTCCATGTCCACCGAGCCCTTGGCCATGAACGTGCTGATGACGCCGATACCGGTTTTTTCGCAAAGAAGTCGCAGTTGTTTGCTAGCGCGCCGTCGTACGCAACCATTGCCGGCAATAATCACCGGGCGGTTGGATGACTTGAGCATGTCGAACGCCTGATCGAGGATCTTGTCATCGGGTACAGGGCGTCGAAAACGTCGCGGCGTCATTGGAGCACCGGTCACCTCCATGGCGGCTATGTCCTCGGGCAGT
>JADFLJ010000061.1 GCA_022564475.1 Pseudomonadota bacterium
ATCGCTGCCGGCATGGGAGCGGGCATTCTACGCCTTCCTCGCCGAGAAGGAGCGGCGCAGCGGATCGAAGCGGACCGTGGATGCCTACTCCCGGACGCTACAGAGGTTCTTCGGGACGCTTGGGAAGCCGCCGGACCAGGTCACCAGCCAGAATGTATTCGCCTTCGCACACGGCCGGGGCCCTTCGGGACGCGAGCCCGCCCTGGTCACCATCGGCGCTCGCCTCGCCTGCGTCAGCTCGTTCTACCGGTTCCTGATCCGGATGAAGATACTCGATTCGAACCCATGCGACATGGTCGAACGACCGCGCGTCTCGCCTTCTCCACCTCGCGGCCTTACGCCCGAGGACATCAGGCATTCGGTGACGGTTTTCACTGATGTCGATTGCACCTATTGCCGACGCTTGCACAGTCAGATTGATGCCTACCTGGCGCACGGTATTGAGGTGCGTTACATGCTCTATCCGCGCAATGGGCCGGCATCAAGATCATGGGGCATCTCTGAAGACATCTATTGCTCGTCGGATCGCAACAAGGCACTGACGGCCGCCAAACTTGATCGCAGCTTCCAGACGGTCGCGTGTGACACGTCCGTGATTCAAGACACCTACGCCCTGGGACAGGAGATTGGTTTTAGCGGTACGCCGGCGATCATTCTGGAAGACGGCACGCTCATCGGCGGCTATTTGCCACCGGATGCATTAAACCAACGACTCAATAACTAAAAAACAGGGGTCGAACCGAGGTTTTTTATTTTCTCCATTCGAATGTGTGGACGCCGTTATTCCGGCCCTGGTCCTCGAAGAATTTCTGCAGCGCGAAGCGTCCGCTGGGAAACGCGAGATCGTCCCAGGGAATTTCGTCTTCACTAAATAAACGCGTCTCCAGGCTTTCTTCGCCGACCCCGTAAGCGCCTGCCAGTGTGCCTGTGAAAAACAGGTGAACCTGACCGGCGCTAATCACATCGACCGACGCAAACAAGTGGCCGATCTCGATGTCGGCGCAAGCCTCTTCCAGGGTCTCGCGGGCGGCGCCTTCGGCGAGCGATTCGCCCAGCTCCATAAAGCCTGCCGGTACGGTCCAGAAGCCATGGCGAGGTTCGATCGCGCGCTTGCACAACAATATCTTGCCGTCTTTCTCGGCAACACAGCCAACGACAATAATGGGGTTCTGGTAATGGATCGTATCGCAGTGATTGCAGACCCAGCGCTCGCGGTTGTCGTCGCCCGGAATCTCGCGATTCAGGGTTTCGCCGCAGCTCGAGCAATACTTCATGGGTGGCAGCATAGGGTCCCAATTGAGTGGTACCGGGAGGGGGACTTGAACCCCCAAGGTGTTGCCACCGGCGGATTTTGAGTCCGCTGCGTCTACCAATTCCGCCACCCCGGCACGGGGAAGGGCGCACAGTAAGGCCACGACGTCCGAATTTCAATATTTTGCGACTCTTTACAGTGCGAGAGCATCTAATATTCGAGACATGAGCAAGTTTGCAGATATCCAGATCGATAAGGCGATCATCAAGCGAGCGGCACGCGGAGACGCGCGGGCGCACGAGATCCTCTATCGCGCATTCGCAACACCTGTGTATTCATTGTGCTTGCGCTTCACACGGGTGCCCGCCAACGCCGAAGATCTGGTGCAGGAGACGTTCATCGAGATCATGCGGTCGATCAAGAATTTTCGCGGTGAGGCCGCCGTGGGTAGCTGGATACGCCGCATTGCCGTGACCAAGTCGCTGATGTTCTTGCGCTCGGCATGGACCAGTCGCAGCCAGGCACTGGCGGATGGCTTTGATGACATGACGGCAGGCGACAATCTGAGCCACGGCATATCGAGGCATCCGGACGATGCGATGGACCTGGATGCCGCACTGGCGAATTTGTCGGACGTCAGTCGCAGCGTGGTCTGGTTGCACGATGTCGAAGGATATACGCACAAGGAAATTGCGGCATTCATGGGCAAGTCCGAAAGCTTTTCCAAGTCGCAATTATCGCGTGCTTACCAGCGCTTGAAACCCATGCTGGAAGTTGCACAGCAGCCCGTCAGCGCGGATGGCGCGGCGGCGCAAGGATATTAGGGGAGTTACTCACGATGAGTCGTGATGAGAAGGACGAAGAGATGATTTACGGATTAACCATGGAGCAACGCGGCGACCTGCGGGACAGCCTTGCGGCACTTCCCGAGACAATGCCACCGCGCGCGGTCTGGCGCCGGATCAAGGAGCAGGCTGAGGCCGAAGGGCTGATTTCCAGCCCGCGCTCGCGACGGCCGTCAACCTGGTACATGGGCGGTGGTCTTGCGGTTGCAGCGATGCTGGTGATCGTGATCATGTCCGGGCGATTCGAGGCTACAGACTCTGCTACAGAGGGGCAGGGTTTTTCGGTCGTGCCAGAGATGCAGGCGTCGACGCAGACGATCGAGGTCAACGCATTGCAGGCACTGATGGTCGAGTCGCGGCAACTTGAGTCCGATTTACGCTCGCTGCCGAATGAGCCGCGGGTGGTGCGCGCGGGTACCCAGGCAACAATCGTGGAACTGGAGGATCGCATTGCGGCCATTGACTACCAGTTGAGTGAGACTGCGTCGCAAATGTCGCAGCAGGATCAGGAAATTTTCTGGCGCGAACGCGTCAGGTTGATGAAATCGCTTGTTCAAATGCGCTATGCGCAGGCGCAGCGGACAGCGTTTTGATTATTTTACGGAGAAAATCCCAATGAAGAATTTGAAAATCATATTGTCGATCACGGCAGCCTTGTTGCTTGCAGGTCACGCTGCTGCGCAGAACACCGAGACTGCGCTGCGCTACGAACAGGAGCGCAAGGTCGAGAGGGGGGAGCGCGAGGCGGCGTTCAAAATTGAGATGCGCGAAGCCGAAGAGGGCCTCGCTGAGGCGGCACAACGCGTTGCCGAATTGAGCCTGGAAAGACTTGGTGCGCTGGGAGATATGAGAAAATACGAGTTCGATTTTTCGAGCAAACCGCGTATGGGAGTCAATATTTCAGGCGACGAGCGTCAAGGGCCCGTGGAGGGTGTAGGCATTGTCAGCGTCACGCCGGGCAGCCCTGCCGATGAGGCCGGCATGCGAGCAGGAGACATCATTACTGCCGTGAACGGCGAATCCCTGACGGCCGAATCGTCATCCGTGGCGAACAAACGCCTGCTTGAATTCATGCAGGGCGTCGAGGACGGCGATGTGCTGGATGTCGAATATTTGCGCGACGGCAAGGTCGGCACGGTCCAGATCGAACCGCGCGTCGTCCCTGTACATGCTTTCGCGTGGAGTTCGCCGGGTGAGCATTTCAAGATGCCGGCAATGCCAAACATGCACGTCATGCCCAATATCATGAACGAATTTCGCATTAGATTTGGCGGTTGGCGCGGCGGCTGGGGCGATATGGAGGTCGTCGAGCTGACAGCAGGCCTCGGGCGTTACTTCGGCACCGATTCGGGCATGCTTGTAATCAGCGCACCCACGTCAAATGCTTTCAAGGTGCAGGAAGGCGACGTCATTATCAGCATTGATGGCCGCGAACCATCCTCGGTCAATCATTGCATGCGTATTTTGGGGTCGTACCAGCCTGGCGAGAAAATCGTTCTCAGTATCATGCGCGACAAGAAGCGCATGACGATCGAGTCCGAGATACCCGACGATCGCACTGGCATGCTCCGCGACTCGTTTTTTGAGCCCGCAAAGCCTGTTCGTGTACGTCTTCCGCGGCTTGCCGTGGCCGTCCCGGAGCGTACCTGAGTTTTCATCGTCTCGTAAACACCACCGCGAGGCGATATGGGCGCGCATGGCTTTGCTACCATGCGCGCCCATGTTTATTTCAGACTTCGATTACGAGCTTCCTGACGCGCTGATCGCGCAGTACCCGACGAGTGAGCGGCGTGCGAGCCGTTTGCTTGAGGTCAGCGATTCGCCGGTCGACCGGCAATTCAGCGACCTGCCAAAACTACTGCACGCTGGCGACCTGCTGGTCTTCAATGACACGCGCGTCATAGCAGCGCGCCTGGCTGCACGTAAGGCCAGTGGTGGTCGGGTCGAAATCCTGATCGAGCGCATTCAGGGTGAGTACGACGTCCTCGCCCATATTCGTGCGAGCAAATCGCCCAAGCCCGGTTCCACATTGTTGCTGTCTGATGGCGTGGAGGCGATTGTCAATGAACGCGAAGGCGCTCTTTTCGCGCTGCGATTTTCGACTGATGTAGCAACAGTGCTCGCCGCGCACGGCAAAATTCCATTGCCACCCTATCTGCGGCGCAGCGCCGAAGCGGACGACATTGAGCGCTATCAAACCGTGTATGCCAAAGATCCGGGCGCGGTTGCCGCGCCAACGGCTGGCCTGCATTTTGACCAACAAATGCTGGATGACACGTTGGCAGCAGGCGTGCGTCATGCATGGCTCACGCTGCACATCGGCGCCGGCACGTTTCAAAATCTGCGCCATGAAGACGTTGCGCGCAATCAGCTGCACAGCGAGCGCGTGCAACTTGGTGAAGAATGCGCCGAGCTTGTGCGCGCAACGCGTGCCGCGGGCGGGCGCGTTATCGCAGTGGGAACGACAGCGGTCCGGTCGCTGGAGTGTGCGTCACAAAACGGCGAGATCCAGGCCTTCCACGGCGAGACCGATCTCTTTATTCTTCCGGGTTACGGCTTTCATTCGGTCGACGCAATGATCACAAACTTTCACCTGCCAAAATCATCGCTGTTGATTCTGGTTGCCGCGTTTGCCGGCAAGGACCGCATGCTGAACGCGTATGCGCATGCTGTGCGCGAGCAATATCGGTTCTTCAGCTATGGCGATAGCATGTTCTTAACACCGGAGTCTGTCGCTTGAAATTTGAGATAAAGAATAACGACGGCCTCGCGCGTCGCGGTGCGCTGAGCTTTCGCCGCGGCAGCGTGCAAACGCCGGCCTTCATGCCCGTCGGCACGTATGGCACGGTCAAAAGCGTGACGCCCGAGGAAGTCTCGGCAAGCGGCGCTGAAATACTTCTCGGCAACACCTTTCACCTGATGCTGCGCCCGGGTACGGACATCATCCGCAAGCACGGCGGATTGCACGAATTCATGAACTGGCCCGGGCCAATTTTGACCGACTCGGGCGGCTTCCAGGTTTTTTCACTGGCGAACATGCGCAAGTTGTCGGAGGAGGGTGTGAAATTTCAGTCACCCATCAACGGCGATACTGTTTTCCTGACGCCGGAAAAGTCGATGGAGGTGCAACACGAGCTCAATGCTGACGTGACGATGATCTTCGACGAATGCACCCCGTATCCGGCCACCGAATCCGAGGCGCGTCAGTCCATGGAATTGTCATTGCGTTGGGCAGCACGGTCACGCCAGCGATTCGATGAACTCAAGAATGAGGAACCTGACCGGGGCGAAGCACTCTTCGGCATCGTGCAGGGAGGTGTTCACAATGGCTTGCGTGAGGAATCATTGGCTGGGCTAGCCGATGTTGGCTTTGACGGCTATGCGATTGGCGGTCTGGCCGTCGGCGAGCCGCAGGACGAACGCAACGTCGTTCTCGATTTTCTCGCAGCACGCATGCCTGCCAATGCACCTCGTTACCTCATGGGTGTCGGCCTGCCCCTGGACATCGTTGAGGCGGTTAGTCGGGGAGTGGACATGTTCGATTGCGTCATACCGACGCGGCATGCGCGCAATGGGCAAATGTATACATCACGCGGCACGATCAAGTTTCGCCACGCCCGCTACGCTGACGATACCTCGTCGCCGGACCCCGAATGTGGCTGTTACACCTGCCGGAATTACAGCCTCGCCTATTTGCGGCATCTCGTGAAATGCGGCGAAATGTTGGGGCCGCGCCTCGCAACGGTGCATAATCTTCATTATTATCAAGATCTTATGATGCGTGTTCGTGCATCCATCGAGGCTGGAAATTTCGCTGAGTTGCTCAAATCGATGCGTCAGCTATACGGCTGATACTCGCTCAAATACGGGTACATCTTGTGAATCCAGAACCTGCCCATAAGTAATGGGGTCTATGCCATAATACCGCGCTGTTTTTGGGGCAACCCCTCCCAGCCCATACATACACCTTACAAAACATTCGGAATTTCTCATGGATTTTTTCATAAGTACGGCCTACGCACAGGGTGCGCAGCAGGATAGCCCGTTCAGCATGCTCATCATGATGGCGATCATTTTTGGCGCGTTCTATTTTCTACTGATCCGGCCGCAACAGAAAAAACAAAAAGCACATACGAAGCTCGTGTCAGAGTTGAGCGTGGGTGACGAGGTATTGACGGCCGGCGGCATACTGGGCCGCATCACGGGCGTTAGCGAGCACTACGCCATCGTCCATATCGCGGACAGCACCGAGATCAAGGTTCAAAAGTCGAGCATTTCGCAGGTTGTGCCAAAAGGCACGTTTGAAGAAGCCTGATTCCTTGAACAAGTTTCCAGCCTGGCTAAACATACTTGTCCTCGTTATTGCTGTAACGGGTATTCTGCTGGCGTTGCCGAATATCTACGGCAGCTCGCCGGCAGTGCAGCTTGCCGAAAAAAATGGCATACCGGTTAGCGAAGAAAAGCTCGCAGAGTTTGTTCGTGTCGTCGAAGATAGCGGTGTTGTTGCCGAGGCCTCGTACATAAAGGACGGTCGTGCCGTTCTGCGCTTTTCTGCGAATGATCAAGGCACGGCCCTCGACGCTTTGCGCGAAAATTTCACGAAGGAATACGGAATCGCGCCGACACTGGCGCCGAAACTGCCGACCTGGCTGCGAAAGCTCGGGCTAAGTCCTATGAGCCTGGGCCTCGATTTGCGGGGTGGTGTTTACGTGTTGCTCGAAGTCGACATGGATACAGCGGTCGAAGCGCGCATGAGTTCCTATCAGCAGGACTTCGAGGACAGGCTGCGCGAAGCGCGCATTCGCCAGCGCGTTGACCTCGATAACGGTGTCATCACCGTGCGCCTGACGAGCGAGGAGAACACGATCGCGGCTCGGGAAATCATCCGTAAATCGGATCCCGATATTATTATTACGGACGGTGCCGATGGGCGATCGTTACAGGTTCGTATGACGGACGCACAGATCAAGGCCCGTCAGCTTCTGGCGATCGAGCAAAACATCACGACCTTGCGCAATCGTGTTGACGAGCTGGGCGTTGCCGAACCGCTGGTTCAACGCCAGGGTGCCAACCGGATTGTTGTGCAGCTGCCGGGCGTTCAGGATCCGACTGCGCTGGACAAGATTCTAACGGCCACAGCAACGCTGGAATTCAGAATGCTGGATCAGTCAGGCGACGAGCCGGGCTCGCGGCGTTACCCGGGTCGTGGCGATGAGCCTGCGGCAATCCTGAAGCGCAAAGTGATCGCCTCCGGCGATCAAATCATCGATGCAGGTTTCGTGTTCGTGGAAGGCCAGCCTGCCGTGAGCATCAAGCTCGACGCCGCGGGTGGCGAAAGCATGCTGCTGACGACGCAGAACAATTTGCAAAAACTCATGTGCACGGTGTTCATCGAAACAAGTCGCGAGACCGTGATGCGAAACGGTGTTGAGCAACAGCGCACGATCAAGGTAGAAGAGATCATCAACTGTGCGACGATTCGCGGAGTGTTCAAGAACAATTTCCAGATTACGGGCCTGACGCAAGTCGAGGCGCGGGACCTGGCATTGCTGTTGCGCGCGGGTGCGCTCGCTGCGCCGGTCTACAAGATCGACGAACGTACAATTGGACCGAGCCTTGGGCAGGACAACATCGACAAGGGGGCCATGGCAATCTCGGTCGGCTTCCTTGGCGTTATCCTGTTTATGGCCGTCTACTATCGATGGTTCGGTATGATCGCGAACGTTGCGTTGTTCTCGAACCTGGTCTTTATTGTCGCGCTGTTGTCGTTATTGCAGGCCTCGCTGACGCTTCCTGGTATCGCCGGCATTGTCCTGACCGTCGGCATGGCCGTTGATGCGAACGTGCTTATTTTCGAACGAATACGCGAGGAGATTGCGGCCGGTAAGCCGCCGCAGGCGGCGATTAACCTGGGTTATGAAAAAGCATTGTCCTCGATTGCTGATGCCAATATCACAACGCTGATCGCGGCGGTCGTCCTGTTCGCATTCGGTACCGGCGCGGTCAAGGGTTTTGCGATTACCTTGTCGCTGGGAATCATGACGTCAATGTTCACGGCGATCATTGGCACGCGCGCTATCGTTAATCTCGTGTTCGGCGGACGCCGACTCAAATCGTTGCCGGTCTAAGGGAAATACGATGCGATTGATTAAAGAAAAAACTCACATCGATTTTCTCGGTCCGAAGCGGCGGAAAATTGCATTGTTATTATCGCTGTTGTTCGTGATCGTGTCGTTTGCATCGATTGCTACTCGCGGCCTGAATTTCGGTATCGATTTTACGGGCGGTGTCTTGCTCGAAGTAGGCTACTCGCAAGCCGCGGACCTTGAAGGGATTCGCGATAATCTTGCCGCTGCGGGATTCGACGATGCCCAGGTGTTGCAGTTTGGTGAAGATACCGACGTGCTGGTTCGATTGCCGCCGCAGGGTGATGCCCAACCCAGCGAGATACGCAGGCAACTACAAACAGTTCTCGAAAGCGGCGGCAAGACCGTCGATTTACGGCGTGTTGAATTTGTCAGTCCGCAGGTAGGTGAGGAGCTGGCAGAGCAGGGCAGCCTCGCCATGATCTTCGCGATGCTCATGATTTTTGCCTACGTGATGTTCCGCTTCCAGTGGAAGTTCGCTGCAGGCGCCGTAGTGGCGCTTGTACACGATGTCATCGTGACGGTCGGTTTCTTTTCATTCTTCCAGTTGCCGTTCGATCTGACCGTCGTCGCTGCTGTGCTCGCCGTGATTGGTTACTCGCTCAACGATACCGTGGTGGCGTTTGATCGGATTCGCGAGAATTTCTTCAAGTTACGCGGTGTGTCGGCCGAAGAATCGATGAACACGTCGATCAACCAGATGCTGGCACGCACCTTGATTACGGGCATGACGACCTTGCTCGTATTGGTCGCCTTGCTGACGCTTGGCGGCGAATCCATCGCGCCGTTCTCGATCGCATTGATCGTCGGCATCATCGTGGGAACCTACTCGTCAGTCTACACGGCCAGCGCAACGGCGTTGCTGCTGGGTGTTGATGCGCAGGATCTGCTCGAGCCGGTTAAAGATCCCAGCCTGATCGACGATCTACCCTGATTGATCTGCGGTGGATTCGGGCTGAGGGTAGACGGGGAGTTGTCCGACCGAAGTACAGCGCAGCGAAGCGAGCCATGAGGGAGGGCGCTCGCCGGCTGCCCTCAGCCCGGAACCGCGACGGTGTGCGAATCGGAACGACGGGCGCTCGCCGTCTACCCTCAATTTGGTACGTCAGGCCAGCAGAATCTTGATGTCTTTCGCGCAGAGTTTGGCGAAGTCCTTGTAGATCTTCGGTGTGCCACAGAGGACGTGGCCCGTCTCGAGGAAGTTTTCAGAGCCATCCAGCCCTGAAATCATGGCACCCGCCTCGCGCAGGATCAGGCTGCCTGCTGCGAGATCCCAGGATTTGAGGCCCGTTTCCCAGAACGCGTCCAGTCGACCGGCCGCGACATAAGCCAGGTCCAGTGCGGCCGATCCGGGACGCCTTACGCCGGCCGTATTCCGGATGACCTTGCCGAGCATGTCCAGGTAAGGCTGTATCTCCTGGTCGATCTGGCGGTACGGGAATCCTGTGCCGATCAACGCACGCTCGAGCTGTTTCTGGCCGCTAACCCGGATGCGTCGGCCGTCGAGTTGCGCACCTTCGCCGCGCGAAGCTGTAAACAATTCCTGACGCATGGGATCGTATATAACCGCGTGCTCCATGCGCCCATTGATCTGTAGCCCGATCGACACCGAGAACACCGGGAAGCCATGCAGATAATTGGTCGTGCCGTCCAGCGGGTCGATGATCCACAGATGATCGGATTCGCCCTGTGCGCCGGACTCCTCGGCGAGGATGGCATGGTCAGGATAGTGCTTGAGAATACAGTTGATAACCGCCTTCTCGGCGGCGTGATCGGCGTCACTGACGAAATCGTTATGCCCCTTCTGCTCGACCTTCAATTTCTGCAGACTGCTCATCTTGCGAATGAGTGCCGCGCCGGCGCGTCGTGCCGCCATGACGGCCACATTGAGTAATGCGTGCATAACCCGATTCCATCTTGGTAAAGAACATGTTCAAAGAACTCGGCCGAATCCGGCCGGGGCGGTAGAATACCGGACTTTGGGTCCGTCAGGCCAGACATGTCGATTCGTATCGTACTCGTTGGAACTACCCACCCCGGCAATATCGGGGCGGTTGCGCGTGCCATGAAGAACATGGGCCTGTCCGATCTTGCCCTCGTTGCTCCCCGTTATTTCCCGCATGAGGAGGCGACCGTGCGCGCGTCGGGCGCTCACGATGTGCTCGAAAATGCGCTGCGCGTGGAGACGCTGCAGGAAGCGATTGCGGACTGTGTGTACGTCGCCGGCGCCAGTGCCCGGCCACGGTCGATCAACTGGCCGTTGCTGGACTGCAAGGATGCCGCAGCTTGCCTGATCGACGAAAGTGCCAACGGCAAGGTGGCGGCCGTGTTTGGTCCCGAAAAAGCCGGGCTGAGTAATTCGGACCTGGACCTCTGCAATAGCTTGCTGACGATTCCAAGCAATCCCGACTTTAGTTCCTTGAATCTCGCGATGGCCGTGCAAGTATTGACCTATGAGATTCGTGCAGCGCAGTCCGAAAAGCGCCCCGTCTACGAGGCGGATGCGCCCCTGGCGACCAGCGAGGAAATGGAACATTTTTATACGCATCTGGAGCGAGTATTGACCGACCTGCAGTTTCTCGACCCGGATAATCCGCGTTTTCTCATGCGTCGCTTGCGGCGCTTGTACATCCGCGCACGGCCCGACCAGAATGAGCTCAACATCCTGCGCGGCATTCTCACGTCGGTCGATCGAAGCCGGGAAAAGTCATCGTGAGCGACGATCTCATTTACCTGGACTATGCCGCAACGACGCCCGTCGATCCTCGTGTTGCCGAAATCATGCTGGCGCAAATGACGATGGACGGTGGTTTTGCGAATCCGTCCTCGATTCATATTGTGGGTCGGCGCGCGAGTGAGGTGGTGGAGCGGGCGACCAGGCAGCTGGCCACCCTGATCAATTGCAGTGCAAAAGAGCTCATTTGGACATCGGGCGCATCCGAATCCAACAATCTTGCGATTATTGGCGCCGCACGTAACCGCGAGCATCGCGGCAAGCACCTCATCAGCATGCCGACCGAGCACAAAGCCGTTACCGATGTGTTGCGTGCGTTGGAGAAGAAGGGTTTCGAGATTACGTGGCTGCAACCGGATGCAGACGGTCGTCTGAGGATCGGCGATCTGGCCGACGCGCTGCGCGCAGACACGCAGCTGGTGTCGATCATGTACGTCAATAACGAAACCGGCGTGATACAGGACATCAAGGCAATCGGTGCGCTGTGCCGCGAACGTGACGTGTTGTTCCACGTCGATGCTGCACAGGGCGTGGGCAAGCTGCCGTTTGATCTGGCGACGCTGCCCGTGGACATGGCGTCGATGACGGCCCACAAGATTTACGGTCCCAAGGGGATTGGCGCCTTGTACAAGGCCGACCGGCCGGGATGCAACGTCGACCCCTTGTTGTTCGGCGGCGGACAGCAAGGCCGTATCCGGCCCGGAACCCTGCCCGTGCCTTTGATTGCTGCCTTCGGTCTGGCCGCGAGAATTGCGGGCGAAAACCTGCAAGCCGACTTCGCGCATGTGCAGGCCCTGAATAAGCGACTCTGGGCTGGCCTGTCCACGATAGCCGGTGTCTTGCGCAATGGTTCGGCCGAGCACTCCTTCCCGGGCATCCTGAACGTCAGCATCGAGGACATAGAAGGCGAGAGCCTGTTGCTCGCACTGGAGCCGCTATGCGTCTCGACGGGCTCCGCCTGCAATTCCCTGAAGCAGGAGCCGTCCTACGTCTTGCGCTCGCTGGGGCGTAGCGACGAACTTGCGCAAAGCGCGATTCGCTTCAGTTTTGGCCGCGCAACGACGTCCGCGGAAATCGATTTCGTGATCCATCGTTACCGGGATGCCGTCGGAAAGCTGCGCCAACTCGCGCCCGGGAAGGCGGCATGAGCGCTGATCCGTATTCGCAGCGAGTGCGGGAATTGTTCGCGGCGACGCCGCATGCAGGTCACATCGAGGGTGGTGTGACGGTGCGGGTTGCAGACCAGGGCGTGCGTCTGGAGCTGTCTGCA
>JADFLJ010000234.1 GCA_022564475.1 Pseudomonadota bacterium
TTGGTGGAGCAGCCCAATGGGCATTTCGGTGAAAGCATCGTGCGGCAGGCTTTGTTTGAGACCTTTTATCTGCTGCAGCTGCAGGCACTGGTGTCGGGCGGTGATCAGCGTCTTGCGGAAATCGCGGCGCGCGCCGAAAAAGAAATTCGCTATCACCTGCGACATGCCTGCAAATGGCTTGTTCGTTTGGGCGACGGGACTGAAGAAAGCCATGAGCGCGTGCAGCAATCGCTGGCGCAGCTTTGGCACTACACGGGCGAGTTTTTCGAGGCGGAATCTTACGACGGGCCTGATCTCCAGCAGTTGGGACAGGAATGGAACCAGCAGATCGCCGCGACCATGGATGAGGCGACCTTGTCGTTGCCGGAAAACCAGTTCATGGCGACGGGTGGCCGGGCAGGGCAGCACAGCGAACATTTCGGTTTCCTGATTGCCGAGATGCAGCACATGCAGCGCGCGTTTCCGGGGGCGACATGGTAGTCGCCGACATCACACGGGAGCAGGTTTTCGAGTGGTTGCGGGAGGTCCCGGACCCGGAGATACCGGTGTTGTCGATCACGGATCTGGGAATCGTTCGAGACGTAGTCATCGGTGATGACGTACGCGTTGCCTTGTCGCCAACCTACTCGGGATGCCCGGCCACAGAAATGATTGAGCAGAGTGTTATATCCGCGCTGCAGAAACATGGCGTGGTCGATATTACGATAGAACGCAGCTTGTCGCCGCCGTGGACGACCGACTGGATCAGTGACGAAGGTCGTGAAAAACTACTGGCTTACGGTATCGCACCGCCTGAAAAAGGCGGCGGCAAACGCGCGTTGCTCGACGGCGTGCGTGTGATTGCTTGTCCGCAATGCGCGTCAACCGACACCGAGCTCATCAGTGAATTTGGATCGACAGCCTGTAAAGCATCGTATCGCTGCGTGGCCTGTCGCGAACCTTTCGAATATTTCAAGTGCATCTGATATTTGCGTAGGCGGGCCTGTAGGAGCGGCTTCAGCCGCGACAAATCGGGCCTAAAGGCCCTCCTGCAAACGAACTAACGGAACAACAATGAAGCAATTCCATTCTTTAAATGTAGTCGGCAAAAATAACGAGACGCGCGATTCGATTCGTATTGCCCTGGCTGTGCCCGAAGAATTGCGCGAGGAATTCACATTCCTTCCGGGCCAGCATCTGCCGATCAGGATTGTTCGCGATGGCAAGCCCATGCGTCGTACTTACAGCATTTGTTCGCCGACCGGACAGTGGCCGCTGGAAATTGGTGTGCGCGTGCAGGCTGGCGGCCAGTTTTCCGAATTCGTGTCGAATGAATTGGCTGTGGGCGACACGCTCGACGTGATGCCGCCATTCGGCCAGTTCCACGCCAGCCCCGATGCAGGCAACGACAAGTTCTACCTCGGATTTGCCGCGGGCAGCGGCATCACGCCGATACTTTCGATTGTCGCGACATTGTTGCGCGACGAACCCGCCAGCCGCTTCGCATTGTTTTACGGCAATCGGCAGCAAACGAGCACAATGTTCATCGACGACCTGTACGCATTGAAAAATAGCTACCCGGCTCGGCTGCAATTGCAATTCGTGTTCAGCCAGGAAGACCAGGAGTTCGCGATTGGTGCAGGCCGGCTCGATGACGTCAAGGTTCGGGAGCTGTACGAGTCTTTTTGCCGTGGCGCAAAACCGGACGAGGCATTTGTGTGTGGCCCCGACTCCATGATCGAAACCGTCTCGGCGGCTTTGGTCGAGCTCGGAATGGACAAGGATTGCGTGCATTCCGAGCGCTTCGGCGTGCCTCGAGGTCGCAAGGCGAAGGCCGCGCCGCTACCCGCCAGCGATGTCGAGCATACAAAAGTGACCGTCATTCTGGACGGCCATAAGAAATCATTCGAGATGGCGGCGGATGACGAGAATATTGTTGACGCTGCGGCCGGGCATGGCATCGATCTGCCATACTCCTGCAAGGGCGGCGTCTGTGCAACGTGTCGTTGTCATGTGCGAGAGGGCGAGGTTGTCATGGCAACTAATTACGGCCTCGAACCCTGGGAAGTCGAAAAAGGGTTCGTGCTGGCCTGTCAGTCGAGACCTGTGAGTAAGGCGCTGATTCTGGACTACGACAAGATCTGATTACGAGACCAAAAATTAGTTATAACTTATTGTTTTAAAATTGAATTTTGGTACATTACTGGTTGTAATCATAGCTACACTCTCGACCACAAGGATGGGTCATGCAGCCTGTAGAAGCACCCGAAGACCGTCTGCTTTCCATCGACGATCTCGATCGAGATATCGTCAATCTTTCTTCCCGAATCAATGCTGCTACGTTCGAATTACTGCTGCTGGTACGCCAGTTCGACGAGCGTGCCGGCTGGTTGCAATGGGGTTTTGCTAACTGTGCGGAGTGGCTGGCCTGGCGCTGTGACTTAAGCATGAGTGCCGCACGGGAGAAGGTACGTGTGGCACATGCGCTCAAGACCCTGCCGATGATCGCGACGGCATTTTCAACAGGCGAGTTGTCGTATTCCAAAGTGCGGCCACTGACGCGTGTGGCAAGCATGGACAACGAAGAATCATTGCTGGTCTTTGCCTTGAAGACCACGGCCTCGCGGGTGGAGGAACGCTG
>JADFLJ010000062.1 GCA_022564475.1 Pseudomonadota bacterium
GCCACCATTTCACTCGGCATTTTCTTTGTCAAGGAATCCATGATTTCGGTAATCGACCTAAAAGCCACTTTATAATCTTGATCGAACTTTCTGCGAGTATTCATAGCGCACCTCAATATCGTTTTTTAAGAATGGGTTTATTCCCACAAAATTTCGTTACCATCCTGATATCTAGTTGATTCAACTCCCACAGCCACTGTCTCAACAGGACTGCATCCTTGGTCTAGCGTCTGCGCCTTCCTTGTAGCGCCGGGATGCCTTGGCCTACCGGGACCATTGCTGATGTGGCCAACATCGTTCCGGCACCGGTCTCCCCTTCTGTGCGGTGTGTTAGTTGATTCACAGTTCGCTCTCGGGTGCCGGGTGCACATCGGCATCGTCCTTGATGTTCAGCAGTTGCCGTAATTCCTTGTCTATCTGCTCGTCGGTCATGTCCGCAACCTCCGAATACTTTATCGGCCCGCGATCTCTTCCGGTGAACTCGCGCCGGTTCGTGTGGACATTGCCGACCTCTTTGGCGATTCGTTCCAGCATGTCGGCCATCGCCATGTAGTTTCGCTGACCCTTGTAGGCGCGCGCAGCATGGGCGAGATGGCGGATCCTGACGGCCTTATGCACTTCGGGCACGCGCTTCTCGACCTGATCGAGGAAAGCCTGGCGCGTGTGCTCGAACAAGACGCGCCACTTCTTCGACAAATGCTGACCGGCCCGCTTGCCAGGATCATATGCCTCGATATTCTGTGGAGCGAGCTGAACGCCATATTCTTCCATGAGGGCCTCCGAGACCTCTTTCGGGCTACCAAAGCAGGCAAGCTCTTGCACCACAAAGGCTTTCTCGACGTCAGTCAGCCGCTTCTTTTGTCGTTTCGTCATGGACTATCACTCAGGGCGGGACCCTCACAGTTATCAAAATCGTACGCCTGGTTCTCTGCTGCGTGATTTCCAGGCCAAAACTATCGGCTCGATCAGTCGAATCAGTGAAGTCAGTGAAAATCGATCTGATCAGCATCGTCGCATCGCGCCTATAGTGTGAAGATGCGAGATCACTGCCTTCACTGCTTTACTGCCGTCATCTCTTCGCCAGGGCTGCGGCGGCTGTGATTCGGTCTCTTATGCTGAGAGCAGTTCTGGCATAGACCGCCTGCCTTCGGTCCTGAATCACCCATAAGCCGTCCTTCCTCGCCTGGTTACGGACTGGCTCATATCCGACCGCCTCGAGCCTGTGTGGGATCTGACGGCGGTGTCTGCGATCGCTCAACCACGCGGCCAATTCCTCATCACGAATCTTGGCGTTCTGCTTCAGCATATCGAGCGTCACGGCGTCCGGGTTCCCGAGCGAGTCGAGCACATCCGCGAGCTCGGCTTCCTCTGGCGACCTGGCGGCATCAACGATGTGCCAGAACGCATCCGTTTTAGGCGGCGGGGCTTTTGGATCAAACCCGGTAAGATCGAGTTGCGCCAGATAGGTGGCCACGTTCTCGATTCCACCGCCGGCGTACCAGTCCCAAATACCTTTCCAATAGGCTTCTGAGAAGTCCTCCTTCTCGCTGTCCGACCAAGCCACGTAATGCCGCCGATCGTCCGCCGGCAGGTAGATCCCGTTCGACTTATAGTTCGTCGTGATGACGACGCCACACACGTTGGGGACGTCATGCTCGCGGATGTTCTTCTCATCGCATCTCAGAACGTCCGGCGGCGCTGCTGTGTAGACTTTCATGTGTTCGTAGAACGCGAAGCGGTCGACGTTGCCCAGGTCGCGCGCCTCGCTGACCCTCAAGATCACGGACTTCACAAACCCGTTGAATCGTCCTAATAACCCGGGCGGCGAAACCTCAACGAAGTTCCACGGCCCTACAGCACGTTTTACCGGCTCGAGGATCGTATCCTTGCCGATACCCTGCCTGCCACCCAGCACCAATGCATGATTGATTTTTTCTCCTGGGTTTTGAACACGATGGGCAAGCCATCGAATAATGTGGTTCGCATGGCGGCGATAGACTCGCCTCACGTGACGTAGCCATGGCACCACATCTCGAGGGTCTCCGGGCTTCACCGTCGGCGGCCGATAGAGGTTGAAGGTCGTGCAACCTACATGCTCGATCCAACCACCCGCGTCGATAAGGCGATCAGCAATGAACATCGGCTCGCCCGGCGCCCAAGTCATCTGCTCAACTGGGGCGTTCTTGTCGAGATATTTCGAGGGCTTGATAGGTTTCCCCTTCGGTCCGATCGGCCACGGGAAGCGGGCATCAACACTTGCCGCTGGCCAGAGAGCACGAGTTGGGATAAAGATGTAGCGATGGTCCGGCATGTGCGCCTTGAAGTCGCAGAGGCTGATCGAGCGTGCGTCCTTTGCTGTCCGCAGTCGGCGTGGCTCAACCCTTACTGCCTTAGCAATCAGCGCCTCGACTTTCTTGCGCTCGATGCTCACGCTGCCACCATGTCCGCAACGTCGCCGCGCTCGGGTACCGCGATCCGCACCTCACGGCCAGCATCAGCCCAGCGTTGCCCGCACCCATTCGCGGCGGCAAGTCCGGCCTTGTCGTTATCGGCGAAGATCATCAACGCCTCGATGCCCTCGAGCACCGAAAACTTGCTCAGATTCCCGGCGTCGACGCACGACCAGACCGGCGTGAACGCGTGCGCCGCGGCGAGTGCGGTCTCGATGCCCTCTGCGAGGCCGATCGCTGTGCCTACTGCATCGTCCGGCCAGAGTCGAATGCACCCGCCAGCCTTGCGGTGCCCGCTGAGCAACAGCTTATTGTGCTCGGTATCGGCCTTGCCGCGGCCATCGGCCGCAAGGCGGGTGAAGTGCAGCGAAATCGGCTCTCCGGTCACGATGTCGGTGACGCGTGCGCACAAGCTCGGCGGATAACGGTCGATACCCGGCAGGTAGCGGAGATCACCATCGGCCGGCGGCAGCGCACAATGCCGGTATTCGAGATAGACCTCGCCAAGTGACCCGCGCAGCGGTTGTGTGCGCCGCCAGATAGATTCGAGCCGCGCGGGGTCCGGCGGAGGTTTTAGGGCGGCATTGATGCGCTCGGGCATCCGCGCCGTCTCGCCAGTGCCGACTCGTCCACGCCAGCCGCACCGAAAGCAATGAAACACGCCCGTCCCGATGTTGACGCCGAGCGCATTGTCTCGGGCACGCTTGGCGCACCGCGGGCAGGGCACCCGCTGCTCGACGTCGGCCGCGGCGACTACCGCGATCCCGAGCTCGGCAAAGGCGGCCTGGTCGATCATGTCAGATCCCGGCCCCATGATCCGGCTGCCGCCTTGCCTGCGGCGTATCCCACGATCCACTCGCGTCGCGCTCGGCGTCATGGCGGTCGAGCAAATCGATGCGCCATCGCGCGCCTGAACCCGGGCCAGCCAAGTAGATCGGCGGCGGGATTACGCCATCTCGAACGTACCGCCAGACCGTGCGGCGACCGATTGAGTACCGTGCGGCCACCGCGTGGATGTCGATGTATCGTGTGGTGTCCATGCGCGCACCAGCATCGCACGACGCGGCGCACCGTGGGAACTGACAGCTCGGTCAATACGTCATGTGGCAGTCGATGGCAGAGTGGCAGGCAGTTGCTTACTTGGAGCGGCGTTTAGGCAATCTGCGGTATAGGTTGCGCACGCTGATCCCGAGATGCTCAGCTGCTTCTGCACGCGTTCGACCCTTGATTGCCTCGATTATTTGTTCGTCCGTCACGCTCGGTGTTGCAGGGCGCAAGTTGCGGTTGGATCGCGCTCGCCCATCACTCAGTTGTGACGATTGCTTCGACGAGGCCGTGAGCTCTTTCAACTCGTCCGGTAGGTTGTCCCAATCGACCGACTTCGCCCACGCCGCGAACTCGGTCAGATCGACCGGGAGCCTTTCCCAATTCTGATCAGGGAATCGATGCGGCTCTCCCAGGCAACGCATGGCCAGTTCCATCCGCTCGCAATACTCCGTCAGGTGCTCCAAGGCAGGCTGCCCGGGCTCATATCCAAGTGATAGGGCCACGGCTTCTGCAAGAGGCACGCTGCGTATGTGCCGCCATTTCTCCTCCCAGTTGGCCGGCTTTAACAATTTCACCTCGGCTGCAGCATGGAGGAGCTCCACTTCGACCAACGAAAAGCCACCACGGGGGCGCATGCCAAACGCGGATTCGAGTTGGCGCCGGCGCTTGGGGGAGAGTGTGTGAAGCGTTCCTGTGCTGCGCGGCACGGTCGTGCCGTCCCCATTCTTGAACTCATCGGCGTGGTTGGATTCGAGATGTTTCTCCGCCTTTTTAGCTCCGTCTGCCGACGGCTTCTTGCGCCTTCCGCTCATGAACCCCTTCCTCGATCGCTCGCGTGAAAGGACGCCGCGCCAGCCGAGTGTGAGAAGCTCAGCATTCGGGAGCTACCCTGGGCGCGGCAGACCATCATCTTGCCCGCGAGTGCTTGCTCGCGCCACGCTTCGACCGCCGAATCGGCACAAGCTCGCCCCTGCGCGGTTCCGTCTTGCAATACTTCGCCCAATCCCGCATGAGGCGTATTCGCTTCGGAAGCAGCTCGTCGCGCGCGTAAGCGGCCCGAGTCTTGTCGTCGCTCACGTGCGCGAGCGCAAGTTCCGAGATTTCATCAGGATACGCCGTTGAGGAACGACACCAATCCTTGAAGGTCGAGCGGAACCCGTGCGGGACCGCCTTCACCTGCATTCTCCGGCAGACTTGGGACAAGGCCATGTCCGACAGTGGTCCACCGCGCGCGGCAGCGAACACGTAGGGACTGTCCTCGCGCCTCGGCAGCGCCATGAGCAGTGTCACGGTCTGTTTGGTCAGCGGCACACGGTGTGTCAGCTCGGCCTTCATGCGCTCGCCCGGGAGGGTCCACAATTTTGCGTCGAGATCGAACTCATCCCACGTCGCGTGACGCACTTCACCGGAGCGCGCGGCGGTCAGGATTGCGAACTCGAGCGCGCGCGCCGCGATGCCGTCACGCTTCCCGAGATCGGCCATGAACGCGGGCAAATCCGGCCATGGCAGCGCCGGCATGTGCACGACCTTGTGCACCTTCGAAGGCTTCGGCAACACATGCTTGAGCGTTCTCCAGGCGGCGGGATTGTCGATCCCGTCGCGATAGCCGGCCACCCTGGCCCATTCGAGGACGGTCTCTATCCGACCGCGGAGTCGACTCATGCTTTCGGTCTTGGTAAGCCAATGCGGCTCGAGGATCCGCACGACGTGAGGTAGCTCGATTTGATCGACGGGCAGGCTCCCGATTACAGGAGTCGCATAGAGCCTCAATGTCGAAAGCCACTGTTTCGCGTGCTTCTGGTTGCGAAACTCCTTCGACCGAATACGCCAGCACTGGAGGGCCGCCTGATCGAACGTCAGGCGTTTCGCCTGCGCGGCCTTCAGCGCATCGAGTGCCTCCTTGCGTGCTGCGACGGGGTCTATGCCTGCCCAGAGTTGTTGGCGCGCTTCCCGGGCTCGCTCGCGCGCCTGCTCGAGGCTAACGTCGGGATAGCGACCAAGGCCCAGGTCCCGGCGAAGATCACCGACCTTGATTCGCAAAATCCAACTTCGAGCGTTTTCATGCCGAACCTGTAGGTGAAGCCCAGCGACACCGCCAACGGCGTGTAGGCCGGGTCGCTTAAGACGGCGCACTTGGTACGCAGATAACTCTGGTGCTCGCTTCGGCATGGTTTGGCGGAGGAGCGCGGCCACTTGACTGGTAATAGAACCCAACATACCATCGGTCCTTGGATGGCACAAGCTGTCGCGGGTAGTCGTAAGGGAAGTTCTTAATTTATTGGTATTATTGGTATTATTAGGATTGTGGCGCAGGTTGTCTCGGGCTGTCATCGAGACGGGGCCGACGCCCTCTCCGCCATTTTCTTAACTCCGGCACCTTACTCCTTATTGATCTCACCGAGCTTGGTAATGCGAACACTACCGGTGTCGAATCTTGCCTGAATATCCAGTTCACCGCCCAGCGCCTCTATGTATCGTCGCAGTGTTGAGATGTAAATATCTGTACGGCGCTCAAGCTTTGATACGGATCCTTGCTTAATACTTAGAGTCTCAGCAAGTTGTTCCTGCGAGAGGGCTAAGGCGTGACGCAGTTCATACAGAGGCATCTCGGCCAGCATTGTCTTTGTCAAAGCGGCGGCCTCGGCGCGCTGCGCTGCCGACATTTTGTCACGCAGAATTTTGAAGTTTTTTGCCATCACAATTCTCCTTCTTTCCTGAGAATCTCCAGGTGCTCGTCGTAGAGTCTATCGGCCATCGGTGCAAATTTGTCGTACCACCGATCGTCTCCCGCCTTACAACCGCCGATCAGTAGTATTGCCATCCGACGAGGATCGAAAGCATATAGCACCCGGTATGGTTTCCCTTGGTGCTGAATGCGAAGTTCCCGCATGTGCGAGTGCTTCGATTCCTTAATTCCTGAACAATACGGAAAGGGAAGTTGAACGCCTTTTGTCTCCAGGAGCCCAACGCATGCATCAACGGATATTTGCTCCTCTGGAGAGAGATCTTTCCACCAGGTTTCGAATTCGTCGGTGAACTCAACTTCGCAGCTCACCGGGATTTTACGAACTGATATGCAGCTGGGTACGCCCAGCTGTTTTGATCTTGCTGTTCGTACAAATATTCTATAGAGAGAATATAGCTTGAAGAGAATAGTGAGTCAAGGGCAAGGTGTGACGCAAATCGCTGTCTTGGTTTTGTCAAAGCAACGAATTTCCTCGCCGAATGGTCTTTGCTAGTGGACTGCCCCCGGTTCAGGAAACACGCTGGGCAATGGCTGTTGCGAAAGTAAGCCACTACCGGTGACAGACCGAAAGCGGTTTATTCGGGCCTTTTTTATAGAAAGTCTATGAGTGTCCTGTTTGTCCATCATTTTGCAGCAGGACCGGGTTTAGCTATGCTTCTTCCCCAGAGGGAGGGGCACATGATTCTTCGAAAGTTGGCGAACGCCGTTACTGATCAGAACTGGTTCACGGTTGTGCTGGAAATACTGATTGTTGTCATCGGTATTTTCATTGGCCTACAGGTTGATGACTGGCACCAATTTCCCCTGCGAGTACGGCCATATTATGATCTCCTTCAATCAGGCGAGTTGTAACCGGGTCTGGCCAAGACACGTGGCGGTGGCAGATCTGTGACGGGACACACCGCGCCAAAACTTGATACGATGGTCAGGCTCATGATCAGGTCAACGAACCTCGGGGCCAGCCGGGACTAGCGCATGTGACCGACAAGTCCTCTCGAAGGCATAAAGCCAATGGAGATATGGGTCAGGCCACACACTGCCAGCCCAGCTAACCACGGCATAACTGCCGCCTGTTAACCATTACAGATGGAGTTATGAACAAGCTAACGAGATATCCCGCACAGCGTAATACCCGATGGGTCCCATCCGGCTCAGATCGGCGTATGCGAGTATATGGGGCGCTGGGTTCGGCAGAAAAAAAGAAAAAAACGCTCAGTGCCGGACGGGCTCCGAGAGTAGCTCGATCTCCCCGCTGGCTTCCATCTCCCTGACACGCATAAGCTGAGCTGCCATGTCAGCTTCGACCTCTTTCAACATGACCTGAAATTCGGGTTCATTACGAATCAAGTCCAAATTAGGGTTGTGCTCCGCAAGCCACCAGTAGTTTCGCCATCCCGCATCAATGGCCTGCCTTAACAGAGCCAGCGCCTTCTCATGATTTCCCTGCAGCGCATATATTTCAACATCGGCGATGTGATGACCGTAAAAGCTGAGCCTGGGTTGACTGCTAAGAAACGCCAACGTGTGTTCGGCCAGTATATCAGCCCGCTCTTGGGCGCCCTGCTGTAGGAGATGGCGAAAAAGAAGAATTGCCGGTGCATAATTGAACCGGTTGACCTCCAGTAATTCATCTCCGAAAAGTTCCGGGTATCTGTCGTTATAGAAAGCTAGAAATTCGTCGTCTGGTCCGACCTGTGTGCCCATCTTCGGAGGAAGAGAAACGATCAGTCGCACGACAAGCGCTTGGTCGAGTCTAGAGGGAGCCAGTTCTAGTAATCGAAGAGTGTGGATGTGAATATCCGACCCCTCAAGGCGATAAACTTCCAAAAGTAACATCGCGTAATTTGCCCAGAACTTGTCCTCGCCTAGCGCCAGGCAACGGTCAACCCATTCTTCTGCCCTGACTTCATCGCCAAGGTTTAGCCATATCAATGTGAGCATTTCACAGTATTCAGGATTGCCCTGATCAAGTGATACCGCTCGTCTAAGCCAAGGTATTGCCAGGTCGAACCGGCCCTTCGCAAATGCGTATAGCCGTGCGATCCTCGAATAGGCGTAAGCAAAATCGGGGTTGATATCAATCGCCTTTCGTATTCGGAGCATCGCCTCATCGTATTCCCCCAGATATTCATAGTTCAGTCCAGCACTGACCTGAATAATCGGCGACAAAGGATCTAATTCGAGCGCTTTTTCGAAATAAGGTGAAGCGCCTGCGGCATCACCCAACCTGCCGCGTAGGAATTCTGCATACCACTGATACGCGACAGCGTAGTTCGGAGACAAATCGATTGCTCGCTGGAAGAAAACATCTGCAGCATCATAATCGCCGCGCATCTCCGAATAAGCGGCAAGTACTGTATAGGCCTCTCCCAATCTCGCATCTAACTCAAGTGCAGTTTGCGCTGCGACCCGGATTCTTTCCAGTAATTCTTGATTAGGCGGCTCATCGCTATAGAGCCCTAGAAGAATGTATGCATCGGCTAGTCTTACGTGGGCCAAAGCAAAGCTCGGATCAAGTTCGATGGCTTGCTGAAAGTAATTGACCGCTTGTGTAAGTGCTTCGGTAGTGCGTTGAGCCATGCGATCCTTGCCGATAAAGTACGCTTCGAGTGCGGCCAGGTTCTGCGTTGGTATTGCTGCGATTCGGCGCTGATCCTCTAACGACAGCGTAACCTGCAACGATTTCGCAATGGCATTGGTGATTTCTCTCTGTATGGCGAAAACGTTAGCGGCGGTCAGCTGCCGGTCATAACTCTCAGCCCATAGTATTGCCTCAGTTCGAGCTTGGACCAGACTTACATTGACGCGAATTGCATCGCCCGCCTTCTGAATCTCACCCAAGAGAAGTGCATTTACGCCCAGTTCGCCTCCGATCACTGGTAGAGTGTTCGTGCTGTCGCGGTATCTCAATACCGACCGTCGAGCGATCACGCGATCCAGGGATTCAAGTTTCGTCAATTGGGTGATGAGATCCGAGTGAATTCCGGACGCAAAAACGTCTGCACCATCCGCACCCGTACTCAGATTCTTGAATGGCAGAACAGCAATGGATTTTAGTGGGATTTTACTGGTTGAAGTTTCGCTTTCAATTGTGACGGGTGTCGTAAGAATTCGTTCTGCAAGGCCATAGCTAACAACCCCGACGACGACAAGAGCGAGAGCTGCCAGGATCAGGTAGTCGGCTCGGCGCTGGGACGGATCATAGGGCCCAACGCGCGCAATCAAGCGATAACCGCGACCGCGAACCAGTGCCACATAACGCGGCTCGTGGCTGTCATCACCAAGCGCATCCCTGAGCAGTTTGACGCGCTGCATCACCGTCTCAGGGCTCACTACAGCGCCTGCCCATACCTTATCGATTAACTCATCGATCGTGACGAGGTTGGGGGCGGCTTCTGCCAGCGCCTGCAGCAGGTCGAACGACAGCTTGGGCAGCGCGATCTCGTTACCATCGCGCGTGACCTGCTTTGTGCCCGCATCCAGGATCAAATCGCCGAGACGCAAGCATTGAGGTTGCTTGTCCGCAGAAGTCACGATGCTTCCCACCTGTTATCAGGTGATTTTAGCCCATCTTTGGGAATCTTTGATAAATCTTCAAAGCACCTTTGCAGAACCTTCAAGCAAGCCGGTCCGCGGGGGCTTAATTTTAGTGCCGCTCCTGAAAAGGAGTTCTCGGCCGGCGCCGGGCCCTGGATGTTCACCGAGCCCAGTGCCGGTCGGGAGAACCCGAAAACGCCTTCGGGCAAGGAGACGGCCATGACTATCCAGATCAACCTCATTCATCGAATCTCTCGGATCGTTGCCGGTGCACTGGTGACTTTGCTGTTCGCAGCCTGTGCGACTTCGCAGCCGCACTTGTACGAGCCCGGTCGATCCAAATTCGCTTCGAGCAGTACCATTATGGGCACCTGCTACCCACGCGGTCTGCCGCGCGCCTGCCGAATAATAACCGATACGAGTGGTGGCGCTGCGCGCGCTCTCAAACGTGCCGGCTACAACGTTCGAACCAGACCGTAGCGAAAGTGCAAAGGCAATGGGGCCGGGCTGCCACTGGAAGCCCGGCCCCGGCATCTCAGTTCAGGGAAGGAAGAGCGTGCCTTGTCCAAGGGATCCACTCGGATCAATGCTCTATGCCCATCAGATTAGCGGCCAAGAAAACCGAACGAAATCAATGCCGGATCGCTGTGCTTGGAAAGCGGTGCCGGTCGTTAAGTTTTTTAGTTATTTGAACCAGTTATCGGGTTGGTAGGAACTACCCCGGTTAAGCACTATCCCAGATCAACCAGCAGCAACACCCATAAACCGGAAACGGCAAGGATGCCGAGAAAACCGCGACTGTACAATCTCACCGAATAAGCAATGAACGGGTACAGAAAAGACGCCGCCGAATAATCGATAAATTAATAGCTCGACGACCGGCACTTAATTGCTAACGTATGCATTGCTTGAACGTCTCCATGTGCGACAAGCGCTTCTAACGTATCCCGGTCATCTGATTCGTAGACAGGATTGCCAGTTTTCTGGCTTTTGTTAATTAACAACTTGCTTGACTAGCCGCACAGATTCTTGCTTAAAGACCTTTGAATATCATCTTCTTCCTGGGATCACACGCCTCCGCGGCCAATATCGGCCATTCTTGATGCGTCCGCGATTTCGGGATATAGCCGTTTCGCCAGGTTTTCACGAGGCAATGACGTTGAAAATCCTATACCTGCGGAACAGGTGGTAAAATACGTGGTAACTCGTTGCCGCGTATTGTCGGAGAGCCAAGTATACTGCGGCTTGGCGGGCGGACTATGAAAGACGCCCTCCCGCCAGAACTAATAATTAACCTATTGTTAATAAAAGAAAAAATGTAACGTTTTGGTACTAAGTACCACAAAAAGTCCCACATTAAATTCGCACTACCCGGCGCAAATCCTTGTTTTTGCTAGCAGCCACAAATAGGCTAATCAGTCGTTCTACCTCACAATTCTGTCAATTTGTATTGACAATGTCATGACATATGCGCATGCTATGCGCATGGTTCAGTTAGATGAATCCGAGATCAGGAGAAAGAAATGGCAACGGCAGAGAAAGTAATGCAGTTCCGCCTTAGAAATGAGGAGAAGGAACGAATCAAGCGAGGCGCTGACCTTAGTGGGGTCAAAACGTCACAGTTTGTGCTGCGCGCTGCTCTTAGAGAAGCTGAACACGTTGAGGCAGATCAGACGAATTTTGTCCTCGATCGCGACCAGTTTAATGCCTTTATGACGGCTCTTGACGCGACGCCAGCTCCAAACGATGCGCTTAACAGGCTCCTTCATACTGCGGCCTCTTGGGACTAAGCGTAGTTTTTGGGGCTTAGACTGCCGCCACCCACCAAACCTGAGGAAATAAACCGCAATCACAATGTTGCGGGATTCACCTGTGGTCGCGACTCTCTTGATGATTGGTTGAAAAACCGAGCACTCAAGAGCAGCGCCGCAGGCGACTCAAAGGTACTCGTTATTTGTAACGAAGGTGGCGAGGTGGTCGGCTATTACGCGATTTGCGCGAGTTCCGTATCGCGCAAAGAGGCAACTAGCAAGCTAAAGCGCAACGCCCCGGACCCAATCCCGATGGGGCTGATCGCACGTCTGGCAGTACGCGATGACATGCAAAAGCAGGGTATCGGTCCCGCATTGTTGAGGGATGCAATATTGCGTATTTCCCAAGCTGCCGAAAAAATAGGAATCAAGGGAATTCTTGTTCATGCCCTGGATGATGATGCTGCAAGTTTTTATGCTCATTCGGGTTTTCGTCCATCAACTATTGACGAGCATCATTTGATGATTTCTCTGGCAGAGATAATCGCAGAACT
>JADFLJ010000235.1 GCA_022564475.1 Pseudomonadota bacterium
CCACCGCCTCGGCAATCTCGCGAGCGGTGCGCCGTCGAATATCGAATGCAAGAACGCCAGGTACCGCATTGTCGTTATCGAGGCTTCGCAGTTCGCCGTCGTACCAATCGACCACCGGTAACTTTGCTTTCTTGCGGGCCATGGCGGCCGGGTTACCGAACAGTCGTTGTCCCTTTTTACCCAGTCTCGCCAACGGGATAAACACGAAGGATTCGGCACCCCGTTGCGCGAGCAAGCGTTCGAATTCGGCGCTGCGCTTGTTCGGCACGGCGGTAACGTAGAGGCCATCGATCTCGATTCGGACTTCGACAGGTTGATTTTTTTTCTTGGCCATGTGTCGGGGTGCCTACCGGGCAGGGAATCGGCAGCAATACATTCTGTTGGGTTACCTTAGGTTACGCTGGATTATGAAATCTGTTTACTTAAAATCCGCGTGTCGGTCAGAAATATTCAGGTTCGTTGCCGGCGATCCATTTGATGTTGCAGCCAATACTCGGTTTCTGATTGGCCGCCGGCTTTTCAGATGCAAGCACAGCGTCGAGTGCGGCGCGCAGGTCGCGACCGTCGACCGGCAGCTTATTCGAAGGTCGACTATTGTCCAGCTGGCCGCGGTAGACCAGCTTCTGCTCAGCGTCAAACAAGAAGAAATCCGGCGTGCAGGCTGCGCGATAGGCTTTGGCGACTGACTGGCTATGGTCATACAGGTACGGAAATGAATAACCCCAGGTTTCAGCCTCTTCTTGCATACGGTCCGGGTGATCTGCAGGGTAGTTGGCAACATCATTGCTATTGATGGCATAGATAGCGACGCCTCGCGGACCGTAGTCAGATCCTATTCGTGCAAGCTCGGCACGGACGTGCTTGACGAAAGGGCAGTGATTGCTGATGAACATGACGAGTGTCGCTTGTGCATCGTCGCGTAATGAACAAAGAGTTCCATCCGGTTCCGGCAGCTTAAATGCTGGCGCCTGGGTGCCAAGGGGAAGCATCTGTGATTCAACAGCAGCCATAATTCCTGCTCGCGAATTGAAAAGAGTGGGAAGGATAACAAAACCAGTCAATGACCGGCATTCCGCATGAGAGTAGCGACGTCATCCTGGTGTCACCCACGCAATAAGAAAACCCCGCTCGAAGCGGCGAATCCGGGCGCAGACAGGATCGTCAGACAGGCAGCCAGGGCTGCCGCTTTCAGGTGATGATTTACGGATGTGTACAATCGGAGCACGATCAGGAAAGGACGCAGCGGGTTCTGGCCTAATCCAGTGACCTAAACTCCAGTATGCTGCCGAGTGCGGCACACAATAATTCAAAGAGTGAGTACAGCCCATGAAAAAAATACTGACCTTCCTCGTTGTTAGCCTGATTTCGTTTTCGGCAATGGCTGAGCAACATAGTTCGGTGAACGCTGAGTTAAGCGACGCGATCAAAGCGTTCAACATTGCATACACCAGCAATGACATGGACGCGTATTTCGCTACCTATACTGATGATGCGACTATTTACTTTTACGGTGAGCGGCACAAAGTGTCGGCGTACCGCGAAGAGTGGACGGAGTTCATCGTTGCCGGAGGCGGCGTCGAGAAAAACGAGTTGTCGGACCTGCGGGTGCAGATGATGCCGAGCGGGGACGTCGCCGTTGCAACCTACTTCATCGACAACCGGACGCGTGAACCTGACGGCGAGACGGCGACCGTCAGAGCGTTCGAAACTGAAGTGTGGCAAAAGATCGACGACGAATGGAAAGTGGTCAGTCTGCACTACACCGAGATTCCAGCAGAATAATGAACCGGCGTGATCGGCGCACCGCGCTGTACACGAGCTGATGTAAATAGTCTGGCTATGCGCACGAATTGATTTCTGCCACCGATCAATTTGCGGTGAGTGAACCGAAATCAGGTAAAGACGATGATCAGGCCACAAGTATGCGCCGTACGTGCTCCGGATCTGCCTTGATCAAACGCAGGAAATTTGCGGCAGCCGCATCGGGTCTGCGTTTACCTTGCTCCCAGCCTTTAAGTGTATCGAGGCTTAACTGAAATGAACGCGCGAAGACAGCTTGCGACATCTTTA
The DNA here is from genome assembly GCA_022564475.1 of Pseudomonadota bacterium. GTDB lineage: Bacteria > Pseudomonadota > Gammaproteobacteria > Steroidobacterales > Woeseiaceae > UBA1847. The sequence goes on from JADFLJ010000235.1 coordinate 2,071, forward strand.
CGTTGGTACGAATGGCCTTGATTTCAGCAGATGTCAATATGACATAGACAGACTTCGGGACCGAGGAACCTTTGGCGACGTTCACGGCCTCTTTCAAATTGGCGTCGAGCTCTTTGAACAGCTTTTCGTCCATCTCTTGCCTCCTAGCGAAATTCGTCGATGATGGCATCGACTTGCTTTTTCAATTGCGCCTTCTGCTCATTAGTCAGATTGTTTTGCGTAGCCTTGGCGTATATCAATAACAAAAGAATTGGTTTGCCTTCGTTGTGGTAGTAGTAAATTACGCGAGCGCCGCCGCTCTTGCCTTTGCCCAGCCGCGCTATTCGGACTTTGCGCAGGCCGCCGGTACCCTGGATGATTCGGCCGGCCTTCGGTCTCCTGGCCAGGAATTCCAACATCTCGTCGAATCGAGCCTGGCCCAGCAGACGACGGGCCTTATCCTCAAACGTGCCGATCGGAATTAGCGTATGCACTAGCTATGACCCAAGATCGGAAGAGCACAC
>JADFLJ010000063.1 GCA_022564475.1 Pseudomonadota bacterium
CGTGGCACTTGAGAAACCAAAGGTCTCGGGACTCAGCAACATGACGACATGCAGGGCCAGCAATAGTGCACCACCAAGATAGCCGACCGAAAAGCCCAATGCCGAGACAAAACTGTAATTGCGACGCTCGGTTATATCCAGCAGAAATGAATCGTAAAAAATAGTGGAACTGTAGTAGCCCACCGATCCGAACAAATAGAAAACCGCGGCCAGGAACCAGCCGTTTTCACCGACGAGACCGAGTGCGGCTGTGGATGCCGCACCAAGCAACATCAGCACGAACAGGAATCGTTTGCGATAACCCCCGGCATCGGAAATCGTGCCGAATACCGGAGCGATGACACAGACGACGGCGCTGGCGGCTGCCGTGATCCACCCAAGGCGGGCTGTCACTTCAGCCCCGGATGCGCCATCGTTCCAGTAGCCGCCGAGGAACAGCGGGAACAACACAGCCATGACAGACAAGGCGAACGCGGAGTTGGCCCAGTCGTAGAATGCCCACGCCATTACTTTCTTATTGAACAATTGAGATCGAGACATTAGTGCTCGCGGGTTTTGCGGAACTCGATGTCCGGCCAGCGCTCCTCAGTCAGATTCAGGTTAACTCTCGTAGGTGCAATGTAGACCAGGCGTTTACCATGGTCCAGCGCCAGATTGTCATGCGCCTTGCGCTCGAAGTCAGCGAGTATTTTCGGATCCTCGCATTCGACCCAGCGGGCTGTGGATACGTTGATACTCTCAAACTGACACTCGACTTTGTACTCGTCCTGCAATCGATGTGCGACAACCTCGAATTGCAGTGGCCCGATTGCACCCAGAATCAAATCGTTATTGCGCATGGGCCGAAACAACTGTGTCGCACCCTCTTCGCACAACTGTGCCAGACCCTTTTGCAAGGCCTTGAGTCGCAGCGGATCTTTCAGAACGGCCCGCTGAAACATTTCCGGTGCGAAATTCGGAATACCCGTAAAACGCAGAGTTTCACCCTCGGAAAAACTGTCGCCAATATTGATCGTGCCGTGATTATGCAAGCCGATAATGTCGCCCGCATAGGCAGTCTCGGCATGCTGTCGGTCTGCGGCCATGAACGTAATCGCATCCGGTATTTTCATTTCCTTGCCGGAGCGCACATGCAGGACCTTCATTCCGCGACGGTATTCACCGGAGCAAATACGCATAAACGCAATGCGGTCGCGATGACCCGGATCCATGTTCGCCTGGATTTTGAAAACGAATCCCGTCAGTTTCTCTTCGCAGGGTTCGACACGGCGTTGTTCGGTTTCGCGTGCCAGCGGCGGCGGCGCGATCTGAATGAACTCGTCAAGCAACTCCTTCACGCCGAAATTCGATAACGCGGAGCCAAACAGCACAGGCGACTGCTTGCCGTTCAGGTAATCCTCAAGACTGTATTCCGGACACGCGCCTTTGACGAGTTCTATTTCCTCGCGGAATTCATCGGCGAGATCGCCGAGCACCGCCGTGGCTTCATCCGAATCAAGCCCCTGCACGATGCTAATGTCAGATGCCGTCTCTCGACCCGTTTTTGAGTACAGGTAAATCCGGTCCTGTGCCAGGTGATAGACGCCCTTCAGCCTGCTGCCCATGCCGATCGGCCACGTGATGGGCGTGCACTGAATGTTGAGGACCGACTCGATCTCATCCAGTAATTCGATCGGCTCCCGGCCTTCCCGATCGAGCTTGTTGATAAACGTCATGATTGGCGTATCGCGGAGCCGACAGACTTCCATCAACTTGATCGTGCGTTTTTCCACGCCTTTGGCGCAGTCGATCACCATGAGTGCCGAATCGACGGCTGTCAGCGTCCGATAGGTGTCTTCTGAAAAATCTTCGTGGCCTGGCGTGTCGAGCAAATTGATGACGCAGTCGGAATACGGGAACTGCATGACCGATGAGGTGATTGAAATACCGCGCTGTTGCTCAAGTTTCATCCAGTCCGAGGTGGCATGACGGCGCGCCTTGCGGCCCTTGACCGTGCCGGCAAGCTGAATGGCTCCACCGTAGAGCAGGAGCTTTTCGGTGAGCGTCGTCTTGCCCGCATCCGGATGCGAAATAATCGCGAAAGTGCGGCGTTTGTCGACCTGTGTCTGAATATTCGTCATGGGATTTGAAGGCGCGGAAAAACGCCGCGCAGTCTAGCGGATCAGTAGCCGCCCGTCAGCTTCTTTGACAAAACTGCAGCGTCTTCACGGCCTTCCTGAGCCTGGTAATACTGTGGCCGGTCAGCCACCTGGTAAAAGCCCCGTTTCTTGTAAAGCGCGATCGCCGTCTTGTTGGACGGCCGAACCTCGAGAAAAATTTCCTCGACCTCGGCTTCTCGCGCACGCACCAGAATCTCATCCAGCAGTTGCTCGCCATAGCCATGCGCACGATGCGCCGAATCTACGCAGAGATTCAGGATATGCGCCTCACCGGCAGCGATCGACAGAATGGCGTAGCCTGCCACACGCTCCTCCCGCTCAAGAACCACACACTGGTAACCCGCCAGCAAGCAATCCCGAAACACGCCGTGACTCCAGGGAAAATCGTAACTTCTGCGCTCGATGTCCGACACCAGGGCCAGGTCCTCGTGGCACATCGAGCGCACCTGCACGGGCGGCTCCTGCATCGGAATAATCACGCCTGCGCCTCTCTGACGATACTGCGTGCCAGGCACAGGTCTTCCCAGCTCTTGCGTTTCTGCGATGGGCTGCGCAACAAATAGGCCGGGTGGTAGGTCACCACCAGTGGCACGTTGCCGACGCTGTGACGTTTGCCGCGCATGCGCCCAACGGGCGCATCCGTGCCTAACAGGTTCTGTGCGGCGATCTTGCCCACGGCGACGATGATCCGCGGATTCACCAGCGCGATCTGCCGTTCGAGATAGGCTCTGCAGGAACTGGCTTCCTCGGGCGCAGGATCACGATTATGCGGCGGCCGGCACTTGATGATATTGGCAATGAACACGCTTTGTCGTGACTGGCCGACTGCCGCCAGCATTTGATCGAGCAATTTGCCCGACCGCCCGACAAAGGGTTCGCCGCGCCGGTCCTCTTCAGCACCCGGCGCTTCCCCGATGAACATCCAGTCGGCATTCGGATCGCCGACGCCAAATACGGTCTGTGTGCGCGTCTCATGCAAAGTACAGCGCGTGCAAGCGGACACCGCGGCGCGCAACGCAAGCCAATCGAGATCGTCCGTCGCAATCGCGGCGGTCTCGTCCTGAACGTCGACCTCCTCGTCGGTCTCGCCACGAGGAAGCCACACATCGATGCCAATGGCTTCGAGATAGGCTCGCCGTTGTTGTTCGTTCAGGTTCATTCTTCGGGTCCGAAAGACACTTGTTCCGGGCTAGTTTGCCACGCCATCGCGTGCAATTCATCGCCCAAATCGTTGCGGGCGATCTAGTGGACCAACAAGGTAGGTTTGATGGACTACTAGGCGTGCGGCAGCCTGCCCAGGAGATCATGGCCAGCGACGACTCGTTGCCCTGGCTGCACAAGAATCGTGCTATCGATGGGCATGTGGACCTCGGCGTAGCGCGTCAATCGCAAATAGGCACAGCGCGAACCCTGCCCGAGCCGTTCGCCAAAACGGAGGAATGATTTCGGCGCCAGACCGAAGCGATAACCGCTAAATTGCAGCACCACGTCATCGCCTTCATCGGTTTGCACCCAGAGCGCATTGGTCCGGTACACCGACGCGCCGTTGCTCGACGCGGTATACAGATCCATGATCTTGCCTTCAACGGGGCAGCGCGCCGTGTAGGTTCCGAGGCTGTTAATGCGCACCACAACGCACCTGGCCTCGCCCTGTAACACGCCCTTATCGACGATGCCGACCTCAACAACACGACCATCAACCGGACTGACAACGCCAAGCGGCACAGCCGGGATCCGCCGCCGCGGATCGCGAAAAATCAAGAACAGGATAACGAGCAGAAAAACAGCGCCGCTGAGCCAGAAAAAATTGAGATAGTAGAACGCTGCCCAGCACGACACGGCCGATACGAACAGAAACGGAATGCCCTCATGGGCGACAAACGGGTTACGTCTACCTTGCAACGACTGGCATCCCTGCGGCGAAAGACTGGCGACAATCCCCTGCTTTGCGTGCCGAGTCAATACGTTTTCTCCACGGCGCCATGATTCAGGATAGAATGCGCGGCTTGTAAACAGCCCAGATCAAGCAATGCTTTATTCTCAATTCGGACTGACAACGCTCAAAGAAATACCTGCGGAAGCCGAGCTCCTCAGCCATCAACTCATGTTGCGAGCCGGACTGATCCGGCGTCTCTCCTCCGGCCTTTTCACGTGGATGCCACTCGGTTTGCGCGTTCTTCGCAAGGTCGAAGCCATCGTGCGCGAGGAAATGAACCGCGCAGGTGCGCTCGAACTGCTGATGCCCGCCGTTCAGCCGGCGGAGCTGTGGCAGGAGTCCGGGCGTTGGGAAGAATACGGTCCTTTGTTGCTGCGCATGTCCGATCGCGCCGGCCGTGAGTTCTGTTTCGGTCCGACCCACGAAGAAGTCATCACCGATATCGCGCGCCGCGAGTTGCGCAGCTACAAGCAATTACCGCTCAACTGGTACCAGGTTCAGACCAAATTTCGCGATGAGATTCGTCCGCGCTTCGGCGTCATGCGAGCGCGTGAATTCATCATGAAGGATGCCTATTCCTTCGATATCGATGCGGCCGGTCTCGACGTGTCGTATCAGAAGATGCATGCGGCTTACACGCGGATCTTCGAGCGCCTTGAGCTAAAGTTCCGCGTCGTCGATGCGGACAGCGGCGAAATCGGCGGCAGTCGCTCACAGGAATTTCATGTTCTCGCAGATTCGGGTGAGGACGCGATCGCGTACAGCGATGCAGATAATTACGCCGCGAATGTCGAAACAGCAGCCACGTTCCCGGCCAGGGGCGAACGGCCTGCAGCGACGGCTGAGATGCAGAAGGTGTCGACGCCCGGTGCCAGGACAATGGCCGATCTGTGCAAATTCCTGAGTGTGGACGTGGAAAAGACCTTAAAAACGCTCATCGTCGAAGGCACCGAAGGGCCGATTGCGCTGATTTTGCGCGGCGATCACGAGTTGAACACCGTAAAAGCGCAGAAGATGCCGGGCGTTGCCTCACCACTGACGATGTCCGATCACGCGACCATACGCAGCGTCACGGGTTGCGAGCCTGGTTTTGCGGGACCCATCGGCATCGAGATCCCGGTGTACTTCGATCACGCGACTGCCAACATGGCCGACTTCGTCATCGGCGCCAATGAGGCCGATATGCACTACACGGGCGTCAATTTCGGTCGCGATATCCCAAATTCCGAGACCGTCGATCTGCGCAACGTTGTCGCCGGCGATCCTGCTCCGGGTGGCAGCGGCACATTGAGCATCGCGCGCGGCATTGAGGTCGGACACATCTTTCAACTCGGCACGAAATACTCAAAGACCTTCGGCGCAACGGTCCTCAACAAGGAGGGTAAGAAACAGGCGCTGGAGATGGGCTGCTACGGCATCGGTATCACGCGCATCGTCGCCGCGTCGATTGAGCAGAATCACGACGACAACGGCATCATCTGGCCGGATCCACTTACGCCGTTCGATGTCGTGTTAATCCCGATCAACATGCACCGCTCCGGGGACCTGCGAACTGCGGCAGAGGCGCTGTACCAGGAGCTGACCGAAGCGGGACTCGACGTGTTGTTCGACGATCGCAATGCGCGGCCCGGCGTCCAGTTCGCCGATGCAGAATTGATCGGCATTCCGCATCGACTCGTGATCAGCGATCGCGGTCTTGCGGCCGGCGAACTCGAATATCGTCATCGCCGCGACACCGAGTCGCGCAACCTGAAACGTGAAGAGGCTCTCGCACTGCTGACAGGCTCCGGCGTAAAATAGTGCCCGTCGGAGCTTGGCTCCTGCGCGCTCACACACGGAGATTCATCGTTAAGATAGTTCCTCAACTTGTTGTTTTATTAGGCTTTATAATATCCTCCTCGGCGCTGGCTCAGGGCGGACCCGACCCTGAGCTGCGCAGGGCCTTGTTGGCCGCCGCCTCCGACACTGCCAGTTTTGAGGATCGTTTTGATGCCGAAGTCTGGCTCACGGATATGTCCCGCCGCCTCGAACGCCAGGTCAGGGACCCCCAAGAGCGCATTAACCTGCTCACGCGCATACATCAGGAAGCAACGCGCGCCGAGCTCTCACCCGAACTTGTCCTGTCCGTCATTGAAGTTGAAAGCAACTTTGATCGCTACGCAGTCTCGGTCGCGGGCGCCCTCGGTTTAATGCAGATCATGCCATTCTGGCTCGACGAAATCGGACGACCCGACGACAACTTGTTGCACGTCGACACCAATCTGCGGTACGGCTGCACGATTCTAAGATTCTATCTCGATAAAGAAAACGGCGATCTGCGCCGCGCGCTCGGTCGCTACAATGGCAGCCTCGGGATACGTAAGTACCCGAATAAGGTGATCGATAAATTAACGAGGAAGTGGTTTAAAGCCTAGCGAGTCTGCGCTAGTTTTTCTCGGCTTTTTTATCTTCGCTGAGCTGGCGTGCATCTTGCGCTTTTGATTTTGCCTGCAGCGCGTCATGGCGTGCATCCGCATAGGCCTGATGGTTCAGTTTCTGCTCGGCGCTTTGCAAATATTCCTCAGCCGCTAACAACTCTGTCAGAGCATGGGCTTCCGCTCCCGCTTCGCGGGCAACAGCGATTGCCTGACGCGCGTCACTCATTTCCTGCACCGGCGGACCTGTTTCGCAGGCAGTCGCCAGCAACAGCGTCGCGAACAGCGCGCCAATGAATAACAGGATTGGACGTAGGGATAATTTCATGAAATCTGTCTAATTATTTTTTTGTAGGTACGGAGCAGATCAACGCTACCAATAGCACTGTAGTGCCGTCAAGATGCCGCTGACGGCGGCCCCAAGGGCTGCTAGAGTTTGCGCTCCGGATTCACCTTCAAAGCGGCAGAAAAATCCATGTCAATGACAATTTATCACAACCCTCGTTGCTCCAAGTCACGGAAAACACTGGAATTGATTCAAAAAGCAGGCGTGAGCCCCACAATCGTGGATTACTTGTCCAAGCCACCGTCTGCCGCCCGCATTCTGCAGCTCGCAGACTTGCTGGGTAGCTCGGTTGTGGAGCTCCTGCGTAGAAATGAGGCCGACTTCAGGGATGCGACGGATTTGCCGGCTCTGGACGATAACGCCGCGCTCGCGACCTGGGTTGAGGCGCATCCGAAAGTGCTGGAGCGTCCGATCGTTGTAGACGACGACGCCAACAAGGCCATCATGGGCCGGCCGCCCGAAAACGTTCAGGACCTGCTGCCCGGATGAGTGACGTACTGGTTCTGTATTACTCCCGCCACGGCAGCACTGAATCGCTGGCGCGCGAAATCTGCCTGGGCGTCGATTCTGTAAGAGGCATGGCTGCCCGGCTGCGTACAGTGCCGCCTGTTTCCGCGGTGACTGAAGCGACCGAGGACGCCATCCCGGACTCGGGCCCGCCCTTCGCCACTGCCGACGATCTCAGCGAGTGTTGCGGACTCGTCATGGGCAGCCCAACTCGATTCGGCAACATGGCCGCGCCGCTGAAGTATTTCCTGGACGGGACCGGCAGTCAGTGGCTGTCAGGCGCGGCGGCAGGTAAACCGGCCGCTGTTTTTACGTCGACATCGTCGTTGCACGGTGGTCAGGAATCCACGTTGTTGACCATGGCTGTGCCGCTTCTGCATCACGGCATGCTGCTGGTCGGCCTGCCGTACACCGAAGCCGCACTCACTACCACCACGACGGGTGGCAGCCCTTATGGCGCCAGCCACATTAGCTGGAATCGCACAGCGGACAGATTATCCGACGACGAGAAACAGCTCGCGCGTGCACTCGGTCAGCGCGTCGCCGATATTGCGCGCAGGCTAGGCTAGGTCGGTTCGCTAAGCGTCCGCTATCTGGTTTAGCACGCCGCGCACAAACGGTACGGTCAGGCGTCGCTGTGCCCGCAGCGCTTCGCGATCCAGCGTGTCCAGCAATGCATACAGACTGGCCATGTCACGACGGCTGCGGGTAAGCAGATAACGCGCGGTTTCATCGGGTAATTCGAGGCCTCGATGGCTAGCCCGTAGTTGCAGCGCCGCAGAGCGATCGGCATCGGCCAGCGCCTGTACGTTGTAGGTCGTCAGCTGCGACATCCGACTCGCCAGATCCGGCAGGTCGATCGGACATTCCCGCGGCGCCATCTTGGCAGCCACGATCATCTGCCCGCCCGCAGCCAGCAGATCGTTGTACAGCGTGAACAGGGCCCGCTCCCAAGCCGGGTCGCCGACGACTTCGTCAAGATCGTCAATACAAACGAGCTCGCGACTATCGAGACCGTCGATCAATCCCGGTCCTGCGCCCGCCAACATGGCCAGTGGCACATACACCGAACGATCGCCGGCGCGTTCGCACACGGCTTGCAGCAAATGTGTTTTTCCGGTCGCGACGCCGCCCCATATCCAGCAACCCGAGCCGCCGGACGAGTCCGCAACGGCAGACAGGATCGCAATAAGCTCTTCGTTGCCCTTGGCTAAAAAACTTGCAAAGACTGCGTGATCGGCGAGCTGCAGTGGCAGGGCTAGCTGAATCACGGCTGTTCTTTGAGATAACGGTCGTAGGCGAAACGCACCAGAACCGACAGCACGGCGGCCGCCGGCAGCGCCAGCAAGATGCCGAAGAATCCGAATAGCTGCCCGCCTGCGGCGATCGCGAAAATAATCAGGACCGGGTGCAATCCGATTTTGTCGCCCACGAGTTTTGGCGTCAAAAACGAACCTTCGAACAACTGCGCAATGGTAAACGTGGCGACGACACCAATGAGATGCAACAAGGGGTTCGGCTGCAGCACAACGGTCAACGACGCGATGCCGATTCCGAAGACGAAGCCCAGATAAGGGACGAAGCTGACGAGCCCTGCAACGACACCGATCGCGATCGCAAACTCGAGACCGACCAACGTCAGCCCCACGGAATAGATGACCGCAAGCGCGAACATGACCATCAATTGACCGCGCAGAAACGCGCCAAGCACATCGTCCGTTTGGCGCGCGAGTTCAACAATCGTCTCGCGCTGACTGGACGGCAGCAATGCGGCGAGATGCGAAATAATCGAGTCCCAGTCGCGCAATAAATAGAACGTCAGGATCGGAATAAGAAACAGGCTCAGCACAGCGGCCGCAAGCATGCTGCCGGTCGTCGTTACCGACGACAGCAGTGTCGCCCCCCAGCTGCCGGCCATGTCCTTGTATTGCGCAAGAAATGCGCCCAGACCAACGTCCTCGCCCAGTTCAAGATCGAAGAAATTGGCAAAGCCTGGCAACCAGACTTGCTCGATCTGACTGATAATCGATGGCAATGAAGCGAACAGCGTAGCAATCTGCTGACGAATCAGCGGACCGACCAGCAAGACAAGCAATGCAAGAAACAAGAACGTGAGTAGAAATACCGTCGTGACCGCAAGCGCTCGCGGCAGACGGAATTTCTGCAGACGGTCGGCGAGCGGATCACCCATGTAGGCCAGCAAGGCCGCTGCAACGAATGGCGTCAAAACAGGTGCCAGCAGGTACAAGAGCCAGCCCGTAATCATTGTGGCGATCATCCAGTTCAAACGCCGATCCGAATTCACCCGTCAGACTCCCTTGCGCGCGCGGTCAGACCACTGCACGACATAATCGATACCGCTGATCACCACGGTAACCAGGGTCGCGGCACCCACAACCGTAATTGCAATCTCGTCGGGCCAGCCGAAGGCAGCACGACTGAGTACAAACAGTAAAAACAACAACAGCATGACCGTATTGATCTTACTGATGCGCGTCGGCTCACCCTGGACCGGCTTTATCAGGTAGTTGTATGCGACCGCGCCACCAAAAATGACGACGTCACGGAATAACACGACGGCCGTGAGTCCGAGCGGTATGTGCTGCGTGTAGGTCAACGTGATAAACATGCCCGCGACCAGTAGCTTGTCGGCGATGGGGTCGAGCAACGCGCCGCTGCGAGACTGCCAGCCAAAGCGCAACGCGAGATAGCCATCAAGTCCGTCGGAAAAACCGGCGATCCAGAAAAGCAATAATGCCCAGCCGAATTCGCCTTGCAGTATCAGCCATAAAACAGGCATGACGAGCGCGATACGCAGCATCGAAATTGCATTTGGAATCCAGTGCAGTGACATGCGATCCATCACGTCAGGGACTGTAGAAAAAGTCCAACGTGTCCAGTTCTCGTTCAAAATCAAAGTCGCTATCGATGCGCTCTTCTTCAATCAGTCCCGCGAAACGCAGTGCCCGTGCGAGCCGTTCTGCCCCACCGTGGGCGAGAACGCGAAAGCTGATGCGGTCGCCATCGACCAATGTAACAACGAAGCTGTCGATCACGTTCATGTCGGCAAGAATATTCTGGACATTGCCGTAGGCATCGATGCTCCCCACGCCCGCAATGTGCAATTGCACACTCCGCAGGGGCTCATCCCCGCCAATCGCAAATTCCGCTGCCAGCAGGTCTGCAATTTGCGTGATGACGAACTCAGGCTCACCCGACCATGAGCGCTGATCACTGCCAAAATAATAGGTCCACCGATTTCGTTGTGCGGACTGCACACGCACGCGGCCGATCAATATTGAATGCACGTCGTAGCGCTGCGAGGCATCAATAATACGTTCATCAAAGCCGCCCCAGATATCACTGAAACCCACGTTTGCGAGATCTTCGGAATCCAGCAAGGGAAATTGAATGGGCAAACCGCGACTCTCGGCGAATTTGAGCATGCGTTGTCGCAACATGCGGTTGCGATTAATTGAGCGGGCCTGATCGCTGCTGCGATCAGGATCGGTTGCGCCAATGATCTCGCGCTCGCCCTGCCCCCAGTCCACTGCAAGCCACACGAGTGTCAGGGGTCTCTCGCTGCCCCAAACCGTTTGCCCGGCAGCGCGCAAGGTAGCTTCCACGGCATCGCCGTCAAACGATACAAACAGCGTGTCGTCGGGACCGGGGCGAAACTGTAGGACGTAGTCGCCGGGCTGTGGAAACAGCGCATCGAACAACTCGGCGTCGTTGACCAGCGTCGAGCCCGATACGCGCAACAGGACCTGCGCCAGCGCCATGCTGTAGGCGTGTTCGCGCGGATCGTCCTGTTCCTCGTCGATCGGCACGTTCGCCGTATACAGTGTCGTGACCTCGATCGCTGCGGCCGACGTCAATGCGAAGACGCCCACAAGCGCCAATAAACAAAACTTCATGTAGGGTGGTTTCCCCTGAGATGCCCAGCGACTATTATATCGCTCCCGCACAGTGCGGCCATTCTTTTCCAAGCGATCTCGCGAGTCACAATGTCCGATAAGCCACTTACTTACAAAGATGCCGGCGTCGATATCGACGCAGGCAGTGCATTGGTCGATCGCATCAAACCGGCCGTCGCAGCCACACGCCGCCCCGAAGTCATGGCAGGACTGGGCGGATTCGGCGGTCTGTTCGCGCTGCCACCCGAGCGCTACAGGGAACCGGTGCTGGTATCCGGCACCGACGGCGTCGGCACCAAGCTCATACTGGCCCGGCAACTGCAGAGCCACAGCACCATTGGCATTGATCTGGTCGCCATGTGCGTTAACGACGTACTTGTCCAGGGCGCCGAACCATTGTTCTTTCTCGATTATTTTGCCTGCGGCCACCTGGATGTTGACGTCGCGGCCGACGTCATCAGCGGTATCGCTGACGGTTGCAAACAAGCGGGTGCGGCCCTTATCGGTGGCGAGACCGCCGAAATGCCGGATATGTACAGCGACGGCGAATACGATCTCGCCGGATTCTGCGTGGGCGCGGTTGAACGCGCTGACATCATCGACGGCTCATCAATCGCGGCTGGCGATGCGCTCATTGGTATCGCGTCCAGCGGACCGCACTCC
>JADFLJ010000236.1 GCA_022564475.1 Pseudomonadota bacterium
CAAAATCGATGCCGTGATTAGCGAGGTTTCGGTCACTTTTCTGAGGATCGAACTCGAATCCCATAATGGTATAGAAAATATACCTTTTTTGGAGTGATTGCAAGTAACCCGGTGGTGGTTCCTCGGGAGCTACCTCTATATCTTGATTAGGCTTCTAACGTCCGCGACAGGCGCCGCTGAAAATTGCCCGAAAAATGCTCAACTGTTTCTCGGTCGCTTGCTCGCGCTGGTTAGGTGTCATTGGCTCCGATCTGTAATCTCATCTACGCCAAGTTCAACGCCGTGACTATATTGAATTTTCTTCGACATCGAGCCATCGGATCGATAGAAAATCCACACGCCGTGTTTTTTTCCTTGCTCATAGTATCCGTCAATGTTTTTGTACCCATCTTCCCAAGCTTCCCATTTCCCATTCGTTAAATTTACACAGGTTCGAGAGTAGCCCAGTTTTCCCCATCCGTCAGTCCGTGCTTCGGTACCGGCAGGACACTCAAAATCCGTGCTTTGCATTGCTTCCCAGGTTTCTTGAGAACTACTGCTCATCAAATGAGAAATGTACGAAACGCCAACAAAATACCCAATAACGATAATGGCTAAGAGGAGTAGAACGTTGCGCACCATGTTTGACTGACACCTAACAGTTAATTCTATGGCTGTTGATTTGAATGATCATTCTTTGTATGCGCTCCTTGTTGAGTGCCTGGGGTTGGGGAAAATTCCCAAACACCAACTACTTACGCGATAACCAACAATTCAACTTTTGCGGCGTTCAATCAAGAGCTTTGTATGTCGCGCTATGTATATATGATAGCAAATTCCCAGAAAGAGCGGAAATAGTCCTTTGAATCATAATTTTGGGGTTATTTGCCAGATATGCGGGTGGTGCAAAAACACCTGGCGCCATATAAATACATAAGCCGTGTGGTAAGGGGATCAGGGTGCAGTCTTTTTTTCCCGACGGTGCAGTGCTTACTACCGGAGCGATCATGGATGATATACGCCCCTCACTACCCAAAAACTCAAATCGCTTCGTGTCTTTGTTTCGGCAATCGATTCGCAATCGCGGATTGAGTTACGCAACTGAAAAAACCTATTTGCATTGGGTGCTTCGCTTTATCAGGTTTCATAACAGGCAGCATCCGCAGAAACTCGGTGGTCAGGAAGTTTCGGATTTTCTCAGTGATCTTGCGGTACATCGGCATTGCTCTGTCAGTACTCAGCGAACTGCGCTGAACGCGCTGGTTTTTCTGTACAAACATCACCTCGGCATCGAGTTGCCAAAGATTCATTTTCGTTATGCCAGGCGGCCGCGCAGGATGCCGACGGTATTCAGTCACAACGAAGCGCTTGCGGTTATTCAGCAACTCGATGGCGTCAACAAACTGATCGCAAGTATCCTGTACGGCTCGGGTCTGCGTATTAACGAAGCGTTGCGGCTGCGGGTGAAAGATCTCGATTTCAGCAGTTTGCAAATCACGGTACGCGATGGCAAAGGTGGCGGCGAGCGTTTTACATTGTTGGCACGTTCGTTAATGGCCGATCTGAAAAACCAGATCGACATAGCCTTGAAGCTTCACGAATTTGATCTGTCGTGCGGCTATGGCGAGGTCTATTTGCCAAATGCTTTGGTGCGCAAGTACCCGACGGCTGCCAAAAGTCCGGAATGGCAATTCCTTTTTCCGGCGACCACCATCGGCACTGATCCGCAGACAGGCGTTCTTCGTCGTCATCATCGGCATTATTCGGCATTTCAAAGGGTGCTAAAGCCGGCGATACGGAGGGCTGGCATTCACCGCAGGGCCGGGTCGCATACTTTTCGGCACTCGTTCGCCACCCGCCTGATCGAAACCGGCTATGACATCAAACTTGTGCAATCCTTACTCGGGCACGGCGATATTCGAACGACGGAAATCTATCTCCATGTCGTCCGCAACCGTGCGGGTGCAATCGTTAGCCCGGTCGATACCATCGCCAGCTAGGCGGGCCGCAAAAAAACATAACCGGACGCCGGCGTCCTCTAGTCAACCGAAACTCGCGCTATCGGTGATGGATACGCCTTTCGCCAAAGTCTTGTGGACCGGGCATCTTTGTACAATCTCGGCCAGTCTTTTTTTCTGTGTATCGTCGAAATCGCCGTTAATATGCACATTACTGGTTATGCGATCGATAAATCCCTTGGTCTCATCGTCACAGTCTTCGCAGTCCCTCGCGTGTATCCGGTTGAATTCATAGCTCGCGGTAACAGTTTCGAGTGCGATATTTTTGTGGCGGCAATACAGCGCCAGCGTAATGCAGGTGCACGCTGCCAGGGAGCCGAGCAGCAACTCGTAGGGATTGGGACCGGTATCGGCGCCGCCCACAGCCACCGGCTCGTCCGCTCTCCAGGTGTGGCGGCCGTTCGATAATTCGACTTCGGTCCCGGATGACAGTGTGGCGGTGATTTGGCTCATGTCTTTGTCCTCTCGATGGCGTTGCCGGTCGCAGCGTTGACATCTGCTAAAATCAAAGCTGAACAACAGCCACCAGTATCTTTGCTCACACTATATGAATCAAACCA
>JADFLJ010000237.1 GCA_022564475.1 Pseudomonadota bacterium
AACCATCTGCTCACGCGCGACAAAACCTTCAGCATTGCCGCCAAGATCGATGTAGACCCCATTGCGGTCAACACGCTTGACGAGACCCGACAGCAGCTCACCCTCACGCTCCTTATATTCTTCAACAACCTGCGCACGCTCGGCCTCGCGCACCTTCTGCACGATGACTTGCTTGGCGGTCTGCGCTGCGATGCGCCCAAATTCAACGGAATCCATGGGTACTTCCACGTAGCCACCAGGCTCTGCGGATTCATCAACATCCAGCGCATCGATCATGCGCAGTTCGCGATCCGGCACTTCCAGCTCCGTGGAATCGTCGGCAAATACCAGCCAACGGCGAAACGTGTCGTATTCCCCGGTCTCGCGATCAATTTCCACACGCACCTCGATATCCTCGCCATGCTTGCGGCGGGTCGCAGATGCCAGTGCGGCTTCGATGGCCTCAATAATTATCTCTTTGTCAACGCCCTTCTCATTCGAAACGGCGTCGACCACCAGCAAAATCTCTTTACTCATGCCTGAAACTCCAAATTCGCCGCGCCGGTCAGGACGCGGGCACCAGTCGTGCGGTGTCGATCGTCGCCATCGGCAAGCTATGCGACACGCCATCCACTTCGACCACAATATTTTCGTCATCCGACGACACCAATGTGCCGCGAAATCGCTTGCGCCCCGCGATCGGGAAACGCATATCTACTTTGACGGTTTTGCCTGCAAACCGTTGAAAATGTTCTACTTTTGTTAACTTCCTGTTCCAACCCGGCGACGACACTTCGAGGTCGTATTGCCCTGCAACAGGATTCTCTACATCCAGCAATGCGCTCAACGCATGGCTGACCTTCTCGCAGTCTGCAATGCCTATGCCATCGGGGTGATCGATGAAAACCCGTATGACACCGCTGTTACTTCCGGTCTTTACTTCCAGATCCGACAACTCGTAACCGAGCCGCCCAACCGTGGGTTCGAGCAATTCCTGGATCTCTTTACCCGTCATGACAAAAGTATAAGCACCTGTTTTAAAACCAAAAAATGGGCCAATGGCCCATTCCTACCTTGCGACAAACATCCCCTCAGCGGGGCTTGACTACCAAGACCTTAGTCCCGTGCGCGGCCGGATTATACGGCAATCCTGAGCCGTTCCGCAATGCCCGAAACGCTTGATTTTCATGGCGTCTCCGTGACTCGACTGACTGCTAGACTACAACCTGCGCCGACGAGTAGAAACACGATGACAGATGCCAGAATGCGGGCCATTCCAATAACGGACTGGAATGCGTCACTCAGCCACGTAATCGCGGATATGAAGGGTGTCCCGCTCAATGTCCATAAGCTCCTGGCCAACAATCCGGCGCTGCTGGATGCATGGTGGTCATTGCGCAAATACCTCGTACAGGGAGGATCACTCGGCAAACGCAATGCAGAGCTGGTCATCCTGCGAACCGCTGCACATGCACGAAACTGGTATGAGTGGGCGTCTCACGTCGAACGCGGGCTAAACAGCAATTTATCCTGGATGGAAATAGAGCGCGTATTGGAAGGTCCGAGTCACCCCGACTGGACCGAGTCCGACGCGTTGCTGCTGCAGTTGGTCGACGAGCTGGCCGCAAATGGCGCATTAGGCCCCGAGCTGCTCGACAAACTCGACGCGCACATCGGTCAAGCGGCCATTCTGGATCTGATCGCGTTGCGCAGCATGTACGTCATGCTGGGCAATATGCTCAATACCTGGGAGGTCGAGCTGGATAAGCACGTCGCGAATGCGCTGCCAGACTCATTGACCCGCGAAAACTTCGAGGGCCGGCGCTAAATTCTACAAGTCTTTTGGCACGATAATGCCCAGGCGTTTACGCTCCATTTGCCAAAGAGCAATCAAATCAGCGTACTTCTCGGGCTCGTCGGTGGCCAGGTTATTGGTCTCTCCCGGGTCGACCGAGCCATCATCCGGGTAAGTTGCACCAGCCAGTTCGAGGAAGGTTGGCGCCAGGTCCATAACCGTCACGTAGGCCGTGTTGATATCGTCGCTGGCCGCTACGCCCCGACCAGCGATAATCATCGGCGCGATCATACCGCCTTCTCGCGTATATCCCTTATTAACGTTGAAACGGTGCGGAGCCGGCTTCGGCCCACGGCATTCCATAGGACACGAAAGACTCTGCCGTTCCCATTTTCTCGTAGGAATTATCATATTCTCGCTGGATGTAATCCGCGAAAGGGCCTCTGTGGTAAAAATCTTCGCCGGCCGCTCCGTTATCGGACATGAAAATCACGATCGTGTTCTCAAACTCTCCGTTGGCCTTTAGGTGATCCAGCAATCGCCCAACGTGATCGTCGAGGTTGTCGACCATCGCCGCGTACAACTCCATCTTGGGTGACTCGCGCTTCTGATCTTCGACACTCAAGTCATCCCATGGCGTTACAGCATCGTTGCGCGGTGGCAGCTCGGAATCTATCGGGATGATGCCTGCCTCTTTTAAGCTTGCGAAACGCTCTTGCCTGAGTACGTCGTATCCGCTGTCGTATCGTCCACTGTAAAGATCCAGGTATTCGTCTGGCA
>JADFLJ010000238.1 GCA_022564475.1 Pseudomonadota bacterium
AAAATCGACGCCATGTTGCGCGTCGAACGGCCGCACCCAAGGCAATTGCAGGCTGTCGGGGATCACTCGCACCCCCTGCCGGTCGCTGTTGTCGTCACCGACAATCGCGTCGCGGTCGATCGAGTCGAGCCTCGCGGGCAACGGACCCTTGCCGTCATCGTACAGTAAACGGTTGTAATTAGCGGCATCGACCTGATCGCCCAAGGCAATAAACAGCCCGCCTCCGCGCTCGACGAATTTCTTAATATCGATCGCTTGCTGATCGGTCAGACGCGGCACGTTTGCGAGCAGAATGACGTCGATTTGTGTCTTTATCGTCGCCTTAACCTCGATCGGCGCGAAGCCTTACATTACTTACGATGAAGGTGGCAGTTTCCTGTTTCTGGTTGACGTTTCCCGCAGTATGCAGGCAAGACATTCTTGTGCAGAGCCGACGTTTCTCGGTCGCGCAAAAAAAATAATGCGAGATACTCTCAAGGCAGTTCCCGAGGCGCGGTTCGGTATTGTCGCGTTTGACCGGTTCGCATTTCCCATAACATCGTTAACGGACGATCATGCATACCTCGGCGAGGTCATAGAGCAAGGACTGTATGTTGGCCTCACCATGGAGGCGACAAAGACAGAGCTGGCTAACGCACTGTCCCTTATTGCGCAAAAAAAACAACGTCTCCCGGAGATTTTTGGGCAGGTCCGGCAGGTCATTTTGCTAAGCGACGGGCATATCGAGGGCGATTATCGGCGCAGACTGCAAGGGCCGATTCAGCAATTGCAAAACGCGGACATAAAAATTCTTGTTGTCGGTATTGGCAATCAGGATGATACTCCGTTGACCGGCGTGGACCGAGGTCAGTGCAGCGATCAGCACATTGAAGTAGACGGGCAAAAAGTGATGATCCCGCTTCGGGCGGATATTCTGAAGTTCATAGCCGCTGAGACCGGGGGCCAGTATTTCTCAGAGGCAGAGACGGAAAAACTGATTCGATTTGTGAGAGCACAATTGCAGCGGCGTACGGTACAGGAGGTCGATTCCTGCCCGGGTCAGAAGCGCGACATCAGTTGGGTATTTCTTAGTGTTGCGACGCTCTCGTTGTTCGGCTTTCTTTTTGTCCGGGCCACTGCTTTGTCAGAAAAATAGGCCGCTTCGATCAGAGCGTTACGGTTATATCTCCGCGTTCCTCCGGATGTATGGTGCAATGATAGGGGAACACGCCGAAGTCGTGAAATTCAGCACCCCAACGCTCTGTGGGTTGGATGACCGCGGAGGTGTATGCGGTTTCCATTTTGTTATCTATGCCGGAAAGAAAGACGAGTCGGTGGCTGATCTTATCCATGTTCTCAAAAACCACGGCCTGGTAGATGCTAACGGTTACATTCGGGGTTTGAATCGCGTTGTCGTGAATCGCGATGTTGGTTACGTCTGCAAATAACTGCTTTTTCTGGTACTGAATCCAGCTGACGATACCCAGGTCCAGAATCGGCTGACCGTCTGTGGCGCCAGCTGTGCCGGCGCCCAGCGAAGCGGTCAGGCAAAGTAAGCACAGCCATTTCGTTGTCCGAATGAAGTATAAGATCCCCAATGCTACTTTTTCTCCTGGAGATGAGAATGTGCCAATTGGTGCTATGGTATCATATGGCATGTATGTTTTGTTTCGACAGTAAAAAAAGAAACAATATGAACAAAGTTATTTTGAGATGGACGCTGACAATTTTCTTCGCGGCGGGAGTATTCATGCTGCGTGACGCCCTTGCCATTGATGAAAATTACTCCAGCCCATACGGAAGTCAGTGGGACATGCAAAGCCAACCCATATCATTGCCTCTCGAGACGCTGTTCGGCGCCTTTCTGTTGGTTCTCAATTTATTGGCGGCAGCCATGATTTCCGTTCGTAGCAGAAAACGACAAAGATCGTAATGATGCGCGGCCGTTGTCGCCTGAGTTTACTGCCGTGAGTCGTTCTCGATCATCCGTAGCGCCGGTACACCATGTCGCAGGCTTCTCATGTAGTTGATGACGGCCCAACGCTCTTTTTCTGAAATCTCTTCGCCCAAGGCTGGCATGTCCAAAGAAGGGATGCCCCGAGTAATCCACCAATAAACTTCCCCATCCGTATGCCGGTCCATGTGTGGTGCCGTCAGATCTGGAATTGATCCCCGCTCTGCTATCGCCCAAGGTCCGTCTCCTCGTCCGGCAGCGCCGTGGCATTCCATGCAATGCGCGCGGTAGATGATGTCGCCTTGTCGAATAACAGCCGCGGTGTACGGCTGAGGATTGATCCAGAATGTCGTGGGGTAGGTTTTCACAAATACAACCGATAACGCCAGATAGGCACCCAGTACCATGTTGGCCATGCTCGCGGGCATAAGCCAAATCGGTCCCTTGCCGTACTGACTTTGTCTGAGAAGCCATCCGGCAATTAGCAACAGCAAAGCTCCGACAACAAAGGTAATGGCGTTGGCTGGAGAGAACTGGATCGCTGAAAGACTCAGGTACGCCTTAAGGTCTTCTTCCAATGGTTGTTCCGGCAGCACCAGA
>JADFLJ010000064.1 GCA_022564475.1 Pseudomonadota bacterium
GCACAGTCCGCAGGGAATGGCGAGTCCTTTCCAAGGGCTGTAACGCCGTATTGAATCATCCGGGTAGCTCTGAACCCATCAATACAAGCTTGTTGGACCACTAGTCGTTGGCGTGAGAACCTGCGAGGGGAGCGCAGCTTGTGTTCGCCAGCAAATAACGCACTTGGTCGCGCTGATCAACGAGCACGCAGTCGGTGCCGTTGATCAGCAGGTGAAACCGCACAGGCATTTCCAGGATACGTCCCTGCGGGTTGGGATTTTCCATGGTCCGCGGTGGATTCGTTTCGATTGTCAGCATGTCGCCGTCCGTCAACGCCGTAGCGGAAATTCTGACGTTTGTATTCAGCGCCGCGTTAACGGCCGCTTGCAGGGCGGCACGGCTCGCCGCATCCGGATTGGTGATGCGCGCCGCATGGTCGCTCTCGATCGCTATCGTCTGACAACCCATGACCACCACCGCCATCAGCGCGACGAGAATACGGCTCATCATTGCTGAGGTCGCCGCAGAATACGATTGGAGTCAAACGGTGATCTGTAAACAACGCCGTCTGTCACTGCCGGTGGCTGTGTCGGCGCGGCGGAAACACCCGCAGCAACCGCTGACGGAACGATACAAGCGCCACCCGCCCGATGAGCCAGTGCGACTTCAAGGCGATCTTCGGTGACGTCACCCAGCGGTTTCGTGTAGTCATCGGAAACCTGGCAGCCGAGAATATTTGCCTGGCCGTCATCCATGGCGGAGGGCACGAAGCCATCGGTATAGTCACCAAAATTCTGGTCGTTTACACCACGGAATTGAATCGTGAAATAGCTGGTGCCGCAGTTAGGTATTTCGAAAAAACCGTAGGGTTTGCCACAGGTTCTGGAACCGATCTGAATGACTTCGACGTTTGCGCCGCGCAAGCCATTCATGATGGCCTCACTGGCAGAACATGTGCCGGGGCCAGTCAGTACGTAGACGCGCGAAAGATCGAGGGTCGGCAAAGCTTGTCCTGCAGTCACGGAAAAACCGAGTGTTGTCGTATGAAACGGTGTCGGAGTAATCGCCGCACCTGTGATCGGATTGGTTACCGGGTGCTTATCGTTGAACTGCAGCGTTTCAAACGAGCGGCCGGCCGTGTTGGTATCGCCGGCAATCATGTATGCGAGTTGACCGGCAATGTCGAGAAAGCCGCCGCCGTTGTAACGAATGTCGAGTACCAGATCAGCAATGCCGGGCGCGGTATTGAGAAAGTTTATTGCATCGATCAGTTCTGACTCGGCCGGTGCTCGGTGGAAGTTAAACGTCATGTAGCCAACCATCCCGGTTGGCGTCGCAATTACCTGCGTATTCTGCACCATCGCATTTGTGATCGTTGTCGATACCATTGTTATGTTGCGGCTCGCCCCGGCGCCAACATCTTGCACCACGAAGTCGTGCGACTCGCCCAAGTCAGACGGGAACAGCGCTGCGTTCAGCGCGTCGACGCCAGCCTGGGTATTGGTGTCTATATCGAAGCCATCCATGGCGAGCAGTCTTGTGCCTCTCAGCAACGCGACAGCCGTTGCCGGCGAGCCGGGTTCGGTATAAGCGACGACTATTTCGCGAGGTATGGTGGCAGATATAATGGCCCAGGTAGCACCATAGCCAGCCGAGACGCCGCCTTGAGTGAGATCGAACCACTCCTGGGAGTCGACCGTGAAATGAAACTTGTCCCGGTCCGCACCGCTGGCCGTTGTCGCGAAGGTCTTGAGTTCGTCGAAATAGCTAAGCGGATCACTGAACGTAGCCGGATCCTGGTCCGTGATTTCGTCATACCAAAGGTAGGTATCGTCACTGAACGAACGCAGGAAATTATTCTCGTCGAGTACCGTTCCAGCGACATCGGGAAACGGTTGATTGGTTGCCGGATTGGTACCCGTTCTGGGCGCTACACAGCGGTTCTGAAAAGTGCCGGCCGGCAGAAACACGCCGATTTGCCAGCTGCTGGCGGGTGGTGGAGGTGTGCTCAAACCGCCGCCGCCGCCGCCACACGCGGCGAGAAAGGCAAGCAGACCCGCTGCCGCGATTGTCCGTAGAATCGTCCTTGTAACAATAGGTTGCTGCATTGCTTGTGCCGTCCGTTAGCGGTAAATGGTACCGGATTATGGCTTCGAGCGACAGAATGCATCGGCAAAATCCGCTGAGTGCTGATCGCCTTTTTTCGATTTGAGAGCGTCGGTCTGATTCCCGCATTACTCGACGATTTACTCGATGCAATGACGCGGGTCGGTGGCTCGAAAACTTTTCGCTCAACCAGGGAACAGGCTTGCTAAGATACACGGCGGAGACCCCCATCGGACACACAGATTCAATAGCCTGCTAATGGACAGAGAGATTCATATGGCGGACCGCTTTCGCGGTTTCCTGCCGATCGTGGTCGATGTCGAAACGGGTGGTTTCAATTGCAAGACCGATGCATTGCTCGAAATCGCGGCTGTTATTGTCGGCTTCGACGATTCGGGCGAACTCGTTCGGCGCGAGACGCATCGTTTTCACGTCAAGGCTTTCGAAGGGGCGAACATCGAAGCCGCCTCACTGGCCGTCAACGGCATCGACCCGGACCACCCCTTGCGGCCGGCAATCGACGAACGCGATGCGCTGGGCCGATTATTCCGGGAAATACGACACGCTATTCGGGAGAACAACTGCAGCCGCGCCATACTGGTCGGCCACAATGCGCATTTCGATTTAGGATTTCTGAACGAAGCCATCGCGCGCAGCGGAATCAAGCGCAATCCCTTCCACCCCTTCAGCTGCTTCGATACGGCGACACTCTGCGGCGTGGCCTTCGGCCAGACAGTCCTGGCGCGTGCGGCGAAAGTCGCCGGCTTTCCGTTCGATGAGGATTTGGCGCACTCGGCCGCCTACGACGCCGAGATCACGGCCGACGTATTCTGCAAGATCGTGAACAGTTTCCGGGATGTGTTTGAAGCGAGTCTGCCGTAGGAGGGCCTTTCGGCCCGAAGCCGTAGGAGGATCCGTAGGAGGGCCTTTAGGCCCGACAAAGGGGTCGGGCCTAAAGGCCCTCCTACGGCACGTCCTACGATTCGAGTAGCTCTTTCAGCTCACCCGACTCATACATCTCCATTACGATGTCGCAACCGCCGATAAGCTCGCCTTTGACGTAGAGCTGCGGAAATGTGGGCCAGTTGGAATAGGCCTTCAAACCTTCGCGGACCTCCTGGTCCTCAAAAATATTGACATAGGAAAAGGGCTTGCCGATCGCGTTGAGCGCGGCCACGGTCTGGCCTGAAAACCCGCATTGCGGAAAATCCGGTGTGCCTTTCATGTAAAGCAAAATATCGTGTGCTTTAAGCTGTTCTTCGATTCTGGAATTGACGTCCACGTCCTGTACCTGTCTGATGGTTCGATCGTATATAATACCTCCGGCGCGCAGCTGCGCATATCCAAAAACAATAATTTCCCGGAGAATATGCTATGAACCCGTTGAAGAGCATTGGCGGCACATTGGTTAGCGGCCTCGTACTGGCCATCATTATTGTATTCGCAACCAAGGGCGATCACGTCTTATCCGGCAATGTTGCCGGGTCGGTGATCATCTGGTTTCACGTTTTGGCCGGCATTACCTGGATCGGCCTCCTCTATTATTTCAATTTTGTACAAGTTCCAGCCCTGGGCGACGCCATGAGTGATGAAGGCGGACCCGGTGGCGCCGGCATTACCAAGTACGTCGCCCCGCGCGCGTTATTGTGGTTCCGCTGGGGTGCTGCGGCAACCTGGCTCTCGGGCGCAGCCTTCCTGCTGCACCCGGGCGCGCCGACGACACTGGCCAATGCATTCATGCTCGGCATGAACAGTGACCCGGTTAACCAGTACGCACTTACGATTGGCGTCGGAGCGTGGCTCGGCACCATCATGCTGTTCAATGTCTGGGTCCTTATCTGGCCAAACCAGAAAAAGATTCTTGGCATGGTGGAGGCAAGCGCCGATGAAATCGCGAAGGCCAAAAATATAGCGTTCATGGCGTCACGTTCCAATACGCTGATGTCGATCCCGCTTGTCATGAGCATGATTGGCGCGCATCACGGCTGGGTCATGTAATCAGCTCGAACGATCAGGCACTCAATACCACTATACATCGCAACGTCACCGACGCGCTTGCAGAAGACGTCGGTGACGGTGATCTAACTGCAGCACTTGTCGATGCCGACGATGTCGTCAGCGCTACGATCATCGCCCGCCAGGCTCTTGTACTCGCCGGCCAGGCCTGGGTCGATGAGGTTTTCCACCAGCTTGACGAAAATGTGCTGATCGACTGGTACGTGAGCGATGGCCAGACCGCCGAAAACGACGATGTTATCTGCAAGTTAACTGGCAGCGCGCGTCCCTTGCTAACGGGCGAACGAACCGCACTCAACTTCCTGCAAACACTGTCGGCGACAGCGACAACGACCGCAAAATTCGTAGAAGCCATTGCGGGTACCAAGGCCCGCATACTCGACACGCGAAAAACACTGCCCGGACTTCGTCACGCGCAAAAATACGCCGTGACGGTTGGCGGTGGCGAGAATCATCGTTTCGGCTTGTACGATGCGATTCTAATTAAAGAGAACCACATCAAGAGCGCCGGTGGCATTGCCGCAGCGTTGTCCCGTGCCCGGGATACGAACAAACAAGACCTGTCGATCGTCGTGGAGGTCGAATCCATTGACGAGCTACGCGAGGCGCTGGATGCCGGCGCAACCCAAATACTGCTTGATAACTTTAGGAACGAAGACCTTAAAGAAGCTGTCAGCGTGAACAATGACTACGCTTACGTTGCCGCGAAACTGGAAGCCTCCGGAAACGTAGCACTGAAGACTGTTCGTGAAATCGCGGCAACAGGCGTTGATTTTATTTCGGTTGGCTCATTGACAAAGAACGTCACTGCGATCGATTTGTCGATGCTGTTCCAGGTATGAAGTACAGGCGTATCGTCATCTGTTTCGAGAAACAGGCCCTGTTTTTTGGCCTGGGCAAAGGCGACGACAGGTACGCTGCGTTTTCCACGGATTTAAATACTTTCTCATCCTCATCACAGGTGAGAACTTCGACATGCTCAACTTCACTGCGAAAGTCCTGCCAGATAAGAACAACGCAGGACATCGCGCGATAATTGAATGGCGGCCGCCAATGACCTATCACGTGATTCTGTACTGCAGCAAAATACTCGTCCCATTCATCTTGCGAACAAGGTTTGACGGGCTCACCCGCTGCAAAAAGAAGGCTCGGGGAAAAAATCACGGCAATAATCGCTGCGAGTCGTGCCAGATACATCGGAGTCCGCATTGATCTCACGCGACTGCGCGGGTAACGCGCTCGGGCTCTGATACACCGTAGCCCTGCGCATAATCGACGCCCATCCCCCTCAGCATCGTAATAATTTCTTCGTTCTCGGCAAACTCGGCAATGGTCTTCTTACCCGTAAGATGCCCAATTTCGTTAATGGAACGCACCATTTCGCGATCAATCGGATCGTGCAGTATTTCTTTGACAAAACTACCGTCAATCTTCAGGAAGTCAACCGGAAAATGCTTGAGGTAACCGAATGACGACAAGCCAGTGCCGAAGTCATCCAGCGCAAATTTGCAACCAAGTTCCTTGAGCGCATTTATAAATCGATTCGCCTGCGAGTAGCTGGCAATTGCGGCCGTTTCCGTGATCTCGAAACAGATCTTGGTCGCATCGAGACCACTCATTTGGAACTGGTCAATGACGAACGGCAGGAACTTCTCATCGCTAAAGCTCTGGCCGGATAAATTTATCGAACACATCGCAAGTCGCTCGCGCTCGTCAGCCTCCGACACCAGCCAACGGAAGGCATTGCGAATTACCCAGCGATCAATTCTCGGCGTAATGCCGTAGCGTTCAGCCGCCTCAATAAACAGCCCCGGTAAAATAATGCCGCCGCTCTCGTCTCGCATCCGCAGCAAAATCTCGTAATGCTCACCTTCCACCTCTTCTTGTAGCGGCAGGATCTTTTGTCTGAAAAGTTCGAATCGATCATCTTCAAGCGCGTTGTTGATGCGCGCAGCCCATTGCATTTCGCGACGGCGACGCATGAGATCGATGTCATTTTCCCGGAAGCTGTGAATACGGTTGCGACCCGATTCCTTGGCCGCAGCGCAGGCACTATCGGCGGCGCTCAGCAATCCTGCGACGTCTTCGTTGTCTGCTGTTATAGGCACGACGCCGATACTGACCCCAAGCCTGAATTTCCGGTCCTCCCAGTTGAACTTGTAGTCCCCGATCGCCGAGCGCAAGGCTTCAGCCGTCTGCATGGCCTCTTCCAGGCTGCAACTCTCAAGCAGAACGCCGAACTCATCGCCACCAAGGCGCGCCAGGGTGTCACGCCAGCGAATTTTCGATTTGAGCAACGCCCCTAGCTGCCCCAACAATGCATCGCCGGCGCTATGGCCGCAGGTATCATTGACGATTTTGAATTGATCGATGTCCAGATACAGCAACGCATATGATGTCTCACGCGCTTTCGCGCTTTTCAACGCACGTGTCAGCCGGTTCTCGAACTCGCGGCGATTGACGAGGCCCGTCAAGATGTCATGACTCGCGTGATAACTAAGGCGACGATTCAGCTCACGAGATTCACTAACATCATGGAACACCAGCACGCCGCCCGTGACACGGCCTTTACCGTCACGAATCGGGGACGCCGTGCTCTCTATGTACAGCTCGTTACCGTCGCGGCGGATCAGCAAAGTCGGCCGCACCGATTTGATCGCACGATCGCGTCGAATAGCGAGCGCCAGCGGATTCTCCAGCGGCTCGCAGGTTTCTTCATGGAAGGCGCGGAATATTTCGTCGATAGAGCGGCCGCTCGCATCATCGACCTTCCATCCGGTCAGGCCCTCGGCCACGGGATTCACATATTCAACCTTGTGCTCCGCATCCGTCGTGATGACGCCGTCGCCGATAGACTGCAACGTAATCTGCGCGCTTTCTTTTTCGCGGAACAATGCGTCCTCGTAGAGCTTGCGTTCGGTGATGTCAACTTCAACACCAAGCAGGCGCAACAGACGTCCATTTTCATCCAGCACGGCTTTGGCCCGACTGGACATCCAGCGCCACTCGCCATTTTGGTGTTTCATGCGATGCACAGATTCGAAGAACGGTATCTTGCCCTCCAGATGATCTCGCATGCGCGCCTGGACACGCGCCATGTCGTCCGGATGCACGAGGTGATACCAGTTCAGTACGACGTCTTCGTCGTCCTCTTTGTAACCAAGCATGCGGCGCCAGCGCGGCGAGAGGTCAATGCGCTTCGTAATGCCATCGAAATCCCAAATGCCATCGTTGGCCGTTAGGGACACGAGCTCATGCCGTTCTTTAAGTTCTGCGAGCACGCCTTGATCTTTCAGTTGCGACAGCCCGCTTGCGAGCGATGCACCGATGAGTTTGATCAACAGATGCAGGTTCGCATCCCAGTTTTCAACAGCTTGCTCGTGCGCAAACGTAATGAAGCCTGCGAGTTCGCCTTGTACTGAAAAACCCAGAATCAGGGCTGAGCCAATTTTCAACTCCGACAGTCGACCAAGCTCCGCTGCAGCTGTTTTCGGCCCGTCAAGCGTGTTATCAATTTCAATAACGCTCAAGTGACCAAGGCGGCCGACGAGCCAGGGCCAATCACCGAGGTTTTCGCCCTGCAAGACTTCGGGACTGCATTGTGCGAATCCGGTTTTTGACGCGTACACACGTTCAATCGTGCGACCGTCTTCACTGATCATGCACAGGAACGCACTGTCGCAACCGGCGGCGTCGGGCAATTCCGTGATGTTCGCCTGCAACTGTGCATCGAGCTCATTGGCGTCAAGAGACTGCAGATCGATTGCGATTTTGGTTTGAAGGGCGTCGACGGAGCCGCGGGTGCGTGTGCCGGCGCGCGGCCTGCGCTGCCGGATCCCGGTCGTGTTACTGCTTTCAGACGACGACGTCATTGATTTTGCATTCTGCCACGTTACAACAGGAATACAAGCTAAGTTACTGTAATTTTTAGATTATGTGCAAGTCCTGAATCACAGTTTTCAATTAAATCAGCGATCGCGTCAACCCAGGCTCATTTTACCCGTTATTGCTTCCAGGTACCGGAATTCGCGTACATGGAGAGACCAATGAATTTAACAATGACCCGAAAATGGACCGCCAGCTCGGCCGTCCTGATTAGCGCATTAATGCTGGCCGCCTGTGGCGGCAGCAGCAGCGTCGACAACCCACCGCCGCAACCGCAGGCACAGAGTTGTGATCCGGCCAACACCGCAACGCACGCTGAATGCGGCACGGTCTTTATCAGCCTAAGCGATGCCGACGGCGACTTTTTGAATTACACGGTCGACGTTGTGCAGTTGACGCTCGAGACCGCCGATGGCCGAGTCGTGAATACATTGCCGCGAAGCACGCGCATCAACTTTACTGATTATGTCGACCTGTCTGAACTGCTGACCGTGGCAACCGTGCCGCCAGCAACTTATGTGTCCGGCACGATTACGCTCGACTACAGCGACGCGGAAGTGTTCGTCGAAGCCGGCGACATGGCGAAGGAAACTGTCGTCACGGATCTCGATGGCAACGCACTTGAACAGACAACGTTGAAAATCCTGTTGTCGAATCGTGATCAACTGCACGTAACACGGGGCCGCACCTCCATTTTGCAACTCGACTTTGATCTCGGCGCTTCACACATCGTCGACATCGTGCCAACACCCGCAACCGCCGCATCCGAGCAGTTCATCATTGCCGAAGTTACGCCCGTTGATGAAAAAGACATTCGTGTTCGCGGCCCGCTTGTTGAAGTGAATCAGAACGCGAGTAATTATGTCGTCGCGATTCGGCCGTTTCATGATCGCGCTGGCGACTTCGGCAGGATCAGGGTCCACACCACCGATGATACCGAGTTCGAGGTCAACGGCGACCTGTATGTTGGTTCCGACGGCCTGCGTGCACTTGACGCAGCCGGACCCAGAACGCCAACGATTGCGGGCGGCACGCTGAACATCTCTGAGCGGGAGTTCACGGCGAGAATCGTGCTGGCAGGCTCGAGTGTGCCGGGTCATGACCGCGACGCAATTGTCGGCAACGTGATCAAGCGTGAGGGCGACTTCCTGACTGTCCGTGGCGCGACAATTATTTCTCGCGATCGTCGCCCGCACTTCCACGACGATGTCCTTGTAGAAATCGGGCCGAACACGAAAGTATTCAAAGACGGTGACCGCAGCAGCGATCTGAGAATTAATGCCATCTCAATCGGTCAACGCGTGACGATCCGTGGTACGCAGTTGACACCGGCAACCGACGCCCGGGCGCCGCAGATCCTGTTCGATGCGACTGAAGGCGCCGTACGCATGCACCTGACGCACCTCCTGGGTATCGTGAATACTGTCATGCCTGGCCAGGTCGACATCACCCTGCATGCGATCGACCGCCGCCGCGCACAGATCTTCGACTTCAGCGGTACAGGCGTCACCAGCGATGATGATGCCGATGCGGACATTTATGAAGTCGCGACAGGCAATTTAACGCTCGCCGACTTCGCCGAGGGCAAGCCAATCGTGGCGAGAGGTTTCCCGACTGCATTCGGCATGGCGCCACCCGACTTCACGGCACGCACGATTATCGACTTCACTGACGTGCGCAGCGCTCTGGGTGTCGGCTGGGGATCCGCGGGTACGATGGCGCCCTACCTCAGTGTCGGCAGCGATGGCTTGTTGCTCGATAACCAGAACATGGATATCGACGTTCGCCACCACATCAAGCAGGGACCGGTATTGATCGACCTGACGTCGCTCAATTCAGACACGCTGATCGCACCGCGTGAAACCGGACGCATGTTGTTCTACATCAAATCAGGCGACAGCCTGCGCTTGTATTCGGACTTTGACGACTTCGCCACGGACCTCTCGAACAGCCTCGATGGGGCCACGACCGCCCGCTCGATGCATGCCCGGGGCAAATACGACACCGACACGAACATATTTCAAGCGTACAAAATAGGCGTCTATCTTCTGGAGCCCTAGCCCCCGCTATCACGCTCCTGGCTAAGCCCTGCTACCAACCGGTGGCAGGGCTTTTTTTTAGGGTCGCGGACTATGGACGCGTCGCAAAATACTCGCGCAACACCGAACGTGCCTCACTATCTTCGCGCTCAAGCCGCTCCATTTCGACGACTACACGTGGATCGGCAACAACATCGGCGAGTATTTCCTCTGACATAAAACCACGCCAGGACAAAAAGTTCGTAACCGGCCTGGAAAACAAGGTATCCAGCCCAAGTTGTACCGCGCCCGCCGTATCACCGCGTGATGCGTATAGTCGAATAAAGGCATGCGGTGAAGTGCGCGGTCCGAAATTGACCGATTCTGCCCTTAGTTGCCAAGCGTCCAAGGTCGCTAGATATTGTTCTTCCGTCATCACGGCGTGCCATAGATCCATCAAGCCAGGTTGCGCGATTCGCGTCTTTAGTTTGGAATCGACCGCAGGATCGTTCAGGCCCGGGTCCAATTCGTTGAAAAAGTCGAACGCTGCCTGGGCATCACCCCGGTCCATCGATAGTCGCGCGTATACCTGTAAGGCAAAAACGTAGCTGAATTGTCGATCCTCTATGTCATCCAGCAGCATGTCTTCAGCGAGATCGAATGCCTGCTGAAAATCTCCACTCAGATACGCTCGCCACAACTCCGCGCCTCTCGTTGTAGGGCTGGTTGGCGCCATCGCCTTGGCACGTGCGAGAAACCCGTCACCTTCTTCGAACAGTCCCAGCCAATACAAGAAAGTGGCAATACTCGCTGGCAATTCGTGATCTCGAGGATCAATCTCTGCAGCGCGACTGAAATTCTCTACATATCCTGTCGCATCACCCTGAGCCGCCCTGACCCGCGCCATAAATCCATAGGCATTAGGTTGTTGCGCCTCGAGTTCAAGTGATCGTTGCAGTGCCGTAATCGCCTTGTCCCACTGCTCGGTATACATATAGGTCGTCCCGAGCGTTATGTAGAGATCCGGATTTAACGCATCGTATTCAAGTGCCTTCTCCGAATGCAGGATCGCTTTGTCTGGGAAATTAAATATCGAGTACGCATACGCCAACGCTTGTCGCACATTCACATCGCCCGGGGCCCTTACGAGCAGTTTTTCCAATATCGGAATCGCCTCGAAATAGGCACTTGCGTTGCCATCCGCTTGCTCGCGCGCGACCTGGTTCATTAACAGAAGTGCTTGAGCGCGAACGCTATCCGGCTGCGAATCCACAACTTGCTCAAACAACGCCCCAGCCTGTTCGTAGCCTTCGCTAATGGGCATCAGGCCGGTGTGCACCGCCCTCATGTACAGGTCGCCCAGTTCGAGTTTTGCATCGGAAAAATCCGGGTCTTTTGACAAGGCCGCTTTAAACAGACTTTCTGCCTCCGTTAGACCAACATGCGAACCAGTTCGTTTGCGGCTCAGGCCCTTGAGAAATAATTCGTAAGCAGCAATATTCTCCGTGCCTATACTGATGATCGATACGACATCGGTGCCGAGCAATGACGCAGACAATGCTCGTCCGACGCGCTCGGCGATCTCATCCTGAATCTCGAAAATATTGTCGAGTGTGCGATCGTAGTTTTCGGACCAAACGTGAAAGCCGTCATCGGCACGAATAAGTTGTGCTGTGATGCGAACTCTGTCCCCCGCACGCTGCACGCTGCCCTCCAGGATGTGTGCAACATTAAGTGCATTGGCGATCAGGCGAACATCCTGCTCCTTGCC
>JADFLJ010000239.1 GCA_022564475.1 Pseudomonadota bacterium
CTGGATTCCTGTGGTCTGGATTCAGATTCGCATACGAAATCTAATTGCAGACGGCGAGAGTCGCGACAGCTACCAAAAGTTGATGCGAATCTGGGCAGCACTCGGAGTGCCCGCATTTTGTAGTGTGCTACTGATTTTCTATTTAATGGTCTCGAGGCTCGGAGCATACGGCTAGGAAGGGCGAATTGAGTATGCACCGCCAGCGTATGACAGAAAGTTATCTGCCCATAGAATTTAGGTCGTTCACGATCAATTGAATGTTCCGTAACGTATCAACTCCGTTCCTGACGAAGATTGATTCGTGGCGACAGTTCCACAAACAAGCGCATTGCCACCCGTTGAGGCTGATAGCCTCAACGTATTGCGCTCGGCCGTGGCCGGCTACGACAAAGAACAGTTACTTTGGTCCAGCGGGTTTCTCGCCGGAATGGCTGCGGGCCGTGTAGCGGATTCACTGTCACCAGTCACTCAACCTGTCGCCAGTCCGGCAACCTCCACCTGGTTAATTTTCTTCGCCACCGAAACAGGTAGTAGCCGCCGAGTCGCCGAGTCGCTTGCTGATCGGTACCGGGAGGCGGGTCTTGTGGTGGAGCTGCATGATCTGCGTGACTACCGACCCAAGGCGCTCGCCAGGGTCGAAAACGCGCTGTTCGTTTTAGCAACCCATGGCATCGGCGAAGCACCCGACGGTACCGAGATGTTTTTCGAGTTCTGGCTGTCTGACAAAGCGCCGCGCCTCGATTTGCTGAACTACTCGATCCTGGCCCTGGGCGATTCGAGTTATGTCGATTTTTGCGAGATGGGTCGCGTATTCGATGAACGATTACGGCAACTCGGCGCGACAGCTGTGGTTGATACCGTGGAATGCGACCTCGACTACGAGACGCCGGCGAGCGATTGGACGCGCCAGGTGGTGGATAAAGCTGCATCGATCTCTGCTGCCAACGCTGCCCCGCAGGTGTCTCTGCTGAGAGCGGTGTCGACGACGCAAGCGGCCTCGCGAGCGCGACCGTTCGATGCAGAAATGCTTTCAAATCAAAAAATAACGGGGAACGGCTCCAGCAAGGACGTGCGCCATATTGAACTGGATCTTGAGGGATCCGGCCTGAACTATTTGCCTGGCGACTCATTGGGAGTGGTGTCGCAGAATTCGCCGGAATTGGTGGAGAAATTGCTTGAGTCGCTCAGTCTCGACGGCGGGCAGCAGGTGACAGTCGCGGGTCAGGAGCTACCGCTGTCTGATGCATTAACACAGCGCAAGGAAGTCACTGTGCTGTGCAAGCCGTTCCTGGATGCCGTGGCGACAAGAAACTCTGCTATGCAGAAAATCGTCAGTCACCGCGACGAACTCAGCCATTTGATGAAGACACACCAGGTAATCGACATTGTCAGCGATTACAAAACAGCCTGGGAAGCGCAGGAATTTGTAGACGCACTCAGAAAGCTTACGCCGCGTCTTTACTCCATTGCGTCGAGTCCGGATGCCAATCCGGATGAGGCGCATTTGACCGTTGCGCTTGTGAAATACGAGCAGTTCGGTCGAACTCACTGGGGCTCCGCTTCGAACTTCCTCAATGCGGGCCCGGAATCCGTGCCGGTCTATGTTGAGAAAAACGATCATTTCCGGCTGCCAGCCGATGGCGATACGCCCATCATCATGATCGGTGCAGGAACGGGCGTTGCACCCTACCGTGCCTTTGTAGAGCATCGTCGCGAGCACGGTCATAGCGGTGACAACTGGCTCATCTTCGGCGACAGAAATTTTTCCAGCGACTTTCTTTATCAGATTGAATGGCTTCGTTACCGCAAGGAAGGCTCGCTAGAACATCTGGACGTTGCGTTCTCCAGGGACCAGCAGCACAAGGTCTATGTACAGCATCGCGTTCTCGAGCAGGCGCAGCGCATTTATGCGTGGCTTGAGCGAGGGGCGCACATCTACGTCTGCGGTGATGCCGATCACATGGCCGTTGATGTCAACAACGCATTGTTGGCCGTGTTGCGCAGCGAAGGCAGCTTGTCCGAAGAGCACGCTGTCGAACGCCTCAACCATTTGAAGTCCGAGCACCGATACCAGCGCGACGTGTACTAGGGAAAATGTACCAGGGAACATGTACCAGGGAAACAATTATGATTAACGAAACAAAAGTCGCGCTAACACCCGTTGAACATATCAAGCAACGCAGCAACTATTTGCGATACGTCTACCACGAGAGCCACTACCGGCTCTCCTTCCCCCGATTCGAAAGCACGTGTATTCGGATGGGACTCATGGGGACGCTGCTGAGCTTCCTCCTGGCGGCTTTATCTCAGATGTCGAGCTTGGCGGCGCCAATGGCTTCCAAGCAAGCTCTAGGATTAGAGGATCGCATCCAGATGTCCACTGCGACAGGAGTCGAGGGAGAGTCGAGCCCAGGGGAGAAAGCCAGCTCGACGGCGGCCCACGATGTCAAGTCTGAGGGCGCGGCCAACGAAGAGGCATCTAGCCGGATCTTTTTGCTGCTGTGTGCGAGTCTCGTCTCAACTTTCG
>JADFLJ010000240.1 GCA_022564475.1 Pseudomonadota bacterium
ATCTCGCCCGCAACGCTGCGCAGTGAAGCCGCGATGCGGCGACTCGCGCAATCGAGCTGGAATCTTGCCGAGATTGATACGCGCTATGAGAATTTCGTGCAGATGTTTCGTCCCGTGCTGGCTGCGCTGGGCAAGGCGACGATAATCAAGCCAAAAACAGCGTTCCTGTTACGGACGATGCTGATCCAGGAGTATCGCAAGGTGTTGCTGCGGGACCCGCAGCTGCCTGCGGAATTGTTGCCTGCCGACTGGCATGGCGCGCCCGCCTATCAACTTTGCAGGAATCTCTATCTGGGCGTGCAGAAAGCTGCAGACGACTACATCTCTGTGGCGATGGAGACCGCGGATGGTCCGTTGCCACCGCCGAGTAAGATTGTCTCGTCTCGATTCGGCGGAGTTGGGGTCGCTTTGTGAACGCGCATCAAAGAGCGCAACGCAGCGCGCAAGCGATGCTTGCGAACGACGCCTCGACTGAATCAATGGGAATAGAAATAGAGATTCCAGCGGCAGGCGCAGCGATTGCCACGATGACCGTGCGCGATGACATGGCAAACGGCTTCGGTGTTTGTCACGGTGGAGTCGTGTTCACGCTGGCGGATACAGCCTTTGCGTTCGCATGCAATGCGTACAACTCTGAAACGCTGTCGGCGAGCGCGACGATCAAGTGGTTGCGACCCGCAAGGCCCGGCGATCGGCTTGTTGCAGTCGCGAGCGAAGATAGCCGCGAGGGGCGCCATGGGCATTATTCCGTTGTTGTTCACAACCAGGACGATGATTTGGTCGCGGAATTCAGTGGCCACAGCATTTCGACCGGCACCGCCCTGTTCGAGGAATGACAACATGATACAGAATTTCTTGAAAAATTAGAGAAAGAGTGACAGATTAACGGGCTCACCCCCAGTCGCGGTAGCGGAGACCGACGCATGTACACACAAGGCCTTGATCAAAAAGAGCAATCCACACAGCAGTCAGCCGAGCTTGAGGACGCAGCTCAGCTTGAGGCGTTCATGCAGCGCGTGGACGAGGAAGAAAAAATCGAGGCCAAGGACTGGATGCCCGAGGGGTATCGCCGCACGCTCGTGCGGCAAATTTCCCAGCATGCGCATTCGGAAATTATCGGCATGCAGCCCGAGGGCAACTGGCTGACGCGCGCGCCGTCGCTCAAACGCAAAGCCATTCTTCTTGCCAAAGTGCAGGACGAGGCGGGCCACGGACTGTATCTCTACGGTGCCGCTGAGACGCTGGGTGTCTCGCGCGATCAAATGGTGGCCAATTTGCTTTCCGGCAAAGCGAAATACTCGAGCATCTTTAACTACCCGACCTTGACCTGGGCCGACATCGGCACAGTCGGCTGGCTTGTCGACGGCGCGGCGATCATGAATCAAATACCGCTGTGTCGTTGCTCCTACGGGCCTTATGCGCGTGCGATGGTTCGTGTGTGCAAGGAAGAGAGTTTTCACCAGCGCCAGGGATTCGAGATCATGCTCGTGCTGAGTCGTGGCACGGATGCGCAAAAAGCCATGGCGCAGGACGCGCTGAATCGCTGGTGGTGGCCGGCGCTGATGATGTTCGGTCCCAGCGACAAGGACTCGAAGCACTCGGCACAGTCGATGGCATGGAAAATCAAACGATTTTCAAATGACGAGCTACGGCAGAAGTTTATCGATGCGACCGTGCCGCAGGCAGAGTTTCTGGGTCTGCGCGTTCCGGACGATGATCTGAAATTCAATGAAGACACAGGCCACTACGAGTTCGGCGAAATTGACTGGCAGGAATTCCACGACGTTTTGGCTGGCAACGGTCCTTGCAACAAGCAGCGCCTGGCAAAGAGAAACAAGGCACAGGATGACGGCGCCTGGGTGCGCGAGGCGGCTCGCGCCTACGCGGACAAACACGCGTAGGCGTACTGCGACTGCATCGAGAATTCACATGGAAAACTTGCACCGAGAATTTGGAGAGTCCGATAATGAGCAACAAAGCATGGCCACTCTATGAAGTGTTCATCCGCGCGAAAGCGGGTTTGAGTCACCGGCATGCGGGCAGCTTGCACGCCGCCGATGATCAGATGGCGCTGGGCTACGCGCGTGATACCTACACGCGTCGCATGGAAGGCGTCAGCATCTGGGTCGTACGATCCGAGCTCATCGTCGCGTCGGATCCTGCTGAAACATCTGCATTTTTCGAGCCAGCCAAGGACAAAGTCTATCGGCACCCGACCTTTTATGAAATACCGGACGGGGTCGAGAACTTGTGAGCACTCCTGTGAGCAACAACGAGCAATTGCTTGCCTATGTTCTGCGACTCGGCGACAACGCGCTGATTACGGGCCAGCGAATGATCGAGCGCGTGGCCGGCGAGCCGGAGCTCGAGGAGGAATTGGCCAACGCCAATTTCGCGCTCGATTACATCGGCCAGGCACGCATGTTTTATTCCTACGCCGGCGAGCTCGAAGGCGACGGTCGTACAGAGGATGATTTCGCGTATCTGCGCGATGCTCAGGAATTTCGAAACTTTCTGCTGGTGG
>JADFLJ010000241.1 GCA_022564475.1 Pseudomonadota bacterium
ATCGAATCCGACAGGAGGCCGATATTCGCCGTGCCGAGCCCGCCCTCGACCAAGCGGTCGTAGAGCTCCGGAAGCCGATTGCTCTCCACATGGGGCAGAACGAGATTTTGCGTGTGGGTCACGCGGATCTCAGCGAAGGAAAACTCATCCGCCAGATCCGCGATCAGATCCATCTGATCCGAGGTCACGTCACCGGGCGGAAGGCCGAGCGGTTTGAGCGAAATATTCGCGATCAGCTTGGCAGGATACTTGGCGACGGCGGCTTTGATCCGGCGCGGGATATCGCTGCTATAACTGTGAACCGCTGGCCGCATGGCTACGCCTATGGATACGATCCGGATACAGATCGGGTGGCGTTTGATCCGTCGCTGTGGCCCGAGGAACGACGAAGTTGGGTAAAGGGCAGTCGGCGATTTGGCAATATCAGCATTGCCGCAACCGACGCCGCATCCAACGCGATGACCGAGTCTGCAATCGAGGAGGCACACCGCGCTGTCAGTGAACTGACGACGAGGCCGTAACAGGAATTAAAGGAATGACAATGAAAAGACACGACCGATTCGTATTTCTGATCCTGACCGCCGTCATGGCAGCATCGATTTCCGTATACGCCGACGACGATACGGGCGCGGCGACCACAGTTGCCATTATCGGCACCGGTGACATGGGTGACTCGCTCGGCCCGCGCTTTGCCGAACTGGGCTACCGGGTGATTTACGGCTCCAGAAATCCGGACTCCGAGAAGTCGCAGAATCTCGTTGCGATGACCGGCAAAAATGCGAGCATTACCACACAGATCCTGGCGGCGCAGGCCGGCGACATTGTCGTCCTGGCAGTGGGCTGGCCCGCGATGGAGACCGTGGCCCAAAATCTGGGTTCGCTGGACGGCAAAATCGTCATTGATATGTCGATGCCTGTAGAGCAGGCCGAAGATGGTTATTACGTCTCAATAGTTGCAACCTCCAGCGCCGAGATGATCCAGTTATGGAACCCCGGCGCAAGAGTTGTAAAGGCATTTGCGACTCAGGCCAGCTACGTGATCGACGATCCCGATGTGGTCGGCGGGCCTGTCACGGTGCCCATTGCAGCGGATGATCGGGCGGCGAAAG
Organism: Pseudomonadota bacterium; assembly: GCA_022564475.1. Taxonomy (GTDB): domain Bacteria; phylum Pseudomonadota; class Gammaproteobacteria; order Steroidobacterales; family Woeseiaceae; genus UBA1847. The sequence goes on from JADFLJ010000241.1 coordinate 1,110, forward strand.
AGCAAGTGGCCAGCATTGTCGCGGCGATGGGCCTTGATCCGGTCGACGCGGGGCCGTTGCGATTATCGCGTGAGATCGAGGCTCTGCAACGCCTTTACATGGTACCGTTGCTGCAGCGTCGCGGTGCAGCCTGGGAACCTTATTTCCGCCGCAGTAGTTTTTGGGAGTGCATCTGGGAGGATGACTGGAGCGACCCGGTCGCTGATGCGGGTAAGCTGGCGGACATACCCGAGACACAAGACCCTCCCAAGCCCTGCCCCGGCACATAGCGACGGTCTTTGAGGAATGACATGGCAGACCCCGAGCCTGGCAGCCGGATGAAGACGCTCGACGTTACGCGCAAAGGCGCTAAGCGAATTTCCGAAATTGTCGATGCCGGCGCCGATCTGCTATTGACGGGAGGATTCTCGTCATTGACCAAGAGGCGCATTGCCAAACAATTAGGCATCAGCCACGGTAACGTCAGCTATTACTTTCCAACCCGCGAATCTCTCTGGAATGCCGTCATTGATTTCGAACTGCAGAAATATTATCAGAGACAACAGGGGAAATTTTACGCCGATCCGACCGATCCACAGGCGTGCTTTGACGAATTTGTTGTGCGCTGGATGGATGAGTACGACGATCCCGTTATTCGTGTGTTTTTCTCCCACATCATTGCCTTTGGCGAAATCAACGAGTCCATGGCAAAAATCCGTAATGAAGCCTATGAATCTTTTTTTGACACAAGCATGACGCTGGCACGCGCTCTCAAGCAGGATGTCGAAGAGGAGGAACTTGAGGGGCGAGTCCTCGAAGTGATGGTCGTACTGGAAGGACTGCAAGCGATCTCTGCTTTTCGACCGGCCTTGCTTGAACGAAACCATGAATTCAAGCAACGGCTGCTGCGTCGCGTAAACAAAATCATTCACGGCGAATAGCGCAGACTGGATGGCGATGAGTTCAAACATCAAGACAGCGGCGTGGATGCAGGACGTGCTGAGAGATGGATTTCGTCTGTTGACGGCGGGCAGACTCGATGAAGCATCGGAGTGTTGCAAACGCCTGTTGGGCGCCAAGCCCGATCTTGTCGAGGCACATTTTCTTGTTGGCCTGATTGCCACTGAGCTTAAGCAGACCTGGACGGCCGTCAGTGCGTTCGGTTCGGTTACGAAATTGAAGGCGGACCACGGTGCTGCGTGGGCGAATCTGGCGAGGCATTTCATGCTCGCGGGGCAGCCGGGCCGAGCTGACGCTGCACTTGAGAAAGCCGTCAAACACAACGATGGCAATCCAGTTATCCTGGACCTTATTGGCACCGTATATGGATTGCTGGGCGATCAGCAGGAATCATCGGTGTGGATTGACAAGGCCGTGCGAAAAGAACCGGATAGTGTTCCGTTTCTCGTGAA
>JADFLJ010000242.1 GCA_022564475.1 Pseudomonadota bacterium
AAAGATGGTGAAAAAAGCATTGAAAGAACGCATTGTCGGGGCGTGCGTACTGGTCGCGGTCGTCGTACTGGTCGTGCCCGTATTTCTGGACGGGCCGCCCGCCGAGGGCGAGATAATCAGTGAGCGAGTCCCGTTGCCGGGCCAAAGCGAGCAAAAAATTCAGACGATCGTATTGGATCGGGACCGGGACCAGCCGGTACCCGCAAGGGAACTCAACGCGGCCAGGCAGAAGGCGGAGCAGGTGCAAGTCACCGCGCCAACGCCGCAGCCGATACAGAAGCCGCCGCAGGCAGAAACTGTCGCGACGCCCGTGCCGGAACCTGAGAATGCGGTCGTCGTGCCGGCAGCAGCTTCCACAACAGGCATGTGGGCTGTGCAACTCGGCAGTTTCGCGAACAGGAAAAACGCGGAAACACTGGCAGCGGATTTGCGCAAGCAGGGTTTTGCGGCGTTTCTGAGTCAGATATCGACGTCATCAGGTCAGCTGCATCGTGTTCGCATCGGGCCGCAGAAAGACCGCGAGGCGGCCGACGCGATGGCGGCTCGTCTGCTCAAGGCGGGACACAAGGGCAAGGTGCTTCCACATCCTTGATGTTCTGCTAGAATCTGGCCCCAATCCCACTCCGCCGGAATTGCGCCGACAATCCTGATGCCGATTATCGACATAATTATTGCCGTCGCCATCACCCTTTCAATAATCGTAGGCTTCGTCCGAGGCTTCATTAAGGAAGCGATCTCGATAGCGGCGCTCGTCATTGCCGTTTGGGCCGCCCTGTATTTTGGACCGGTGGTTGGCGACGTTGCCGAAAGCTGGTTGAGTTCCGAGGAAATGCAGACCTGGTTCGGTCGAATTCTTGTCTTTGCGATCATTCTTTCCATTGGCGGCCTGCTGGGTTGGGGATTGTCCAAGCTTATTCGCTTGTCGGTGCTAAGCGGGATCGATCGTTTCCTGGGTTCGCTGTTCGGTGCAGTGCGTGGCGTGCTGCTGGTTGCCCTGTGCATTCTGGGCGGACAATTCGCCGGCTTTACAAACGACAGCTGGTGGCTGGAATCGCGCGTCATTCCGCACCTCGACGTAATCGCACAATGGGTAGCGGAAATGGCACCTCAGGGCCTGGATCTGATAACGCCGGAAGACGTGGCCGATGCAATTCCAGTCGAACTACCGATCGAATTACTGTCCCCTTCCGGGACCTGAATCACGGAGTACAGCATGTGTGGCCTCGTTGGAATCGTCAGTAAGCAGCCAGTCAACCAGGCGCTTTTTGATGCGCTGACTGTCATGCAGCACCGCGGACAAGACGCTGCCGGGGCTGTCACGTGGAGTGAAGACGGTCTGCATCAGCGCAAGAGCAATGGGCTGGTTCGCGATGTATTCAGGCAGCGGCACATGCTGCGTCTTGCGGGTAACGTGGGCATTGGGCATGTTCGTTATCCGACGGCCGGCAGCGCGAAGTCCAGTGAGGCACAGCCGTTCTACGTCAATTCGCCGTACGGGATATGCCTCGCGCACAACGGCAATCTTACGAATCACGATGAGCTCACGGAGCTGCTGATCCGCGAAGATCGGCGGCATCTGAGTACCGCGTCGGACTCCGAGGTCTTGCTGAATGTATTCGCGCACGAGTTGCAAGTGCGTGCCAACGGGCGGCCGACCGCTCAGCAAATATTTGAATCAGTTGAAGCCGTGCATCGGCGTTGCAGCGGCGGCTATGCGGTTGTCGCCATGATTGTCGGATTCGGTGTCGTCGCGTTTCGTGATCCGCACGGAATACGCCCGTTGATACTCGGTGAGCGCAAATCGGATTCGGGTTCGGATTACATGGTGGCATCCGAGAGTGTTGCGTTGGATGTGCTGCAGTACGAGCACTTGCGAGATGTGCAGCCGGGCGAGTGCGTTTACATCGAGAACGGCGGCGCGCTGCACTGCAGTGATTACTCGGGCGAAACCCGCCACACGCCCTGCATTTTTGAGTTTGTGTATTTCGCGCGCCCCGACTCAATCATGGACAAAATATCCGTCTATAAGGCAAGGCTGCGAATGGGCGAGGAACTCGCCGGCAAGATAGTGCGGGAATTTCCCGACCACGATATCGATGTAGTGATTCCGATACCCGACACGAGTCGAACGTCGGCTTTGCAGGTGGCCTACCACCTCGGCGTAAAATACCGCGAGGGATTCATTAAAAACCGCTACATTGATCGCACGTTCATCATGCCGGGGCAGGAAGAGCGCACGCAATCCGTGCGGCGCAAACTCAATGCCATCGATCTGGAATTTCGCGGCAAGAACGTTATGCTGGTCGATGACTCGATTGTTCGCGGCACTACGTCGCGCCAGATTATCAAGCTCGCCCGTGAGGCGGGCGCCCGGAAAGTCTACTTCGCATCGGCGGCCCCGCCTGTGCGTTATCCCAATGTCTATGGCATCGATATGCCGGCTGCATCGGAACTGATTGCGAACGGTCGCACGGTCGAAGAAATAGAGCAACTGATTGG
>JADFLJ010000065.1 GCA_022564475.1 Pseudomonadota bacterium
AAAGAATGGATGGATTGCATGTGTTCAGAAATGTCATGCACCTCGAATCAAACCCTGTCTCGGCAGTATTGATCTCAATGCGATCGGATATCAGGGCCAATATCGTCATTTTTCAACAGGCTGCTAGGAGTCGTCGTTCACGGGTCGGCGTGTTTGTTTAAGCTGACCCTTGCGGCGCTTGTCCGTAACGCGGCGTCGTTTGATGCCAGGTGAAGGCTTCGTCGCCACACGTTTCTTCGGCTCAATGAGCGCGCCGCGAATAATATCCTGCAGACGCGCAATGGCGGCCTGAGGATTGCGCTGCTGAGTACGATGCTCTTGCGCCTTGATGATGATGCCTTTGGCTGTAATTCGATGATCATCCGTTCCTCGCAAGCGCGATTTTATCTTTGCACTCAGCGCATCGCAGTCCTCGAAAACGAAACGAAGCCGAATGGCGGTTGCTACTTTGTTGACGTTCTGACCACCGGCACCCTGCGATCGAATTGCCGAGAACTCGATGTCATCGATCGAGATTTGAATGTCATCGGAGATGTGTACGGCGTCTACCACCTGTCCCACACTGGCGTAACATTGTCGGGCAATGCAGGAAACCCACCAGGCCGGGACCACTTATTGTCCGGGTGATGAAAGTCCGATCCTGTCGATGCGAGAAGAGCAAAATCATTTACGAGTCCCGCCAGTTGTTTTGTAAGCGCCGGTTCCTGCCGACCGCACACCACTTCCACACCAAGACCACCGGCGTCTTTGAAGTCCTCGAGTAGCGCTTTCAGTTTGCTGGTCGTGCACTTGTACTTGGCGGGGTGTGCCAACACGGCAATGCCACCCGCAGCATTAATCCAGCCAATCACTTCAGTCATCGATGCCCAGCCCTGGATAACGTCACCGATCTTGCCGGTACCAAGATACTTCTTGAACGCGGATTTCACATCGCGGACTTTGCCGATGTTGACCAGGTGTCGTGCGAAGTGCGGCCGACCGATGTTGGCGTCGCCGGCCAGTGTCTTTACGGCTGCATATGGATTGTCAATGTTCAGGCGCGTCAGCTTTGCAGCGATCGTTCTCGCGCGCTCATCGCGAAATTGTTGCTGCCGCTTGATACCAGCGAGTAACTCAGGATTCTTAAGATCGATATTCAGGCCGACGATATGAATGCTGCGACGTTGCCAGCTGGTCGACAGTTCAATGCCGGGGATAAGTGTAAGGCCCGGATCATCGATGACGCCGAGCGTCTCATAGGCGTCAATCGTGTCGTGGTCGGTGATGGAGAGCACGTCAACACCATTGCCGGCCGCAAGGGCGATCAACGCCGCCGGAGACAGGAAGCCGTCTGATGCATTTGAATGCGTGTGCAGATCTCTGATCATGTTGCCCTATTATACGACGTTAAAGAAATGCAATAAGCCGGACTTCGAATGTGTGAAAATGCGGCACTTGCCCAGTAGCGGTCTTTCGCATGCAAACACGTAATCTTGTCATTCTCGTCTTTTGTCAGTTGATCTCGGCGACGGGCTCGATCGTCATGGTAACTCTGGGCGGAATCATCGGTTCCTCGTTAACTGCGAACAAAGCATTCGCGACCTTGCCCGTGTCGATGATGATTGTTGCCGTCGCAATCACAACGATTCCGGCAACGATATTAATGCGCAGGATAGGGCGGGCTCGCGGATTCGCTATCGCATCGTTGTCGGCTGCAGTTGCAGTCGTCATCGCGGCCGTGGCATTGGCGCAGAGCAGCTTCTTGCTGTTTATCGGCGCAGGCATGATGTTTGGCATCAACATGGCATTTACGCAGCAGTACCGTTATGCCGCAGCGGAAAGCGTTCCTGCCCGCTTTGTTCCTCGCGCGGTTTCTCTGGTGTTACTTGGCTCCATTGGTGGCGCATTGATCGGGCCGGAGCTCGCGACGCGCGGGCAACTGTGGATTGACGATGTTCCCTATGCCGGGACCATGCTCGCGGTCGCAGGCATGTATGTCGTGCAGGCCTTTATGTTTCTTTGGCTGCAACGAATCGATGAGACGAGTGACGATGTTCGAGTCAAGACTCGCCGAGCGCTGCAGCAGATTGTCATTCAGCCGGTTTACATCGTTGCTGTTTTGGGTGGGACAGTCGGCTACGGGCTCATGACGCTGGTTATGACAGCGACGCCTTTGAGCATGCACATCAACGACGGATTCTCGATCGAAGTAACGGCCGGTGTGATTCGGTCCCATGTTCTGGCCATGTATGCGCCGTCCCTGATTACGGGCTTTCTGATCGAGCGTTTCGGTGTCTCTCGCCTGATGTTTGTCGGTGCGCTTATCTTGCTTATGACATCGATTGTTGGTTTGCAGGGCCAATCGGTCATGCATTACTCATGGGCACTGATCGCGTTGGGCGTCGGCTGGAATTTCCTGTACATCGGCGGCACGACAATGCTGACGTACACGTATTCAATGACGGAGCGATTCCAGGCGCAGGCCGTCAATGAATTCATGGTGTTCGGGACGTCCGCTGTCGCGTCGTTGCTCGCAGGCACAGTCATGTATTACTTCGGGTGGCTGCGCCTCATGTTGATTCCGATCCCGATTCTGATCCTGGCCTGCCTGGCGCTGCTATTAGTAAGACGAGACCCGATATTGCTCGATGCCGCAGACAAGTCGACGCAAAGCGCCTAGTGGTCCATCAATACAAGCTTGTTGGACCACTAGAAGAAGTTGTAGACGAAGCCGATGCTTATGACAGGCCAGGCTTTGAAGTTACTCAATTCGTCTTCGAGTTCCTGACGCTCGGATTCCAGCTCTGCCAAAAACGCCGGATCGTTCGCCAACAATCCGGTGGAGGTCATGGTCACAATTGGCTCGTCTTGCCAAAGGACGCCGAAATCGAGATTCAATCCGATCTTGTTCATCAGCGTGAAGTCGAAACCGAAGCCAAAATAAGGAGCAGTGTTCGAAAACGAGGTCGTGCTTGAGACCGTGCCGATTTCGGCGGCCGTGTAGTCCATGCCGCCTATCGTGACAATGCCTGTATTCGTACTTGCCAGGTTCAACTCGTTGCCATTCGAGTAAATTCCGGCTGTTATTCTGAACGGGCTCAACGGAAATTTGAAATTGGCGGTGGCGTAATAGGTCTCGAGCGTCAGGCTGGCATCGTAGTCGATACCTGCTTCCGACAACGTGTCATCGTAGTCATAGGCGTTCGCGCCCAGGCGCAGATCCAGGTAGGGCAGCGGGCGCCAGGTAGCTTCAATTCCGATGCCGAGCGTGCCGGCCTTCATGCCGATGCCAAAATTATTATCGGCCAGCGCAGTGCCGGACGCAGCCATTAGCAGCGCCACCACGCCGGTTCTTAGCAGTATGTTCATGATACAGCCCCGATTGCCCAAACAAGTGCTTGAGATGCCAGCCTAGTGCGTGGCAAACGCGGGTTCTGTGCGGTGAATCACATTAGGAGCACATGCCCCCTAGAGTGTCTTGAGGTCTCGAATCGTCGGCTCCCGCATCTTGTCCCGGCCGTATTTCAGGAACAGTGCGGCACGTGCGCCGGGGCTGACATTCACTTTATCCAGATCGCCCTGTACGTGATTGAGTTCCAGCAAGCGTTTATCCATGAACCGGAACCAGAGCGGTGGCACATACGCGAGCAAATACACGCCGAAATAACCGTTGGGCAATTGTGGCAGATCGTCAAAATGTCGCAGCGACTGGTATCGCCGAAGGGGGTGGGTGTGGTGATCAGAATGCCGCTCGAGATGAAACAGGACGAGGTTGGAGAATATGTGATTGCTGTTCCACGAGTGATGCGGTTTGCAGTGTTCATATTTGCCGTGTTCGTCCTTCAGTCGCAGGAGGCCGTAATGCTCAACATAGTTGGCGCTCGTAAGCTGCCAGTAGGCAAATAAATGATGAATCGGAAGAAATACAAGCATGCCCCAGCCGAATACCATGGTCAGGACGACGGCAATCGTGAGTGACAATGCGTGCGATTGCAGCATTTGATTGTCGGGGTGCAGAGCCGGCTTGCCGCGATTATTCAGCCGTACTTTCTCATAACGCCATGCTCGAATGAACGCACCCGGTATGTCACGCAGCGCAAATTGGTAAATGCTTTCACCCATGCGCGCACTCGAACAATCTTCGGGCGTTGATACCTCGCTGTGGTGGCCGCGATTGTGGTCAATGCTGAAATGGCCGTAGGCCGGCACAGCCAAAACGAGTTTGGAGAGGAGTTTCTCGAGCTTGGAATTCTTGTGGCCCAGTTCGTGGCCCGTATTAATCGCGAGGCCGGCCGTCAAGCCAGCGATCAACGCGATGCCGAGGAATCCGATCGCGCTGACGTCCTGCGTACTCGCATACCACGCACACACTATTAACGTAATGTAGTGCATGGGGATGGCTGCGTAGGTGAGTCGCCTGTAGTAGACATCCTGGTCGAGCTGCATCACGAGCTCTTCGGGCGGGTTGTTGCGATCGACACCGAGTACGAGGTCAATGGCCGGTGCGACAACGTAGAAGGTCAGGAAGCCGAGAAACAACCAGGCTTCGCTGCCGGTTTTTGCGTGTAACCACAGGCTAATCAAGGGTTGTAGCGGGAAAAACACCGACATGAGCCAGAACCAGCGTTTGCGGTCCACGTAGTGGACTGCCTCGCCGTTTGCCAGAGTTGCTGTATATCCTTTCATGGGAAGTGGATTATCCTCTCTTGAGTCTTTTACTCCAAGCCCCATGCTGCTGAAAATTGTCGGATTGTTATACACCCGGAAATCCTCGTCTTGAATATCGCTTTGCTAATCGCAGCGGAATTCCGGTATAAATCAGGACGGCGGACAAGGAATTCGAATACGTGAAAGGCCATTACAGAGCCGCGGCGATTGTCGCACCCACACTAGCACTCGCACTCACGCTGGTCGCTGCGTGCGGCGGGAAGACAGGGGATTCGGCAGAGACTGCACCAACACCGCTGCTCACAGCAGCGACGATCGGCGAGCAAAGCATTCTGACGGCGAGCGAATTCCTGTCTCAAGCTCCGTATGCGGCGGCAAATCTGCAAGACGGACAAAACCAGGCTCGAATCTGTACGGCCTGTCATAGCATGGCGAAGGGCGGCGCCAACATGATCGGGCCGAATTTGTACGGCTTTTTCGGCAAACAAGTGGGAACTGTTGCGGGCTTTGGCTACTCCAAAGCCATAGAAAACGCTGATTTTGTCTGGACTCCACGCGTCCTGGACGCGTGGCTGGTACAGCCAGGTCGCTTCCTGCCCGGAAACCGTATGTCGTTTGCCGGAGTGGGGGATGCTGGCGACCGGGCTGACCTTATCGCATTCCTGCTGACGGCGACTGACGATTCGAATGACGACAATAATTAACGAAAATAGACAGAGGGTGGATGTGACTCAGACACTAGCAAAGCGGACTTGCGAACAAAGAGCAGCCAGTGATCGGCGGCAGTTTCAGTGGCGGACGGTATTTTACGGCTTTCTGCGCTCGCGGCGCCGGGATCTGCGGCGCGACATGGATGCAGATGTCATATTCATCGACTGGCACCACCCGTGGCTGTTCTTCCTGGCCGTTGGCACAATGCTGCTCAGTTGTCTGGACGCGTTTCTGACAGTCACCTTGCTCGATCTCGGCATGATCGAGGCGAATCCGGTGATGGCAGCGATGCTTGGGTACGGCACAGCCACGTTCGCGGCTACCAAGATGGCGTTTACAGGCTTCGGTATCCTCACTATCGTGTTTCTGTCGAAGTCGCGCTTTCTGAACCGCTTTCGCACCGGGCTGATTCTGACCGCGTTTTTCACAATATACGCCTGTCTGGTTTGTTACGAGATTGTGAGCTTGCTTAGAATTTTGTGACATCAGGCCGGTTCCACCACCGGATCGCTTGGGCTAAACTAACGCTCCGTTTTTTGCACTGTCCCCCTTGTCATGAGCAGCTCCCTGAAGGACCAGTACGCCCAGACCCCATTGTTCGGCGGTAATGCCAGTGCAGTAGAGGCCTTGTATGAGCGTTATCTTGAGCGGCCGGATGCCGTGCCGGACGAGTGGCGACGCTATTTCCAGTCTCTGGGCGACACGGCGAACGAAGTCTCGCACGCAGCGATCAGGGCCCAACTGCTCGAATCGGCCAAAAGCGGTAAACGCAACAGGACCATTCGGCGCAGGGGCTCCGCGTCGGCCGTGCCGTCGGGCGAAAAGCAAGCTGCGGTCTCGCGCCTCATCCAGGTCTATAGCCTTCGTGGCCACCAGATAGCCGATATCGATCCGCTGGGCCTAATGGAACGTCCTGTCCCCGGCGTTCTGAAGCTGGAGTATCTCGGTTTGACTGAAGCCGACATGGATACCGAGTTTTTCACGGGCGGTCTTGCCGGAACGGGCAACAAGCGCATGCAGCTGCGCGACATTATTGAGCTGCTTAACAGGATTTATTGCGGCAAGATCGGCGCCGAATTTGCGCATATTTCACGCGCCCGTGAACGCCTGTGGTTGCAGAAACGCTTCGAGCAGGGCATGGCTGCGGACACATTGAGCGACGCAGACCGGCGGTTAATTCTCGAACAGCTAACGAGCGCTGAGGGCATCGAGCGCTACCTGCATACGCGCTACGTCGGGCAAAAACGCTTCTCACTGGAAGGTGGCGAAAGCATGATCCCGATGATCGACGACCTGATCCAGCAAGGCGGTAAGTCCGGGATTCGCGAGATTGTCATTGGCATGGCACACCGCGGTCGGGTAAATGTGCTGGTGAACATCCTGGGAAAATCGCCGGAAGAGTTGTTTGAAGAGTTTGAAGGTAACTACGATCTGGACGAGCTGCAGGGCTCGGGCGATGTTAAATATCACAAGGGCTTTTCCGCGGACATGAAAACGCCGGGCGGAAACATTCATATCGCCCTGGCGTTTAATCCGTCGCATCTTGAGATCGTCAATCCTGTTGTGGAAGGATCTGTTCGGGCACGCCAGCAGCGCCGCGGCGATATCGAACGCCAGGAAGTTCTGCCGATTCTTATTCACGGTGACGCAGCCTTTGCAGCGCAGGGCGTCGTTACGGAAACCTTTCAAATGTCGCAGACGAACGGCTTTCGCACGGGCGGCAGCGTGCATATCGTCATCAATAACCAAATTGGCTTTACGACGAGTCGGCCTTCGGACGCGCGTTCGACTGATTATTGCAGTGACGTCGCGAAGATGATCGAAGCGCCGATATTCCACGTGAACAGCGACGATCCCGAGGCCGTGATCTTGGTTACGCGTTTGGCCTTGGCCTATCGGCAGAGATTCAAGAAAGACGTTGTCATCGATCTTGTTTGCTATCGCCGCCATGGCCACAACGAGGCAGATGAGCCGTCGGCAACGCAGCCGATCATGTACGCGGCTATTAAAGGCCATCGCACGACTCGCGAGATTTATGCTGAGAAACTGATCGCCAGGAATTTGCTGACTGTGGCGGATGTCTTGAAATTGCAGGATGACTATCGTGACCGCCTCGACAGGGGTGAACCCGTACCGCAGTCGTCGCTCGGCATGATTGGCAACGAATTTACCGTGGACTGGACGCCGTTCCTCAATGCCAGCTGGGAACAGTCTGTCGACACAACGATCAGTCCGGCAACGGTTCAAGCGATCGGCAAGGTAATTACAAGCTATCCGCAAGACATGAAGTTGCATGGACTTGTGCAGCGCATCATGGATGATCGTGAACGCATGCTGGCCGGTGATATCGACATGGACTGGGGATTCGCCGAGACCATGGCCTATGCATCACTGCTTGATGAAGGATTCGAGTGCCGCCTCGTCGGGCAAGACAGCGCTCGCGGGACGTTTTTTCATCGGCACGCGGTCTTGCACAGTCAAGTTAATAATATTGAATACACACCGCTACAACATCTGTCCGACAAAGCAAATGCATTTCGTGTGATCGACTCGCTGTTGTCCGAAGAGGCCGTGCTGGGCTTCGAGTACGGATACGCGTCCACCGAGCCCAACACGCTTGTCATATGGGAAGGACAATTTGGTGACTTCGTGAATGGCGCGCAGGTTGTTATTGATCAATTTATCAGTTCGGGCGAAGCCAAGTGGGGTCGTCTCTGCGGCATTACGATGTTCCTGCCGCACGGTTACGAAGGCCAGGGTCCCGAGCATTCGTCCGCAAGGCTGGAACGATTCCTGCAACTGTGCGCCGAGCAAAACATGCAAGTGTGTGTGCCATCGACGCCTGCACAAATGTTTCACTTGTTGCGTCGCCAGATGAAGCGCTCCTACCGCAAGCCGTTAATCGTCATGACGCCAAAAAGCCTGCTGCGACACAAGATGGCTGTTTCGCCGACGACAGACCTGTCGACGGGTGAATTTGAGCTGCTGGTGCCGGAGACTGACACGATCAATGCGAAAACGACCCGGCGGGTGGTTTTTTGCAGTGGCAAGGTTTATTACGATCTGGTCGAGGCGCGCCGGGTGCAGGAAATTAACGACGTTGCCATCATCCGTGTCGAGCAGCTTTACCCGTTTCCAAGAACCGAGTACGCGGCAATACTGCAGCAGTACGGCAACGCTGTCGATGTGGTCTGGTGTCAGGAAGAGCCGCAGAATCAGGGTGCGTGGTACCAGATCCGACACCGTCTGCAGGAGGCTTTGGGTGAGCAACAGCAACTGTATTATGCCGGGCGCTCAGCGTCGGCGGCGCCAGCATGCGGAATATTCAAGGTTCATGTTCAACAACAACAAGTATTGGTTGAAGCTGCGCTCGGTATCGAAAAGAGAGCAAGCAAGTCAGCCAAACCTCGTAAGACTAAACGGAAATCTAAATGAGTATTGAGATCAAGGTACCCGCTTTACCCGAATCTGTTGCGGATGCGACGCTGGTCGCCTGGCACAAAAAAGTCGGTGAGTCGGTTTTGCGTGATGAAAATCTTGTCGATCTGGAAACGGACAAAATAGTGCTGGAGGTGCCGGCACCGGTGTCAGGTGTTATCACCGCGATTAATATTGAAAAGGGTGCAATCGTAGTCGCAGGTGATGTGTTGGCGATCCTCGAGCAAGGAGACGTTGCTGTTACTGCTCCCCCGGCGGAGCCTGTTGCGCAGGGCTCGAAGCCCGATGCTGAGGTGCCAGAAGATGTTGCCCAGTCGATCAAGACGAGCCCGTCAGTTCGCCGATTGCTCGATGAGCATGATCTCGATGCGACGATGGTAATGGGCTCCGGCAAGGATGGTCGCATTACGAAAGCCGATGTCATGTCCTTCCTGAAAAACAGCGAGGCCGGCAATGCTTCTCCGGGAGAAGCGGCTCCGCTGCCTGACGATGACAATGTCGTTGTTGGTTTTGAACGCGTCGAACAACGCGTTCCGATGACGCGCTTGCGGGCACGCATCGCCGAGAGACTGATTGAGGCACAAAGCACGGCGGCCATGTTGACGACATTCAACGAAGTCGACTTGACTGCAGTGATGGCATTGCGCAAACGCTATAAGGAAGCTTTCGAGAAGGAGCACGGCGTACGCCTCGGTTTCATGTCGTTTTTTGCGAAAGCGACCGTGGAAGCATTGCAACGTTTTCCGATCGTCAACGCATCGATTGACGGCACCGATGTCATCTATCACAATTATTTCGATATTGGCATTGCCGTTTCGACGGAGCGCGGACTCCTGGTGCCGGTGCTGCGCGATGTCGATCAGATGAGCTTTGCAGATTTCGAGCGCAGTCTCGGTGAGATCGCCAAGAAGGCCCAGGAAGGCAAAATCGGCATGGAAGATCTGACGGGTGGCACGTTCTCGATTACGAACGGAGGCGTGTTTGGTTCTATGCTGTCGACGCCCATCCTGAATCAACCGCAAAGCGCGATTCTCGGCATGCATGCTATTCAACAACGGCCGGTGGTGGTTGATGGCGAAATTATGGCAAGACCGATGATGTATCTTGCATTGACCTACGATCATCGCATTATTGATGGCAAGGATTCGGTCAAGTTTCTCGTAACGATCAAAGAGCAGCTCGAAGATCCGAGCCGCTTGTTGCTACAGATATAGGACACATTTCAGATGAGTAAAAGTTATGACGTCGTCGTCATCGGCGCCGGACCGGCCGGCTATGTTGCGGCGATTCGAGCAGCGCAACACGGTTTGAAGGTCGCATGCATCGATGAGTGGAAAAACAAAGACGGTAAAAATGCATTCGGCGGCACTTGCCTGAACGCGGGCTGCATCCCGTCGAAGACGATGCTGGAGTCGTCGGAGCTGTTTCACCGTGCGCAACACGAATTCAAGAAGCACGGCATCAAGACCGGTCCGGTTGAAGTTGATATTGCTGTCATGCAAAAGCGCCGCGCCAGTATTGTGCGGCAATTGACCAACGGCATTGCGGGATTGCTCAAGGCAAATAAGATCGACGGCCTTGTGGGCCATGGCAAATTGCTGGCCGGCAAGAAAGTGGAATTTACACCGGTAGACGGCGACGTTGAGATCATCGAAGCCGCGAATGTCATCATCGCGAGCGGCTCAGCACCGATCGAATTGCCATTTGCGAAATTTGATGACGAGAACATTGTCGATTCCTGGAGTGCGCTGGAGTTTGCAGCAATTCCGGATCGACTGGCTGTCATCGGCGCGGGTGTCATCGGTCTTGAGTTAGGCAGTGTCTGGTCGCGCCTGGGTTCCAGGGTCACGATTATCGAGGCCATGCATGATTTCTTGTTCATCGCGGATCGCGACGTTGCTGCCGTCGCCGGCAAGGAGTTCAGGAAACAGGGCCTGGATATAAAACTTGGCGCGAAACTCACGGGTGCCAAGGTCGGCAAGTCCGGAATATCGGTCGAGTACGAAGAGGCAGGCATTCCCAAGACCGTGGAAGTCGATAAGCTCGTCGTCGCAGTGGGTCGCAGGCCGTTTACTACGGGTCTGCTCGCAGATGATTCTGGTATTCAACTTGATGAGCGCGGCTTTGTCATCGTGGACGACGAATGTCGAACACGCGTGAAGGGTGTTTACGCGGTCGGTGATTGTGTCCGGGGTCCGATGCTTGCTCACAAGGGTTCGGAAGAGGGCGTCATGGTGGCTGATTTGATCGCGGGTGAGTCTGCCGAAATGAATTACAACATTATTCCGTCGGTCATCTACACAGCACCTGAGATTGCCTGGGTCGGCAAGACCGAACAGGAGGTCAAGGAAAGTGGCCGTGCCTACAAGACCGGCTCATTTCCGTTTGCTGCCAGTGGTCGTGCCAAAGCCATGGAGCAGACCAGCGGCATGGTCAAAATTATTTCCGCGAAGGACGATGACGAGATTCTCGGCGTTCACATCGTCGGTCCGATGGCCGGGGAGCTGATTTCGGAAGCCGTGCTCGCCATGGAGTTCTCGGCCACTACCGAGGATATTCAGCGCACCATTCACGCGCATCCGAGTCTTGCCGAAGCCATGCACGAGGCGGCGCTCGCAGTCGACAACAAGGCCCTCAACTACCCGAACAAGTAGGAGCGGCTTGTAGGAGCGGCTTCAGCCGCGACCGCCTTTCATCGTAATATGCCCGCCCACTTCGGCGTACTTGATTGCGACGCGATGGTAGTACTCAACAGAATGGCCCGCTGCGCTGCGCTGTATTTCGGTCGAGCATCTCCCCGCACACAGCCACCGATCCAGG
>JADFLJ010000066.1 GCA_022564475.1 Pseudomonadota bacterium
CAGGTACTTGTTGACCCAGATACCCGTATTGATGCTGATGGCGATAACGCACATTGCGAATACTGATCGCTTGACGATCGCAAACAGCAAGGCGAGAAACGGCACGACAAAGCAGCCGACGATCATGGTCCAGAAGTATGGGGCGTAATGGCCATACATCTGGCGCCAGAGGGGCTCTGTTTCCTGCGGCAAATTGCCGAACCAGACAACAAAAAACTGCGCCCAGAAGAAATAAAGCCACAGAAGCGTGAATGCGGTGATCAACATGCCCAGGCTTTTGATTTGTTTCGGTCCGAAATAATGACCGTTGTCCGTATTTCGCATAACGACGACGAATACGATCAGGGCCGAAAACCCGGCAAGAACATTGCCGAACCAATAATGAATCGGGAACACTGTGCTGTGCCAGTGCGGGATCAGCATCATTGCAAAATCCCAGGACAGGAACGTATTGCAGAGAATGAACGCGATGATTATGGCTGGGGAGAACAGGTAGAGCTGCCGTTCCACGACGTCTTTGTCGGCGTCCGATGCGCCGTCTTCCAGGTCAGGTCGCAGTCCCTTTCTGACATAAATGAACGAGAGGCCATAGAACAGCAACAGTGCGCCGATATTTCTGATCACGAGCCAATCGATATTCAGCCACGGGCTGAGATGCTCGTCCGGGGACGCTTGTAACCAATAAAACAAATCTTCTTTTGCGTAGAAGAAAATCACAAGAAAGCCGAGAATTGCGAACGGAAAAAACGCCAGCGTCGAGAGTTCCGCAAGCCTGTACCAGGGTTTGCCCCAATCGGATTCTGCCAGTCGCATGACGGCTGCGAACACGACTCCGGCTTGGCTAATACCCAGTAAGTACAGGAACGACACGGTAAATAATGCAAAATCCGGCTGATTCATTCCTCACCAAACTCGCTTTTGACGTAGTTGATAACATCCCATCGTTCCGATGGACTCAATGCATCACGATAAAAAGGCATCTTTGCCCGACCCCGTGTCAGCGTAAAAAACAACTGTCCGTCTGCTTGCTCTTGCGTGTAGGTGTCGTGCAGATCGACGGGTGCCTTCTCTATAAATTTTAATCCCACTGGACCATCGCCGCGGCCGTCTTCACCGTGGCATACGAGGCAGTTGATGCCGTAAAAATATTTGCCGCGATCGATGGACTCGCGGTTGGCTGGAACTGGATTTTGCAGCGATGCAGCCGCGGCTTTCATATCGGCGGCCTCTTCATCGTTTTTCGGTATGGGCAGCGTTTCTCCGCCATTTACAGGCACCGAACCCGGTCCGGGTGGTGCGATCGATTCCTGCGCTTTCTCCGATGGTTGATCCACCATGTCCTGATCCCAGGGAAATGCCCCGACAGGCGTGGCAGCCACGGTCACTAGCAGGAAATAAAATACAAGGCTGCCGCGTTTCATGAGTCTCCCTCGGCGATTCTCCGCACTTCCTCGGCGCCCGCCTCATGCAGGATACTTTCGGCACGTTGCAGCAGATCATCGCTGGAACAGGCAACGACGACCGCGAAACGATCGACCGCGGTTTCAGGAACATAGATGCGTTCGCGTATTGCAGGAAATCTTGCGCTGATCAGAAAACCAAGCACCGTGGCGAGAATGCCGAAAAGTATGGTCATCTCATACGTAATGATCAGAAATGGCGGCAATGTAATGATCGGCCGGCCGCCCGTCGGATGGACGTACAAGACCGCCGTCCATGCCGCCAGCGTGAATCCGCTGATCGCGCCTAACAGTCCCCCGACAAGTGTGAAGCGCTTGATGACAGATTTTTTTGGCCCAAGCACCTCCTCGACGCCATGGATCGGAATCGGCGACATCAATTCCGGCCTCTCGAATCCGGCACCTTTGAGCCGACCGGCTGCCGCCAGCGCCGAATCCGGATCGCGAAACAAGCCAAGTGCATTACGTGTCATGGTGTTCCCCATGTTTCTTCGGTACGCCCATGGTCTCCTTGATCTCGTAAATGGAGATGCTGGGGAATATTTTCACGAATAACAGGAATAGCGTGACGAACAGGGCAAGTGAGCCGACGAGGATCGAGATCTCCACGAGGCTCGGAACATACACGCGCCAGGACCCTGGCAGGTATTGCCGCGATAAGGTCGTCGCGACTATGAGGAAGCGTTCCGTGTACATGCCAATGTTAATGGCGATCGACAGGATCAACATTGGTACGAATGAGGTCCTGAATTTCCTGGAGATCAATAAGAGCGGCGCAACGGCACAGAACAGAATCATTTCCCAGTACAATGGCGCGTAAAATCCCGTGAGCTTGTACTTTAGCTGTTCGTACTCTGTCGAAGTGCCGCTAAACCAGCCCGTGAACAGCTCCAACATGTTGATGTACGTCCACAGCAGTGACAGCAATAGCAACAGCTTTCCGAGGTTGTCAAAGTGCAGCTTTGTAATGTAATGCTCAAAGTTCATGTACTTCCGCAGCACGAACATCACCGTGACGATGCCCGCCGTGCCCGAATAAATAGCACCGACTACGAAGTAAGGGGCGAAAATAGTCTGGTGCAGGCCCGGCACGATCGACAGGGCGAAATCCCATGACACGATACTGTGCACGGATACCGCCAGAGGGATGATCAGTACGGCGAGAAATGTGTAAGCCCAGCCGAGTCGATGCCATTCTTTATCGGTGCCGCGCCAGCCGAGTGACAAGAGCACATACAGATGGTGTCGCCAGCCCGTCGTGCGATCCCGGACCGCCGCGAAATCCGGAATTGCGCCCATGTAAATAAATATGCCGCTGCCGGTCAGGTAGGTCATAATCGCCATCACGTCAAACATCAAGGGCGACCGAAAGTTCGGCCAAAGTCCCATCTGATTGGGGTAGGGCGCAGCCCAATGAATAAACCAGGGCCGCCCGATGTGTACCATTACCATCGTTATCGCGACAAACAAGGAAAAGAAGGTCATCGCTTCCGCACTGCGGTACATGGCCTTGCGCCACTCGCTATTCGTCAGGTGCAGTACACAGGAAAGCAGTGTTCCCGAATGGCTCAAGCCAATCCAGAATATGAAGCTGGCAAGATACGTTCCCCACACCGTCGGACTGTTCATGCCGGCGGCGCCGATGCCGTAATAGAGTTGGTAGAACCATGGAAAGAAAAAGCAGGTAAGCGTTACGAACCCGGCAATACCGAGTGCGATGTAGTAATTCCGTCCCGTGACAACAAGCGAACGGACGACGTCATCATTGACGTCTGCAAACCGGGCTTGTCTTACCTCAGTCTGCATTGGCGCGCACCTTCTTGAGGTAGACCACGGACGGCAAGGTGTTGGTTTCTTCCAGCACGTGGTAGGCGCGTGGATCGTTCATTTTCTTCGCGACCACACTGTTGGCATCCTTGCGATCACCGAACGTCAAAGCCTCGCTCGGGCAGGTCTGCACGCATGCCGGTTGAACTTCGCCGTCTTTGACCCGACGCCGTCCGTCGTCTTTCGCGTGGTCCTTCGCCTGACGAATGCGCTGCACGCAGAACGTGCACTTTTCCATGACGCCCTTCTCGCGAACTGTGACGTCCGGATTGAGCTGTTGCTCCAGCGGCGCGTCCCAATGGTGGTCGTAGTAATTGAAGTAGCGGACTTCGTAGGGACAATAAACGGCGCATGATCGGGTACCAATGCAACGGTTATAAATCTGAGCGTTCAGCCCGTCCTGATTATGGTAGGTCGCAGAGACAGGACACACGGTTTCGCAGGGAGCCGCGTCACACTGTTGGCAAAGCATTGGAATGAAACTGAGTTTCGCGTTTGGATACTCGCCTTCCCAGTAGCGCTCGATCCGGATCCATTGCATTTCACGGCCCCGACCCAGCTCTTTTTCCCCGACGATCGGTATATTGTTTTCGGCCTGGCAGGCAGTGACGCAGGCACCGCAACCCGTACAACGGTCCAGGTCGACCGTCATCGTCCAGGCGTAATCAAATTCCTCGTAATAGCCGGGCTTGCGATATTTTCGCCAACTGGCCATGAATCGATCGATAAAGTTCATGTTGTTTTCACCACGATGGGAATGCTGTTCAAATTCGCGCTGTGTCCGCCCGCGCTCGAGTCATCGCCCGTAAATTGCACAATGTTTCGGCCAAGTTGCCGCGTGTCGCCGCCTGTCTGCACAGGTGCAGCTCGTCGGCCGGTGGCTGCCAGGCTAACGCGCGTTGCATGCGTTGCGAGGCTCCCCGATGTTGTTGCTGTCAGCGGCGCAAGAATCTGCAGTGGATTCGTACCGCGGTCCCGCGCGTAGCGACCGAACGCGCTGTGTCCCTGGCCGATTGGCATCGCGATTACCTCCGGCATGATGGCCGGAAAAATGACCACGGGCGCTTCGAGGCTGCCGTACTCGGATGAAATACTGACAAGGTCGCCATCCCGCAGCCCAAGCTGTTGCGCTGTCGCCGGATTCATCTCAACCCAGGACCCGTAGACAATGCTGGTCATTGGGTCGGGTAGCTCCTGCATCCATGGCAGATTGGCGCCACGCCCGTCATACATTGCCGTAGACATATAGGGATGCAGAAAGAACGGATACTGTTCGCTGTCGCCCGAGAACTCAGGCTCTGCGACATCGATGTTGTCGATGACCGATTTATCCACAACCACAGTGTCTTGGCGGTGAATGTCTTCGCCCCAAACTCCTGATACGAGGACGTCGCGCCAGAACGTGTCGAAATCACTCGCATCGGGCGAGCTGCGCTCATATATCTGCCGCCATCCATCTTTGAGGCAGGCCTCCATCGAGTCCCATGGCATGCTGTCCTTCATGCCCAGCTTGCCAGCGAGATCGAGAATGATGTCGCCCGTTGCGCGAGTGTTGTACAAGGGCGAAACCACGGGCTGGGATATGGCAGCAACCGGGAATCCGAGGCCCGGCTGTGGCATGTCATCGCCCCAGCTCTCCAGGTAGCTGTGGCTTGGAAGAACGACATCGGCCATCGTCGTTGTTTCATCCATGAAACTGGACAAGCTGACGATCATCGGAATGGATGCCAGCGCCTCGCGAAAACCGCTCGCGTGCGGCAGCGTGAAAACCGGATTGGTATTGTTAACGATCAGAACATCAATGGCTCCGTGGCGTGCCTGCTCGGCCAATTGCTGCATCGCGATGAAATTCGCCTGACGATTATTGGCTGGTCCACCGACAACCGGATCTGAATTGAACACAATACCACCCGGTTTGCCTATATTGCCTACGAGGTAATTCAGCAGGTTGACGGCGACGAGTGTGTCCACGGCATTGCTGTGATTGTCGACCGCGCCCCCGCCTATGGCGAGGCCCGGTTCCGCCTTCATAAATTCGCTCGCGAGCCTGACAATGGTCTTTGCCGCTACGCCCGTGCGTTCCGCGACACTCTCCGCCGAGTAGCCTGCAAGCGCCGCATTCCAGTCGTCGAAGTCACTGCCCGTGTAAGCACCGCCGGCAAGGATCTGGTGCGCCAGTCCCAGAGCCAGAATGCCTTCGCTGCCGGGTCGCGCAGGTATCCATTCGTCTGCTGCGGCGCCGCTGAGACTCATTTTCGCTTCGATTTGCACAAAGCGCCCTCTGTCCAGATCCGTTCCCTGACGACTGTGGCCGAATCCCAAACTGTGGTGAACCGGTGACAGCCAGTTGCTCAGATAATCTGCGCCAAAGGACAACAAGTAACGCGTGTTTCGAATATCGTAATACGGGAGCGTGTGTTCCCCGAACAAACGCTGGTTTGCTGCGTAAAGCGCATGCGGATGAGCGAAGTCATAGTGCATAAGATGCTCGGAACCCAGACCGTCCATAAATCGTTCCAGCAACATCGCGAGATGTCCGCGTACACCTTCGCTAAGCAAGTAAATGTTCTTGCCACCATCGCGTGCCGCGGCAAGTCGATGCGCGACGGTCGCCAGACTTTCTTCCCAGGTTGTCTGGATGAACTCTTCGCTGCCGCGCTCACCGCTTTGCAGCATGGGTCCGGTCAGGCGATCAGGGTTGTACAGGGTCTGCAGGCCAGCCTGACCCAGGGCACACAGGCGTCCCTGATTCACAGGGTGTAACGGATTTCCTTCAATCTTCTTGGCGCGACCCTCGCGTGTCCGCACAGAAATGCCGCAGCCTGCCGGGCACATTCCACACACCGAGTTGTACCAGGTCGCGATTCCCGGACTGAACTCTTCGGGCGGTATCGGGTAGGGAATCAGGTACTCGACAGGATGTTTGATCGATTCGGCAAGCATGAAACCGGCGCCGGCACCGACACCACCGGCCCCGACGAGCTTTAGAAACTGTCTGCGATCTACGTTTGACATTGCCTTGATAGATTCCTCGTTATTATTTGTGACAGGTCCAGCAGTCGGTGCCGTGCTCGACCTCATTTTTTCTATGGCAGTCGAGGCACAGGCCCATTTTGACGGGTGCCTCCCGACTCACTACGTCCATTGTTTCGA
Source organism: Pseudomonadota bacterium (assembly GCA_022564475.1). Taxonomy (GTDB): domain Bacteria; phylum Pseudomonadota; class Gammaproteobacteria; order Steroidobacterales; family Woeseiaceae; genus UBA1847. Next base: position 6,441 of record JADFLJ010000066.1, read on the forward strand.
CTGGCCCGTGACAGGTTTGGCATTCAATATCAGCCTGCACATGTCGCTTGTGTGTGAAATGCACGAAATCCGGCAGGTCGTGGACCTTGATCCAGGGAATGGGCTCTTTCGTTTCAAAGTAGCTGGCGAGTAAGCGAATCTGCGGGCTGTCTGTAGCGACCTCCGCATGGCAGCCCATGCATTTGTTGACGCTGGGTACGCCCGCCGAAATCGAGCGGCGCGCTTGCACGTGACAGTACATACAGGGAATCTGGTTTTCGCCGGCATGTATTCGATGGCTGAAGTTGATCGGCTGTTCGGGGCTTGTGCCCGGAAAAAATGTCGCGTTCACGTAGAAGCCGACGACCAATCCTGTGAGCGCGACCAGCGCGATCATTGCAGCAGGCCGCAGTACTCGAAGCGTATGGACGATCGAAACACTCATAGCGACTTAAGCCCCAACGTCTTGCCGAAACTGTCGCCAAATTCGTGAATGAGCTGCGCAACGTCTGCATTTTTTGTGGCGCGCTGGTAGGTATCCGCCATCTTGTGAAATATCTGATAGAAGTGCAGATTGATATCATCGACCGTTGTGTCCGTCGTCCACAGATCGATGGCCGCGGTCGTCTTGCTTTCCGCATCCCACAACGACAACATGAGCGATTGGCAGGGCACTGGGCCGTTGCCTTTCCCCTCGGTCGCCTGCCACTCTATGCGCGTCGGCAAGTTGTCGTTGTCGAGATCGACCGTCACCTTAATTTCAGCTGTTCTTGACATCATTTTGAGATCCTGATTTCATCAATCGCACTCTCCGCAGTGCCGGGTGAATTCAGATGTTTGATCTCCTCGTTATACTTGTCATGTTGGGAATCCTCGTCAGCCTGGCATTTGGACTGTATTTTCTGGTCAAGGACCGTGGCAAAACGAACCGGGCTGTCATATCGCTATCGATCCGTGTTGGGCTGGCGGTCCTGTTGCTCATAATTCTTGCCTTTGGTTTCATGACACGGTAGTTCGCTCAAAACCAGTAGACGAAAGTAAACAAAAACACCCAGACGACGTCGACGAAATGCCAATACCAGCTGGTTGCCTCAAATGCGAAATGCTTGTCGGCTGTGAAGTGACCACGAAATACACGCAGCAACATGACGATCAGCATGATCGTGCCCAGAGTCACGTGTAAGCCGTGGAATCCAGTCAACATGAAAAATGTGGAACCATAAATTCCGGAGCCCAGGCTCAGGCCCAGCTCATCGAACGCGTGCATGTATTCGACAACCTGCAAGCACAGAAAGACAGAACCCAATACGACCGTCAGTGACAGCCACAGCCCCAGCGCGACTCTTTTGCTCTTCTTCAAAGCCCAGTGGGCGAACGTCAAGGTGATGCTGCTGCTCACGAGGATGATCGTGTTAATGAACGGCAAACCCCAGGGGCCCATTGACTCATTCATCGTGCCGCCCGGCGTCCGAAACAACGGCCAGGTCTCTGCGAAATCAGGCCACAACAGCAAATGTGTTTGCAGATTATTGCCGGCACCGGCCAGCCATGGGACAGAGATCGCCCGCGCGTAAAAGAGCGCTCCGAAAAATACTGTGAAAAACATCACCTCGGAAATAATGAACCAGGTCATTCCCATGCGGTAGGAACGATCCAGCTGCTCGCTGACCATGCCGTCCAGGCTTTCCCGGATAACGGTCCCGAACCAGCCAAACATCATGAAAATAATTGAGGCGAGCCCGATGAAAAATATCGGTCCGCCGAAATTGCCTTCGGCGGCGACTTTATCGGTACTCTGATGAATGAAGTTTGCTGCGCCGAACGCTGTCAGGAACAATGCGATCGAGCCTGCGATAGGCCAGATGCTGCTGTGCGGAACGTAATAGCGTGGTGTTTCGTTTATCTGTGACATTGCTACCTGACGTTGTGACTGCTTAGATGTTCGTGTTCGTTACTGCCTACAAGATCACTCACAAGAAACATCGTGTAAGACAGCGTAAGTTCGTTGATATGGGCGGGCAGCTCGGCGTCGACATAAAAAGTGACGCCCATCTCCATTTCGGCACCGGCCATTAATTTCTGTTGCTCAAAGCAAAAACATTCTATTTTTTTCAAGTACTGCGCAGCCTGCCCGGGAGAAACGCTGGGGACAGCCTGTCCGATTACTGTCTTGTTGCTGCGATTGCGAACGAAAAATGTCGTTTTGTTCATCGTTCCCGGTCGCACGATGATTTCCTTGTCCATGGGCCTGAATTCCCATGACATGCCGCGTGCGACACTGGCAAGGAACTCGATCTTTACCTCGCGATCTTCTTGCGCTGCAGACCTGTCAATTTCCGCAAGCAGCTCTGCCTGTCCGGAGGTCTTGCCATTCAGCCCGGTGATCTCACAGAAAACGTCATAAAGCGGTACCAGCGCGAACGCGAAACCGAACATGCCAACGGCCAATGCGAGCAACAGGGTTGTATGTCGCTTTTTGTCGCGCTGACTCATGGATGGTCACCGTCCGCAATAACCGGCGGTGTTGCGAATGTATGTAGCGGTGCCGGCGATGGAATTGTCCACTCCAGTCCCTCCGCACCCTCCCAGACCTGAGCCGTTGCCTTTTCGCCACCGCGGATGGTTTTGACGACGATGTAGAGGAACAAAATCTGCGTCAGGCCCAGTAAACCGGCACCTATGCTGGATACCATGTTGAAATCGGCGAATTGTAGTGAATAATCCGGAATTCGGCGCGGCATTCCGGCGAGTCCGGTGAAATGCATCGGGAAAAATGTCAGGTTGACGGCAAACGTTGCGACCCAGAAGTGAATCTTGCCGAGTCGTTCGTCATACATATGGCCACACCATTTGGGTAGCCAGTAGTAGACGGCCGCCATCGTCCCGAAAATTGCGCCCGGATACAGTACGTAGTGAAAGTGCGCCACGACAAAGTAGGTATCGTGGTACTGAAAATCGGCGGGCACGAGGGCCAGCATCAGTCCGGAGAATCCGCCGATCGTGAACATCATGACGAAGCCGATCGCAAACAGCATCGGCGTCTCGAACGTCATTGAGCCACGCCACATGGTCGCCACCCAGTTAAATACTTTAACCCCGGTTGGGACGGCGATCAGCATCGTGGCATACATGATGAACAACTGAGCGAACAGCGGCATGCCCGTTGTGAACATGTGATGTCCCCAGACAACAAAAGACAACACAGCAATTGCCAGCGTCGCATAGACCATCGAGTGATAGCCGAACAGTTTTTTGCGTGCGAACGTTGGAATGATCTGCGAGGCGATGCCGAAGCCCGGCAAGATCATGATGTACACCTCCGGGTGTCCGAAGAACCAGAAGATATGCTGGAACAGCACCGGGTCTCCGCCCCCGGCCGCCTCAAAGAAACTGGTGCCGAAGTGGCGGTCCGTCAGCATCATCGTGACGACGCCTGCGAGCACCGGCATTACCATGATCAATAGAAAAGCAGTGATGAGCCAGGTCCAGACAAACATCGGCATCTTCATGTACGTCATGCCCGGCGCGCGCATGTTGACGATCGTCACAATGATATTTATGGCGCCCAAAATGCTTGAGATACCCATCATGTGAACACCGAGAATGAAGAAATCGGTGCTGGGCGGGCCGTAAGTGGTCGACAATGGCGCGTAAAATGTCCAGCCGAAATTGGGTGCGCCGCCTTCCATGAAGAGTGTCGACAGCAACAAGGCAAATGCGAAAGGCAGGATCCAGAAACTGAAATTGTTCAACCGCGGCAATGCCATATCCGGCGCGCCGATCATCATCGGAATCAGCCAGTTAGCGAGACCGACGAACGCGGGCATGACGGCCCCGAATACCATTATGAGGCCGTGCAGAGTCAGGATCTGGTTGTAGTGAAGCGGGTCAACGAACTGAATTCCCGGCTCAAACAATTCAAGGCGCATGAACATCGCCATCGAGCCGGCAATAAAAAACAGCAGGAAACTAAGGCACAGGTACAGCGTGCCGATTTCCTTGTGATTGGTGGTTAACAACCATCGCGCGGCGAAGGCCAGCAGGGGATGACGTGTTTTCGAATTCGATTCTGAATGCGTGTCCATCATCTCGCCTCGTATACCGTCAATGGTTGGATGATGTCGCCGGTGTCATTGCCCCAGCTATTGCGTTCGTAGGTAAGCACTGCGGCGATCTCCAGGTCGGACAGTTGTGGCGCCCACGCCTGCATCTCCGAATCGGCCTTGCCATCCATGACTCGGGCGAGATGATCGGCGATATGGCCCGTCGCGATCTCGCTGCCGGCCAATGCAGGATATTTCGCTCCCTGACCCATGCCGTCGCGTTCGTGGCAGGTCGAGCAGTGTTTGGTAAACACATCCTCGCCAATCGACAAAAGTTCATCCATAGCCCAGGTCCTGGCGCGCGCAGCGACCGCGGCTTCGCCGGCAAGTTCGGCTGCCAGCCTTTGCTCTTCGATCCAGGCGTCAAACTCAGCCTCGGGCCTGACGTCGACCACGATCGGCATGTAGGCGTGCTTCAGCCCGCACAGCTCGGCACATTGGCCCCTGAATACGCCGACGACGGGAATTCGGGCCCAGGCCTCGTTTATAAATCCCGGGATTGCATCCTGCTTGACAGCGAAGTCGGGTACCCACCAGGAATGGATGACGTCGTCAGCAGTCACCAGGAAACGAATCTTCTTATTGGTCGGAAGTACCAGCGGCTTGTCGACCTCGAGCAGATAGTACTCGCCTTTGGGTTCAAGATTGTCGATCTGTTCCTGGGGTGTCGAGATATTGCTGTAGTAACTGATGCCCGATTCCAGATACTTGTAGTGCCATTTCCATTGCGATGCGGTGATCAGCACCGTGAGGTCCGCATTGTCGTTGTCCTCAATGTCGCGCAGGGCCGTCGTGGCTGGAATTGCGAGGCCAATAAGTATCAACACCGGAATCAAGGTCCAGATGAATTCGACCAGCGTGCTGTCGGTGAATGTGGCGGGTGTGGGGTTTCGCGAGCGGCGATGTGCAAACATCGAGTAGAACATGGCGCCAAATACGATGATGCCAACAACAAAGCATATCCACAGGCCCATGTGGTGAATTTGTTGGATGCGTTCACTCATCTCGGTGACGCCCGGGCGCATATCAAACTTTGCGCCAAGCACTACCTCGGGAATGCCCCACCAAAGCAGGATCCTCAGGCCGCCCT
>JADFLJ010000243.1 GCA_022564475.1 Pseudomonadota bacterium
CTCCTCATCAGATTTCCAGGGCGTTTGCGGCTTCCTTGATCTTGTCGGCGGTGCGAAACGCCAATGCCATAATGGTCATTGTCGGCTGGCCGCGTCCCGACGTTACGAAACTTGAGCCGTCGCAAATGAACAAATTGGCTACGTCGTGGCTGCGATGATTACGGTCAACAACGGAGGTCGAAGGATCATCGCCCATGCGGCAAGTACCGAGCAGATGTTCGCCACCATTGGTCGGCCCAATCGGCATGCGCCAGCTTTTTACGGCACCGGCGGCATCCAGCAGCTCCATACACCGGTCCCGCAGAAATTTCGCGACTGCAAGATCGTCGTCGTGATCCCGATAAGTCAATCGAATGGCGGGCCGTCCCCATTGGTCGGTACTCTCGGGGTCGAGTGTAATGTTGTTGCGGTCGAGGGCGAGCGACGTCGAGCCCGAGAGAACGGCCATCTGGCGCGTGAAATTGTGTGCTATCTCATTTTTGAATTTGGCACCCCAGCTGGGCACGTCGGGCGGCATGCCCATCATGGCGTGAAAAATCGGAGTCGCAGAAAACAGCGGCCTTGAGTCAATGCCACCGCCGCCATAGAAACCGCGCTTTTCATCCGTTTCATAAAAGTCGTGCACCATCCTCGAGACCTGTGCGCCTTTGTAGTCATTCAATTGATGTTCGAACACAGCCTCAGAGAGCGAGTGGCTGTTGAACATCAGGTTGCGGCCAACAAAGCCGCTGGAATTGGCAAGCCCGTCTGGAAATTGAGCGCTCTCGGACAGCAGCAGCAGACGCGCTGTTTCTGCGCCATTTGCTGACAGGATGACGGCCCTGGCCTTCTGCGAGCGCTCGTTGCCATCGGCATCGTAATAGAGCACTTCGCTCGCCCGCCCGTGCGCATCGGTGACCACGCGAAACACGGCAGATTCTGCACGAATCTCGCAGTGACCACTGGCTTCGGCCAGCGGGATCATCGCCGCTAAGGTTGATGACTTGGCGTTAACTTCGCATCCAAAAAACATGCAATAACCGCATTTGATGCATCCGGGCCGGCCATTGTGTGGCTGCGACAGAATTGCGTGCGGTTCTGCTTGCGCATGCAAGCCAAGTTTTTTTGCGGCCTTTTCGAGCAGTACGCCGGATGACTTGATCGGCAACGGCGGCATCGGAAATGGCCTGGATCGCGGTGAGTCGAATGGACCGGGGGCGCCGGAGATACCGATATCCCAGTCGACCTTCGTGTAATAGGGCTCCAGCTCCTCGTAGCTGATCGGCCAGTCCGCAAAATTGGTGCCGGAAATGGGTCCGAGCAACGAGCGTTCCTTGAAATCGATTTCGCGAAAGCGCCAGAAATTCGCCGTGAAGTGGACACTGGAGCCCCCCACTGTTTGCGCATAGCGGACAGGGGTATCACCCTCTGGCATGACCGCCTTCTTGTCAGGGTCGTCACGAAATGTCTGGCCACTACCCGGGTTGCCGTTCAGGAGCTCCTCTTGAAAAAGGATGGCGAGTTCATCATGCGTGAAATCGGCTGCCCTGCGGTAAGGCCCCTGTTCAAACACCACGAGATCGAAGCCGGCCGTTGAAAGTTCCCTGGCGAGAATGCCGCCGGCGGACCCGGAGCCCACGATGACGAAGTCGACGGCCTTATCCTGCGCGAACTGAGCGCTATTCGCCATCGTATGATCCTCCGTGAACTGCGGCATCGTAGTAACCGAACGGATACTCCCACGCGCCATGATGACCTTTAAAGCCAATCAGATCCCAGCCGATATGGTCCTTGTTGCCGCCGTAGGAACTCATCGCGAAAAAGCCGAATACAGTCATCGTTCGCAGCAGATTGAAAAAGCCATCGCTCTCGATGCTCTTGAGCAGGACATCTTGCATCGTCTCGTCCAGATCCGCGAAGCGCGTTGCATCTGGCAGCGTCGCATTGAGCGCATCAAGACCGTCGCGCGCGACGTTTAAGGAGCCACTTTCTTCTTCGCCGAACGCGCGATCGATAAAATAAATGACACCGGCTTCGGTCGCGCCGGGCGTCTCGGTTGTCGGGATGATTCTTGCCGCGATCGCGGAAAAATCGGCAGCCTCGGCCTCGCCCAGCGTTACAAATGCTGCGCTTTGCTCTTTGGCGGAACAAGCTGCCTGCGTAAGGCTCACGAGCGCGGGCGCAGCGATTCGCAAGCAGGAAATACCACTAATTGCCCCTGCGGAGTGCAGGAAGTCCCGCCTCGATAGTTCCTTATTATTAGTCATCGATGTTTTCCCGATGTCACACCAGCAAAACTATCATAGGGCGTTGTTTGCTGCTGAGTTATAATTGGGGCTAGTGGGACGACTAACGACACATATTCTCGACACTGCGCACGGCCACCCGGCCGCCGGGGTTGCTGTGCGACTGTTCTCGCTGGACGGTGAGCGAACACTCCTGTCCTCGCAGCGAAGCAACCAGGATGGTCGTACCGATAAGGCCCTGTTGTCTGGCGATGACATGGTGTCGG
>JADFLJ010000067.1 GCA_022564475.1 Pseudomonadota bacterium
TGGCAACACCATAACCAGCGCCGCTTTTCTTGCATTCCATGACGTGATCGATGAAGGCGATACGGCCTTCTAATTGTTCGCGGCTTAGGGCACGCAGTTCAGCCAGGCTCTCTACTCTTACAACCTCGGCCTCGATGCCTTCGGCAGGTGTTCCCGGACTGCCGCCAAGCGACGTTGCGACCAGGAATTGGGGGTGGGCGCAGTGATTCGCAAATCCAGCGTGCCGCGGTCCCAGTGCGGCACCAATACTTCGTCCGCATGGACGTTTTTGAATCCCAGTTCGTTCAATTTGTCGATTGCCCAGCGCACGGCGGCGGCATCGCCGGCCGACCCCGCTGGTCGTGGACCGACCTCCATCGTCAAGGACTCAACAACGTCGTAAGCGATGGAGTTCTGCATGGCGCCATCGCGAAGCGCTATCGCCTGTTCTTGGATGTCATCCGCGATGGCCTGGGCAAAAACGGTGGCTGGAAGCAGGAAAGATGCAAGGAGCACGACGCGGGCGTGAGCTGTCATATGTTCGACCGATAGAGGGTTGAAAGGAATATGCTACACAGTGCGAGGCGTGGCTACCATTGGCCAGGCGTTTCACCGTCGCGAGGACCCATTCGTATTGCATGAGCTGACTGCTATCGAGGCCCGCATCATCGGTTGCCTGATCGAAAAATCCATTGCTACCCCGGATCTGTACCCGCTGACCCTGAATGCGCTGACCAACGCCTGCAATCAGAAATCCGGACGTGATCCCGTGATGGCCCTGCAGCAGGGCGAGCTGCGGCATAGCCTGGGTGTGCTTGAGGCGAAACACTTCGTCCGCAAGGACGAAAACTTCAAAAGCAGGACGGAAAAATACACGCAGCGATTCTGCAATACGCGTTACAGCAATCTTCAGCTCGACACGGCACAGGTCGCGATGGTGTGCTTGTTACTGCTGCGCGGACCGCAAACACCGGGCGAGTTACGCGCGCGCAGTGGACGACTGCACAGCTTTGCCGACAACGATGAGGTAGTCGTCGCGCTGACCGGTCTCATCGAACGAGACGGTGAACCACTGCTCGTCAAACTGCCGCGTACCCCGGGGCGCAAGGATGCAGAATACATGCATTTGTTCTCGGGCCCCGTAGACGTGGAGGCACATGCCAGCCAGGCACAGGCGGCCAGCAAAGCGGGGTCGTCCGAACGCGTCAGCGTGGCGGAACTGGCGGAGCGGGTCAGCCGGCTGGAAGCTGAGGTGGCGGAGCTAAAGGAGCGATTGAACTAAGTACTAACGCGTAACGTCCTGGGCTTACCGCAGCTTCAAATTGGTCTGGCTGGCGGTCAGCTTAATGCGCCGCGACGTTAGTGAGATGGGCGCGGATTTAGCCTTTGGTCTCTTCGCGGGTCGACCGATGAAAAAGCCTTGTGCAAGGTCCACACCCAGTTCGCCAAGTATCGAAAATGTCTCAGCGTTGCGTACGTATTCCGCGACGGTCTTCATGCCGGCCTCACGGCCGATCTCGGCGATCATTTTGATCATCTTTTGATCGACAGGATTGTCCGGCAAATCCTGCACGAACGATCCGTCGATCTTGATGTAGTCGAAACGCAACTTTTGCAGGTAACTGAACGAGCTGTAGCCCGTACCGAAGTCGTCCAGTGCAAATTCGCAACCGAGTTCACGTAGCGATTTGATCTGCTGATCGACATGCGCCAGCCGCCTGATGGCGAGACTCTCGGTAATCTCGATAATGATGGAGCTGGGCCGTACACCGAATTCTGCGAAGGTTTTCTTGATGTAAGCCGTCAGATTATCGTCCTCGAACGCGTTTGCGGACAGGTTAATAGCGAGCTTCAGGCGGGGATTGCTTTTGGATTCTTCGGCGTAGGCCATCGCAACATGGCGAATCATCCAGAAGTCGATCTCGGACATGAGACCGAAACGGACCGCAGATGGCAGGAAGGCATCCGGCAATATGAGCTTGCCATCATCGCCCCGCAGCCGTATCAGTACTTCGTGGTGTGCCGTCTCACCCGTGCTGATGCTGTTGATGGGTTGAAAGCGCAGTTCAAATCCATCGTAGTCCAGGGCATTGCGCAAACGGTTTACCCAACCGATGTAAGCCGAGGCCTGTTGTTCAGCATCAGCGGACGGCTCAAAGATGTGCAAGCGATTGCGCCCACCCGACTTGGCTTCGCGGCACGCGATGTCCGCCTGATTGATCAACTCGTCCTGTTGCAAGTTGGTCCCCGACAACATCGTGACGCCGATACTGCAATGGACATGAAATACGCGCTCGTCCTCCATGTGCGCCATACGTCGCATGTTCGCCAGAATCGTTTCCGCGGTCGATCGTGCGCCGGCGAGGTCGGTGTGCGGCAGCAGGACTACGAACTCGTCGCCACCGAAGCGCGCGACCGTGTCGTCGCGCCGGACGCTGCGCGACAATTCATCGGCAACCTTGCGAATTAAACGATCACCTGCCGCGTGCCCGCAGGCGTCGTTGATGTATTTGAACTGGTCAAGATCGACGAACAACAACGCACTGTCGCGCCCCGAACGCATCACGCTGGTAATTTCGTGTCTCAATACTTCGAGGAATCGACGTCGGTTATAGAGTCCTGTCAGGCTGTCGTGATTTGCGAGTCGTAGTAATTCCGCATCCCGCGCGCTAAGGGCTGACGCGGTTGATTCGAGTGCCTCGACGATTTCGGCGATCTCACGATGTTCTGCGGGTTCGAATTTTACGCTGAGATTGCCTTTTGCCAATTCTCTAATGGGCTCCTGCAAATCAGAGATCGCTTTTAGTGCCTTGCTCAGCACATACCTGCCGTACAGAGCCGAGATCATCAGTAAGACGAGCAAGACGAGAATGGCGCTCTCGATATTGTCGACTAATCGATCGTGGAAGAGCACGAAATCGAGATTGATGCTGACGAAGCCAAGAAGCTCCGTCCTCTCGGCGGAATCTACAACAGACGGATCGAAATCGAACAAGTCGTCCTCGGATATCGATTCCTTCCACAGAGGCGCGAGAATTTCGAAGCGCTGCGGCTCCAAAATTCCCTTGCTCATCAAATAGGGTTCCTTGTTGCCGACGACGGCAATTGCATCGTGTAACGCACGCGCTGACAAATTCGCGACAGGTTCGGTGTCATTCGTTTTGCCAACAGAAATAATAGCGGTGCCCCTGGCGTCGAAATAGGCAACACGTGCAATCTCCGGGTAACGCTCTACGTAACTCTCAAGGCGGATGAGCGCTTCTGTATCGTCGGCAAGATATAAAGGAGAGCCGAGTTCATTGAGCTCCTCGGTCCATTGCAGGGCCCAGCGACCGTAATTGTCCTGCAGAATCCACTGTCCTCCCCAGTACAGACCGGCAATCGCCAGCGCACCAATCAGGGCAGCACTAATGACTTGTATCGATACGATTTCGTGTACGAGCAAGCGATTGCCGCGCTTGGTTCGTGCGCGCGAGAACAAGGATTTCAATCGCGTCTTCAGTTCGGCTTTTATGGTGTCAACGCTGGCGTTCATCGATCAACGACCTGCACGCTGTCTTTGATCAGGACTCGAATTTCGGACAATGGGCTGATAGGCGGTATCTGACTGATCTTGCCGGCTTGAATCTGCCGAACAATTTTCGCGATCGTTTCTGCGATGTCGGCCGCGACGCTGCTCACACTGACGCTGCCACCCATCTGCAACATGGATTGATTCGGTACCAGGACCGAAACCTTGTGACGCCTGGAATCGGCCATGATCTGCTGCAGAGCGCGTCGACTTAAAATTCGGTTGTCCGGGAACAGCCAGAAGCCATCGATATCGCGAACCATGCGTTTAAAAACATACAGTGTTTCCTGATCCGAATGCGTGATCTGCACTCGGAGTTCGACGCCGTGGCGCTCTGCGGCGAGTTCGGCATCGGCGATGAGGTCGTCATGACCGTCGCCGATGATTGCGCCAATTCGTGTGATCGTCGGATCGGCTTGCAACCACGCATCGAGTTGTGCTTCAAGCGGTGCATACGCGGCAACACCGCGACTGTTGTATGTCAGCAAATTATGATCTTGATAATTGAAGACCTGACTGAAGACAACGGGTTTATCGGACATCGCGACCGATGAGCGGGCGGCACGCAATCCAATGGCGACGACAGCGTCGGAGTCGGAATCATTGATTAATCGAAGTACGCTTACTGGCGGCCGAGTCTTGTCGCTGAGGTCGTAGATCTCGTAATTCTCAAAGTGATGCGTCAGTTCGCTCGCGACATCGGCGTAGGCCGGTTGTGCGCTCGACAAGACGATAGCAATCGGTGGCAGGCGGGGTGGTTTGGCCTCTACGACAGGAACGTCGGGTTCAACGACCGGTGGTGGCGGCGTTTCTATAATGACGATGGGTTCTTGCGGCACGGGTTCCGGCACCGGAGCTTGTATCGAACAGCCGGAAAAGATCAGCGTCGCAATAATGATTGTGGAACGTGGCAGTTCCCTATTGTTGTATTTGTACGCTCGCATTCCCTGCGTCCTTTTGCACAGGCGACATCCCATGTCCTTCCTGCTGCCCGTGATGACCTCCTAGTCTCACCTAAAACAAACCCGGATTCTGTGCTGTAAGTCCTTATGAAACTCTCAAAAGATCATGTTATGTCGCATTGGGCCGTGCTTTGTGCGAACCGCAGACTGTGACATTGACACTACGCTACCGACTGTGAAACGCTCCCCGCGACGATGAAAAAGGCACGATGCCCGCAAGGGCGTTTCGCAAAGCCACCGGTCTACGCTTACTACTACGGCAGCGGGGTTACCATCATGAGCTTTATGCTTGGCATTACGCCATGGCCAGTCGCGTCGGCATTACTTTGGATCATTCTGATCATTGCCGCGCTCTATCTCGTACGCAACACGGCTCACAAGACCATCCAGGGCGCAGCGCAGGCATTGCATCGCAGCTTCCGGATTGCGTCCAAGGCTGTGTCACGTTCCGAACAGGGTCTCGCCACACGAAATCGCGATGTCTTGCTCGCGGCCGGTCGCGAGGCCAAGGAGCGCATCATCGAACGTGAATTTGATCGCATCAATGAGACCGTTCGTAAGGATCTCGCTAATTACTCGGCGCTGCATCGAAGTTTGAGCGAATCCATCGGCCGCATCGAGAAGGACCACCAGGAAGCGGTCGACGTACCACCGGACCCACCTGGTTGGGTGAAGGCGGTCGAAGCGGTAGCTGTTCTTGACTCGCGAGAAGGGCGCGTCCAGGTCGGCAACATACTTAGTGATATTCACAAGTCGCTGATCAAAGCGCATAAGGAAGCGATGACCGCGTATCACGCGGCCAGCGCGAAACGTCATAAATTACTGTGTATCATGCGGCCCGAATGGCGGCAGATCCAGCAGACCCTTTTGCAGGTCGGCAAAAATGTTGACAGTCTTCTGAGCCGCTCTGTCACGATCGATCGCCTGATGCAGGAATACGAGGACATCGTTCACGGTCAAGATCGTGCGATATCCGTGCTGTCGTCGTCATCGCTGGTGAATTTATTTGTGTCTGCGTTTGTACTGGTCATTGCCATCGGCGGCGCGACTATTAACTTCTCATTAATCGCGAGGCCTATGGCCGAAATGGTTGGTGGCACCAGCCTGATCGGCGGCTTTCGCACGGCGGACATCGCCGCGCTGGTCATTATTCTGGTTGAAATCTCGATGGGCCTGTTCCTGATGGAGTCATTGCGTATTACGCGCTTGTTCCCGGTGATCGGCGCCCTGCCGGACAGGACACGCGTGCGCATGATCTACATAACGTTCACCATTCTTTTACTGCTGGCAAGCGTTGAGGCGGGCCTGGCCTATATGCGGGAGATACTGTTGCAGGATGAACTCGCAACCAGCGCTCTGCTGCGTGGCGATATTGGCGCTACGGTGACCAGCGAGTACATGTGGATTACGACGGCCGCACAGATGGGCATGGGCTTCATCCTGCCGTTTGCGCTGACATTCGTGGCGATTCCGCTCGAAACCTTCGTGCATTCGCTGCGTACCGTCATTGGATTGATCGGAATTTCGCTGTTGTGGACGCTGTCGCTTGTGTTACGCCTGCTCGGAAATATCTTTCTCTATCTTGGTACTCTGCTGAAGCTGGTGTATGACTTGCCTCTGTTTGTGCCGCTGTGGCTCGAGGAGCGTAGGGCAAGCAATGCCGAGGACGCGGCTTTGCCGGGGAGGGTAAGACAATGAGAAATGGAATACTTGCTACGTTTTGTGTGCTGCTGATTTCGTGTGGCGCTGGTGAGACACCGGAAAAAACGAATATTGGTGTGTATATGCTGCTTGATACCTCCGGTACTTATACCGAGGAACTCAGCAAGGCCGAGCAGATCATTCGCTATACCTTGTCGCAGCTGGACGCGACGGATTCGTTCGCGGTTGCCCGTATTGATACAGGCAGCTTCAGTGAAAAAGATATTATCGCCAAGGCTTCGTTCGACGACCGGCCGAGCGCCGTCAATCGGCAGAAGCGAATATTTGCGCAGCAAGTGAGCGAATTTGTGGCAAACGCCAAGCCGTCGCCTTACACCGATATCACGGGTGGATTGTTACAGGCCGTGGAGTTTCTGAATGAGAAGGATACGGGCAAAAAGACCATCCTGATCTTTTCGGATCTCAAGGAAGATCTGGCTGAGGGCTACGTCCGCGATTTTGATATTGAATTTGCGGGTTTCAACGTCATCGCACTCAACGTCACCAAGCTGCGCTCCGACAATATCAACCCACGCGAATACCTGGAGCGGCTGGAAGAGTGGAAGGGCAGAGTCGAAAAAACCGGTGGGGAGTGGCGCGTGATCAATGATCTGGACGGGCTTGAAGGGCTTTTGTAGCGAGATCGTTGCACGGTCGCTGGCTGCACGTCTCTGACGCGGCGTATATGCGGTAGTATTTCCAACCTACTGCTATCGCGTATCAAGAGTGTAGCCTGTGGAAAACAAGACGAGCGAACAATGGTCCGGCCGAATGATCTTCATCCTCGCTTCGATCGGCGCGGCTGTGGGCCTTGGCAACATCTGGCGCTTCCCTTATACGCTGGGCAGTAGCGGCGGCAGCGCCTTTGTTCTTGTTTATGTCCTCGCGATATTGCTCGTCGCAACGCCGATCATGCTGGCGGAAATGGTCATCGGCCGTCGTGCCCGACGCAGCGCACCGGCCGCGTTACAGCATCTGGCGGAACAGGGCGGCAATAGTAAGCATTGGGCGATTGTCGGCTACATGGGGCTGTTCGCGCTGGTGCTGGTCCTGAGCTTTTACAGTGTTATCGCGGGCTGGACGGCGGCCTACCTGGTGAAATCGGCAAGCGGTGCAATGATGGGCTTGTCGGCCACTGAGATCGGCCAGGGCTTCGAAGATTTTTTGCACGATCCGCGACCGATGATCTTCTGGCACCTCTTGTTCACTGCCGGAACCGTTTTTGTTGTGTCCAAGGGCGTCAAGGTCGGCATAGAAAAATTGGTAACAATCCTGATGCCGGCGCTGTTCCTGATCCTGATTGCGCTGGTGATCAACGCCGCAATCGTCGGTGATTTCGCAACGGCGTTCAAGTTTTTGTTTACGCCCGATATGTCGAAGTTGACGCCGCCGATTATTTTGGCGGCTGTTGGTCAGGCGTTTTTCTCGGTCAACGTGGGCGTGGGCGCCGTCCTGACGTATGCGGCTTATTTGCCGAAGAACGTTAATCTGTTTCGTGCAGCGATAACGATTTCGTTGGGCGATACGCTGGTCGCATTGCTTGCCGGCCTGGCGATATTTCCCATCGTTTTTGCGAATGACCTGGATCCGGCCGGCGGGCCGGGGCTGATTTTCGTGACGCTCTCGACAGCCTTCGCCAGGATGCCGGGTGGTGCATTTATTGGCACGGCGTTTTTCGTCATGCTGTTGTTCGCGGCACTGACGTCATCGATCTCCATGCTGGAAACCATGACAGCGCGCGCAAAAGAAGTTCGCGGCCTGTCGAGACCGACGGCGGCAATGTTGATTGGCACATGCACGTTTTTGATCGGTCTGGTGACGGTCTTTTCATTCTCCACCTGGGAGAATTTTTACCCGCTTGGCGGCATCGACATTTTCGCTGAAAAAACGCCGTTCGATCTCATCGACTATGCGGTATCAAACATACTGATGCCGATTGGCGGTATTCTGTACGCAATATTCGCGGGATGGTGGTTGTCTCGTGAATCCCTGGTCGAGGAAATCGGTGTGGGCGATGGCGCTGTGTTTAAGGCGTGGTTGTTGCTCGTCCGCGTAATAGCCCCACTCGCCGTTGGCGTCATATTCCT
Organism: Pseudomonadota bacterium; assembly: GCA_022564475.1. Classification (GTDB taxonomy): domain Bacteria; phylum Pseudomonadota; class Gammaproteobacteria; order Steroidobacterales; family Woeseiaceae; genus UBA1847. Next base: position 8,301 of record JADFLJ010000067.1, read on the forward strand.
GTTCAACCTGGTGTGAGTGCCTGAGTGACCTGGATCAACACTATTTCCTACGAGGACTCCGAGGGCGAACTCCGGGATTTGTACGATCGCGTCAAGGGTCCGGACGACAACGTCGACAACATCATGCTGGCGCACAGCTTGCGTCCGCATTCGATGCAGGGCCACATGACGCTCTACAAATACGTCTTGCATCATCCTCGCAACACGTTGCCGAAGGTTTTCCTCGAAGTAATCGGTGTGTACGTAAGTTTGCTCAATAATTGTGCCTACTGCGTCGACCATCACTACGCCGGCATGGCGAGATTGCTCAACGATGATGCGCGAGCCGACGCTATTCGCGATGCGCTGTTGCAGAGGTCGCCGCAAGATGCCTTCGCAGGGAGCGAGCTGGCCGGGCTCAACTACGCGCGCAAGCTGACGCTAAACGCGGATCAGGTTAGCGAGGCCGATATCGACGCACTGCGGCAAGCGGGTCTTGACGATGGCCAGATTCTCGAAATTAACCAGGTAATCGCCTATTTTGGCTATGCCAACAGGACCGTACTCGGCCTGGGTATCAATACGGGCGGCGACATCATCGGCTTGTCGCCCGGAGACTCAACAGATCCCGATAACTGGTCGCACGCTTGAGCAGATGTTGACTCGCCGCCGAACTGGTTTGTTCGCGGTAGTGATTCTTAATGGGCTGCTTCTCCCGCAGGCGTCCAATGCCTCGGAATTCACGGGCATCGCGTCGCTGACCAGCGAATATATTTACCGTGGGCTGGCTCAGTCCGATGGCAATCCGGCGGTCCAGTTTGGAATCGATTATGAGTTCGACACGGGGATGTTCGTCGGTGCCTGGGCCAGTACGATCGACCTGCAGAGTGGCGTGGGCGAGCGTGAAATTGAGCTGGATTATTATGTTGGTTACCACTACGAATCACAGGGGCCGCTAACGGCGACCGTGACCGTATTGCGTTACACGTACCCCGGCCAGACTGGATCACATTCCTACGATCACAACGAATTGTTGCTTAGCGCGACCTGGCGCGAGCGCTACTCGATCGAATACGGCTACACGAACGATCTGTTTGGGCTGGATAGAATTGGTCGTCATTGGGAGCTGCGGTCCGAATGGCCTGTCGCCAAAGCCTGGGTCGTTAGCGCTGCCCTCGGTCGCAACGATCTAACCGACATTGGCGTATCCGAATACCTGCATTGGGATGTCGGTGCATCTGCAAGAATTTCTTATTTTGCCCTGGACCTGCGGTGGTACGACAATGAGTCGCCAGACGGTTTCGCCGCCCGGATAGCGGCCGGGTCCCGATTCGTCGTCAGCATCTCCGCTGGATTCTGACTGTCGATCAAAGAGTTTGCGACACGTCATGACTGCTGCGGCAACCGGATCGTTGCAGTAGCTGTGCCAAAGCCCGACACGCATTAACGTATCTGCCGATCGTCGGCCGGCTATCCAGCAGCAACGTAGTCACCTCGTCGCGGGTCAGTCCGGGCCGACGTGCAACAAGCAAGGCGACGATGCCGGACACGTGCGCCGCAGAGAGTGAACTTCCTGAAGCAAAGTCGTAACCACCCTGTGGCACGGGCACCAGTATGTCGTCGCCTGGGGCACTAATCTGAATTCGCAGCGCCGCGCCCGACGTGCCTGCTTGCAACTCGGATCCAACAACAATCACGCCGGGAATTTCCGCCGGAAAAACCGCTCGCACTTGCGTTGGCGCTGCTGCAACGATGAAAATACCGCGATTCAGGGCTGCTTCCAGCAGGCGGCCAAGCAGTGCGTCCGATGGGCCGCCCAAACTCAGATTGATGATGTCGGTGTCCGAGTCAATCGCGTGACTCAATGCCTTCGCGAGCGTAAAGCTGTCGCAAGATGCGCGCGATTTGTTCGCCGTATACCAACACGCTCTTAAGATCGCCAATTGTGTCGATGGCGCGACGCCAATCATGCCTAAACCATTATTGGCGGCGGCGCCGATCACACCTGCCACCGCGGTCCCATGTGCGTCGGCGGAAAAATCACCAAGCTTATTGCCAACGAAATCGTGATGACTGGAGATCTGTGTCTTCAGATCAGGGTGGTCAATGTCCGCCCCGGTATCGATAATCGCAACGTTGGTACCGTCGCCCAGCGACCAGGCGTGGGCCTGTTCCAACTCCAGGGTATTGAGATTGTGTTGCAGCCTGGAGTATGGATCGGCGCTGTTTTTGCCGGCCACGGCCGACACTTCAAATTCGTTCATTAGTTGCACGGACTCGACTTCCTTTCGCTCACCTAATTGCTCCAGCAGCTGCTCCATTTCAACGTCATCAGGCACAGCAAATACCAGGCAATGTACTTTGAGGGGGACGATAGGCCAGTCATCCAGCGTTAGGAGGTCAAAGTCCTCGGCGATTCGCCGTGCGGCTCGCATTACGGTGACGGATGCGAGATAGGTCGATGAACGACGTCGGTACCCTGGCCGCGCCGGTCCGGCGCGACTGGCGCCCGTCATTCCGGGATCTGCAAATGTCACCAGTATTTTGAGCATTTCGCTTTCGTCAGCAGACTCGGTGTCGGCGTTCGATCCCGTTGCGAGCGCGAGAACAATGAGTAACAGGAACGCAGATCCGGACTTCACTGTCCTGTTCCCTGATTTACCGGCTGTGCGAAAAGTACGCCAGGACTCTGCGACAACTTTATCAGTGCAGCGTCGCGTTCCTCTACCGCCTTCGAATTCCCTGCGGCCAGCGTATAGACGCCGCGATCGGTCGGGCCGTCCACGATTGCCAATTGCAGATCGTCGAGTAGCGCTTGTAGCTCGGCGGCAGTCAGTTCCGGGCTAAACACGGCGCGGACATAGTGGCCAACGGCAAGCTCCCGGGACTGTGTGAGCATCGTAAACCCGGCCTTAGGAGTATTTGGCGTATCTGGCCACAACAATGCGGTAGCGAGCACAACGAGCAAGACAGTTTGCACGGCGTAGGCCGTTCGCCAGGGCCTGTCGAAAAATCTGCCGACCCACAATAACGATCGTCGAGCCAAATTCTGCCGCTCGATGAATCGATCGATTCGGGCATTGATGTTGCGCATGTCGGGGGCCGGTACCGGTTCGGAGCCGGACAGGCATTTGATGGAATCCCGCAGATTTTCCAGTTGCAGCATTTCGCGTCGGCACGCGACGCAGTTTTTAGCGTGCTCCAGAACTGCGCCTCGCTCGTCATCACTCAGCGAATTATT
>JADFLJ010000068.1 GCA_022564475.1 Pseudomonadota bacterium
GTTATACCTACTTCGTCAGCCTCGTTGAGGCACCGTCCGGAAAACAAAAACAACAATTAACTGCATTGTTGTTGTCGGATGAGGCGGCCGGGAAAATCGCCAGGAGTGCGCAGACGATTTTTGTCGTGCCGCGTCCCGGAACGATTTCCCCATGGTCGAGCAAGGCTACCGATATTGCCAAAGCCTGCGACCTCGATTGCGTTGCTCGTATCGAGCGCGGTATTTGTTTCGCGATTAGCTTCAAGGGCGCCGCCGAGCAAGCGGATGCCTTTAACCTGGCGCCACTATTGTTCGACCGCATGACCGAGGCCGTGCTGGGTACAGGAGGCGAGGCAGGTTTGCTGTTTGAAAATCATGAGCCTGCGCCACTCGGTATCATCGAGCTTGGTAAAGACGGCAGCGCGGCCCTGCAGGTGGCCAATATCGATCTTGGCCTGGCCTTGTCCGACGACGAAATTGACTATCTCGTGCGTAACTACGCCGAGCTGAAACGCGACCCGACCGATGCCGAGCTCGTGATGTTTGCGCAGGCAAACTCGGAGCATTGCCGGCACAAGATATTCAATGCGAACTGGGTGATCGATGGCGACGCACAAGACGGCACGCTGTTCGGGATGATTCGGTCGACGACTGAGGCGAGCCCGGACGGCGTCTTGTCAGCGTACTCGGACAACGCAGCTGTTGTGGAAGGTTGGCGCGGGCCGCGGTTGATGCCAGCGACCGACGGGCGCGAGTTCAGCTATTCCGACGAACCCATACATATCGTCATGAAAGTCGAGACGCACAATCATCCGACGGCAATATCACCGTTTCCCGGCGCCGCGACAGGCGCGGGTGGCGAGATTCGCGACGAAGGGGCCACGGGGCTTGGCGCAAAACCAAAGGCCGGACTGAGCGGCTTCACGGTGTCGCACTTACGGATTCCAAATTACACTCAGCCCTGGGAAATTGATTTTCCTCATCCTGATCGCATGGCGACACCGCTGGAAATCATGATTGAGGGCCCCATCGGCGGCGCCGCGTTTAATAATGAATTCGGTCGTCCGAATCTGTGCGGCTACTTCCGTACCTTCGAAGCGAAGCTGCCGGGCCTGCCGGACAATGAGATACGCGGCTATCACAAGCCGATCATGATCGCGGGCGGCATCGGCAACGTGCGCGCAGAGCATGCAAACAAAATCGACGTTAAGCCCGGCGCGAAAATCGTGATTATCGGCGGCCCAGCCATGCTGATTGGCCTCGGCGGCGGTGCAGCATCCAGTCTCGCGAGTGGTACATCAAGCGCAGATCTGGATTTTGCATCGGTGCAGCGCGGTAACCCGGAGATCGAACGCCGTGCGCAGGAGGTCATTGACCGCTGCTGGGCAATGGGGACGCAGAATCCGATTCTGTTGATTCACGATGTTGGCGCGGGTGGTCTGTCGAACGCCGTTCCCGAGGCTGTGGACCACAGCAAGCTCGGCGCGCAGATCGAATTGCGGGACGTGGACAACGCCGAACCCGGCATGTCGCCAATGGCGATCTGGTGCAATGAGGCGCAGGAACGCTATGTCCTGATCATTGCACCCGAGCGTATTGAGGAGTTCGAGATACTCTGTAAACGCGAACGCTGCCCCGTATCGGTCATTGGCACGCTGACCGATGACGGGCAACTGGTCGTGAATGATCGCGAATTTGATAATCGAATTGTCGACATACCGATGTCGATGCTGTTCGGTAATCCGCCGCAGCTGACGCGCGATGTAAAGCGAGTCGAAATGCTTTCGACGCGCCTGGACCTGGCCGGGATTGGCCTGCAAGAGGCGGCACTGCGCGTGTTGCGTTATCCGGCGGTGGCCGATAAGTCATTTCTCATTCACATCGGCGACCGCACAGTTGGCGGGCTGAGCGTGCGGGATCAAATGATCGGGCCCTGGCAAGTGCCCGTCAGCGACGTCGCGATAACGTCATCCGGTTTCAACGCATTTACAGGCGAAGCAATGGCAATGGGCGAGCGCACGCCGCTCGCGACATTGAATGCGCCGGCCTCGGGACGCATGGCGGTGGCCGAGGCAATCACCAATATTGCGGCTGCGCCAATCGATGACATTCGTAAGGTTCGCATGTCGGCGAACTGGATGGCGGCCGCGGGCCACCCGGGCGAGGACGCCAGGCTTTTCGACACAGTAAAGGCTGTCGGCGATGAATTGTGCCGCGAGCTCGGCATCGCCATTCCGGTCGGCAAGGATTCCCTGTCAATGCGTGCGCGCTGGCAGGATGGTGAGGATGAATACCAGGTCGTGGCGCCGGTATCGCTGATTATTTCGGCATTTGCGCCCGTGAGTGACGTCCGCCGACACCTGACTCCGCAGCTGCAAGCGATCGATGAAACAAGTTATTTGTTGCTGTTAGACCTCGGCGACGGCAAGCATCGCCTGGGTGGCTCCTGCCTGGCGCAGGCCTTCTTGCGAACGGGCGGCGACACACCGGATATTGATGACGGAAAAATGCTTGGCAACCTGTTTTCTGCAATTCAGGAACTGAATTCGCGAGGAATGCTGCTTGCCTATCACGACCGCAGCGATGGCGGACTGCTGGCGACGGCAGCGGAGATGATGTTCGCGAGTCGCCTTGGTATTTCGCTGGCCCTGAATGGATCGCACGAGGACATCCTGGCTCAGTTGTTTAACGAGGAAGCCGGCGCGCTCGTACAGGTGGCGAAGAGCAAGCTGTACCAGGTGCAGATGGTACTCGACCGCAACGGCATCAAGGCAGATGCAATCGGTCGTGTCGAAGGCGATGCCGTGCTTACGGTTCGCAGCGATGATAAAATTGTCTTGCAGCTGGATCGCAAGACCATGCAAAACGAATGGTCCGGCATGAGTTACCGAATTCAGGCGCTACGCGACAATCCGGCGACTGCGAAAGAAGAGTTCGACAGCATCAGCGATGACAACGACCCGGGCCTGCACGCGAGTCTGAGTTTCGCGCCGGGCGACGACATTACGCGTCCGTTCAGGGGTGCGGCGAAACCCAGAGTCGCGATACTCCGGGAGCAGGGCGTTAACAGCCAGTACGAAATGGCAGCGGCGTTCATGCGTGCCGGTTTTGCGGCCGTGGATGTGCACATGAGCGATCTGCTGAGCGGTGATGACGAGCTCTCGAATTACCAGGGACTCGTGGCGTGTGGCGGTTTTTCCTTTGGCGATGTACTCGGTGCAGGTGGCGGATGGGCGAAGTCGGTGCTCTATCATTCGCGCACGCGTGACCAGTTTGCCGAATTTTTTGCACGCGGCGATACGTTCGCGCTCGGCATTTGTAACGGCTGCCAGATGATGTCGCATTTACGTGAGCTGATTCCGGGCGCCGGGAACTGGCCGGCATTCCTGCGCAACTCCTCCGAGCAATTCGAGGCACGTCTCAGCCTGGTCGAAATTCTCGAAAGCCCTTCGTTGTTCCTGCAAGGCATGGCGGGCTCACGATTGCCGATCGCAAGCTCACACGGCGAAGGCCGCGTGAGCTTCGCCGACGACTCCGACCGCTATGCGTCGTCGTATACGATCGCGGCTCGTTACGTGAATAATTATGGCAACGTTGCAGATCGCTACCCGGCCAACCCGAACGGCTCGCTGGACGGTATTTGCAGCCTCAGCAACGAAGACGGTCGCGTAACGATTATGATGCCGCATCCCGAGCGCGTCGCCATGACCGCGCAAAATTCCTGGCATCCGCCGGAGTGGGGAGACGACGGCCCGTGGATGCGTTTGTTCAGAAACGCGCGCGTCGCCGTCGGCTAGACGGGCGCTTTCTCAGGCAGATGACGCCAGGTTGCCGTTGCTTTCTTCAACGAAAAAGCGACGTACTTTCAGGGCTCGCGAGAGTTTGCCGCGGCGCACGAAGCATTGGTAGAACATGTCTTTCATGACCTCGAGCAGGATGCCGGCCTGAAATCGATTCAGTAGCGGCAAGTATTCTTCCTCACCTGCCTCGAACAGAATGATCTTGATCGGCGCGAAGCTATCGTCATCGATGCCGGCAATTTCCTGTGCCACAAGGACCTCCTCGAATGCGCGCAGCTTGCCGCCTTCGCCAAGCGCGACGAAAGCGCTTGCAGCGGATCGACGACACATTGAGGCGAACGCGTTGAAGTTATTGCTTGAGTAGCAACTTAGCGCTTCGCGAAACAACATTTCGGTGTGTTTCGGTAAATAGGAATACGGGAAACGCTCCTTCGGTCGTTCAAGTTCCACGAAGTTGCGGTACAGTTCGACGTGATCCGAGGTGATTTCCTTGACCGCAAAGCGAAGAAAAACAGGGGCGCGGCATGCATCGCACTGGTAGACCAGCCCGACATGCTTTGGCTTGGTCCGGATCAGTTGTGCTGCGTTGGGAACAGACTGAGGCGTCATGTTTGCGTGGACACCGCAATACGGGCAATCGAGCCCGATGCGGTCGTCTTCGCTGCTCATCATTCCCTCTGCTTTGTGCAGTTGTATCGTCATCGCTCGATCTTGTTATATGGATCGGTGTTGTAGGAGCAGCGCTCCTGTAAATTCAGTATGCATCAAGGACTTATCACGCCCACGGGCGTTGAACATAATACGGAATTAAGTCCCGTTCTGCTGCCATTCCCCGACGGCTTTTCGCGCTGCAGCGTTGATCGGACGAGCAATCAGTGCGTCGCGGCTCAGGTGAACCTCGAAGCGCGCGCCGTCTGCCATTGGTAAGTAGGTTGCCGTGCCGTAATAGGCATCAACGCCCGGCAGCAGCAGGGGGAAACGCCTTGCGATCGTCCAGAGGTCCAGCATGTTTTCGTCAGCCAGCGCGTGTACGGTTCGCGGCTCGCTTAACTCGCGTGCGATATCCGCATATCGCCCGCTCAGTCGCTCGAGTTGATAAATCGGTTTGAGGCCAAGAATCGTCGCCGGCGGTTTCCAGGAAACCACGCGGGCGTCGATTTGCCACTCATCACCGGAGAGCGTCAACAATCGGTCTGTCTGGCCATCAATCATCAGGCGAGCCGTGTATTCGCCGGGGGCATTTTGCCGAAATTCGATCAGGCTGACGGTTTGCTCATCGGTGAGCTGCTTGTAACCGTAAATGCTGCCGAGCAGGATCATACCCGCGCCGCCGAGAGACGCGGTTGCGACACCGCCTGCAAACGAAGCGCTCGCCCTGAGCACGCGTCCGCGACGCAGATTGCGAAACATTGCGAGAACGAAGAACACGGCCACTAGCGCTAATGCCGAGGTAATCGCGAGCAATGTGTGCATCGTCAGCTCCAGCTAGTACTCCGTCAATGTGATAATCACGGGTTCAGCGAGTTGTGAAGCAGTTGCACCCGGAGGGCATAAAAAACCGCTAGGCGCGTCTTGAAGGTCAATGGCGTGTCCTTGCCAAGAGGCGCAACACCGCGGACGACCGCTTCACGGCTCGCCCGAAGGGAGCCACCCGGATGATCCAAGACGGCGTTACAGCCCTTGTAAAGGACATGCCATTCACTGCGGACTGCGCCTTGTCTTGGATCATCCGGGTGGCTCTGAACCCGTGATTATCACATTGACGGAGTACTAGTGCGAGTCAGGCCTTTAGTCGTTTGTATTTCACGCGGTGAGGGTTAACAGCGTTGCTGCCGAGTCGGCGCTTGCGGTCTTCTTCATAGTCGGCGTAGTTGCCGGTAAAGAATACAACTTCACTGTCACCTTCGAAGGCAAGAATGTGCGTCGCGATTCGATCGAGGAACCAGCGATCATGTGAAATAACCACAGCGGACCCTGGAAACTCAAGCAAAGCTTGCTCGAGTGCCCGCAAGGTTTCCACATCAAGGTCATTCGTCGGTTCGTCAAGCAGTAACAGGTTGCCGCCTGCACGCAGCATCTTTGCGAGATGGACGCGATTGCGTTCACCACCCGACAACACGCCAATCTTTTTCTGTTGATCCGAGCCACGGAAGTTGAAGCGACCCACGTAGGCGCGCGACGACGTCTCGTAGTTGCCGACCTGTATCAGGTCCTGATCGCCCGAGATTTCCTGCCACACGGTCTTGCTGTCGTCGAGGCTATCGCGCGACTGGTCCACGGCCGCCAGCTTGACTGTGGTGCCGAGCGTGATGCTGCCACTGTCGGGTTGCTCCGCGCCTGTGATCATGCGAAACAGTGTTGTCTTGCCCGCGCCGTTTGCACCGATCACACCCATGATGCCGCCAGGCGGCAACATGAAGCTCAGATCGTCGATCAGCAGTTTATCGCCATAGCCTTTCCTGAGGTTTTCGACTTCGATAACGACGTCGCCCAGCCGCGGGCCGGGCGGTATGTAAATCTCGTTGGTCTCATTACGTTTCTGGTAACTGGCCGAGGACAGTTCCGCAAACTGGCGCAAGCGCGCCTTGGACTTTGCCTGACGTCCCTTCGGATTCGTGCGCACCCACTCAAGTTCGGATGCCATCGCCCTCTGGCGTGCTTTTTCGGTCGATTCTTCGTGGGCCAGGCGTTTTTCTTTTTGTTCCAGCCAGTTCGAGTAGTTGCCTTCGTAGGGAATGCCGTGGCCACGATCCAGTTCGAGAATCCAGCCGGCTACGTTGTCGAGGAAGTAGCGATCATGTGTGACGGCGATAACCGTACCCGGGTATTCGTCGAGGAAGCGTTCCAGCCATGCGACCGATTCGGCATCGAGGTGGTTGGTAGGCTCGTCCAGGAGCAACATGTCGGGCTGCGAGACCAGCAAGCGACACAGCGCGACGCGCCGTCGTTCACCGCCCGAGAGCTTGGTCACATCGGCGTCCCAGTCCGGCAGTCGCAGCGCATCCGCGGCGATTTCGAGCTTGCGATCGAGTTCCCACGCGCCGACCGCATCGATCTCATCCTGCAATGTGCCTTGTTCCTGCAGCAGCTTGTTCATCTCGTCATCGCTCACAGGCTCAGCAAATTTCATGCTGATCTCGTTGAAGCGATCCAGGAGCGCCTTGGTGTCGGCAACGCCTTCTTCGACATTGCCGCGCACATCTTTGTCCGGGTCCAGCTGCGGCTCCTGCTGCAGGAATCCAATCTTGATGCCGGGTTGCGGGCGAGCCTCGCCGTCGAACTCGGTATCGAGTCCGGCCATGATGCGTAATAGTGTCGATTTGCCACTGCCGTTAAGACCCAAAACACCGATTTTGGCGCCGGGGTAAAAAGACAGGGAAATGTCGCGAAGAATGAACCGTTTTGGCGGAATGATCTTCGCGACGCGATTCATCGTGTAAATGTACTGCGCCATTGCGGGACCAGGTTTGGATTGAAGCGCGCATTATCCGGTATGCTGCGCCGATAGCAAACCCGCCGGGGCGTTCATGACAAGCAAGATTCATGTGTACAAAGGTGAGGAGATTGCCCGCTACGGCTTCGGCGATCCGCACCCGTTCGGTACTGATCGCCACGACGTTTTTCAGGACGAACTGGCCGCTGCCAATCTCGGCGAGAGTATTTACTATGCCCACCCACGACGCGCCAGCGTCGATGAGCTCGCGCTGTTTCACACGGCGGATTACATCGATCGTGTGTCCAGATTATCAGTGACGGGCAAGGGCTTTCTCGATGACGGCGATACGCCCGCCGTAAAAGGAATTTTTGAAGCGGCTTCGGACGTCGTTGGCTCTGTGTTGTCGGCGACTGACAAGATCATGCATGGCGACGCCCGGCGCGCGTTTATCCCGATCGCCGGATTGCATCATGCGACGCGTGACGGTGCCGCCGGATTTTGTGTCTTTAACGACTGCGGCATCGCTGTTGAATATCTGAGAAAAAATCACGGCCTCAAGCGGATCGCCTATGTGGATATCGATGCGCATCACGGCGACGGTGTTTTTTATGGATTCGAGGATGATCCCGATCTGATCTTTGCGGACATTCACCAGGACGGTCGTACGCTGTATCCGGGAACGGGTGCTGAAACAGAGACGGGGAAGGGCCGCGCGCGTGGCACGAAGCTGAATATTGCGATGGCGCCGCACGCCACCGACCGTGATTTCCGCAGCGCCTGGCGTCGCGTCGAGGACTACCTGCGAGACGCCAAACCCGAGTTCATCCTGTTCCAGTGCGGTGCGGACAGCCTTGAGGGCGATCCGATTACACAGCTTAACTACACAGAGGCCGCGCATGCGGAGGCGGCCGCCTCTTTGTGCCAGATCGCGGACGAGTATTGTGGCGGCCGCATCATCGGCACGGGCGGCGGGGGCTATAACCGACGCAATATTGCACGCGCATGGACGCGGGTCGTGCAATCCTTTGTTGCGGCAGGATAAACAGGTAACATCGCCGCCTTCCGACGCCCAACCCGATGTCCCCAACCCGATGTCCCCAACCGACGCCCCCAACCCGGAGTGCCACGTCCATGTTCGAACCTTCCATGACGCTCGAATCCTTTGACCCTGAAATCGCGAAATCCATTAGTCTGGAAGAGCGCCGCCAGGAAGAGCACATTGAACTGATCGCATCCGAGAACTACGCAAGTCCCTGCGTGCTCGAGGCGCAAGGCAGCGTACTGACGAACAAATACGCAGAGGGCTATCCGGGCAAGCGTTACTACGGTGGCTGCGAATTCGTCGACATCGCTGAAGCCCTGGCGATCTCACGCGCCATGGAATTGTTCGGCGCGGACTATGCCAACGTTCAACCGCACTCGGGTTCGCAAGCCAATGCCGCGGTGTGCATGGCCATGCTGACGCCGGGGGACACATTGCTCGGTATGCGCCTCGCGGAAGGTGGTCATCTGACGCACGGCACGAAAGTGAATTTTTCCGGGCGGCTCTACAATGCCGTTCAATACGGCCTCGTGTCGGATACGGGTCTGATCGATTACGGTCAGGTGCAGGCGTTGGCAGATGAGCACCGGCCCAAGCTCGTCATTGCCGGGTTCTCGGCGTATTCGCAGGTAGTGGACTGGCAGCGTTTCCGCGACATCGCGGACAGTGTCGGGGCCTACCTGATGGTGGATATGGCGCATGTCGCCGGCCTCGTTGCGACGGGTCATTATCCGAATCCCATACAGATCGCCGATGTCGTTACGACGACAACGCACAAGACCTTACGAGGTCCTCGAGGCGGTCTGATACTGGCACGCAAGAACGACGAGTTGACCAGGAAATTCAGCTCGCTCGTATTCCCGGGCATTCAGGGCGGGCCGTTGATGCATGTCATTGCCGCCAAAGCCGTCGCGTTCAAAGAAGCCATGGCACCGGAATTCAAGGTCTACCAGGGCAAGGTATGCGCCAATGCCAAAGTGATGGCTGCAACGCTGGCCGAGCGGGGCTACCCGATTATTTCGGGCGGCACCGAAAATCACCTGCTGCTCGTAAGCCTGATCGCGCGCGGGATCACGGGTAAAGCCGCCGATGCGGCGCTGGGTCGCGCCAATATTACGGTCAACAAGAACGCCGTACCGAATGATCCGCAGTCGCCGTTTGTGACGAGCGGCCTGCGCCTCGGTACGCCGGCAATCACGACGCGCGGCTTTGGTGAAGAAGAAACCCGCCTGCTGTCCGGCTGGATTGCAGATATACTGGATGACCTTGAAAACGAGGAATTAATCGATCGCATTCGCGGCCAGGTCGTTGAGCTTTGTGGGCGCTTTCCGGTTTACGGTTGATGACTTGTTCCGTCGCTGGATCATAACTATAAGACACTATGCATTGCCCGTTCTGCAGTCACGAAGAAACCAAGGTCATCGATTCTCGCCTGGCCGGTGAGGGCAGGCAGATTCGACGGCGCAGGCAGTGCCTCGATTGCAAGGAGCGATTTACGACCTTTGAGTCCGCTGAGCTGGTCATGCCGCGACTCGTCAAGAACGACAACAGTCGCCAGCCATTTGACGAATCCAAGCTCCGCAACAGCATGGTGCGCGCGCTAGAGAAGCGGCCTGTGCCAAGTGACAAGCTGGAGCAGGCCATCGGCCGTCTCATCCACAAACTGCGGACCATGGGCGAACGCGAAGTCGCTTCCCGGCTGGTCGGTGAGCTCGTCATGGAAGAGCTGCGCGCGCTTGATGAAGTTGCCTACGTGCGTTTCGCGAGTGTGTACCGACGCTTCCAGGACATCACTGAATTCGAAGAAGAAATAAAACGACTGCAACGAATTTCTGACGCGGCCGCAAGCCGCGAACAAATGTCCTTGCTTCCTGATTTGCTTGGAAAAAAGAACCGGTAAATTCACATGTCCGGATTTTCAGCCAGTGACAGCGCGTACATGGCGCAGGCTCTCCGCCTTGCTGCTCGCGGCGAATACACGGCACACCCCAATCCCATGGTCGGATGCGTGTTGGTGCGCGATGGCAGGCTTATTGGCGAGGGCTGGCATCGCCTGGCGGGCGAGTTACACGCAGAGGCGAATGCCCTGGCGGCGGCCGGCGACGCAACGGGCGCCACGGCCTATGTCACGCTTGAGCCTTGTGCGCATCAAGGCAAGACGGCAGCTTGTGCGACGGCGTTGATCAAAGCAGGCGTGGCCGAAGTCGTGTGCGCGATGCAGGATCCGTTCGAGCGCGTGGCGGGAAGTGGATTCGCCGCATTGGAAAAGGCAGGGATCGCGTTGCGCGTGGGATTGATGGCCGCAGAGGCTGAAAAACTCAATGCCGGTTTCCTGAGCCGCGTGCGCCGCGGGCGACCCTTTGTGCGTGTGAAGATTGCCGCAAGTCTCGACGGTGCGATCGCGATGCAGAACGGGCAAAGCCAGTGGATCACGGGTGCGGCTGCACGCGCGGATGTGCAGCGACTTCGGGCACGTTCGGCGGCAATCATGACCGGTATCGGCACTGTCCTCGCCGACGACCCGTCGCTCAACGTGCGCGACGAAGCAATCGACATGGCCGGGCGACAGCCAGTGCGAGTGGTGATCGATTCAGCACTGCGTATGCCACTGTCGTCGGGCATGCTATGTCTGCCTGGAGACACGATTGTGTATTGCATCGACGATGGCGGGCGCAAAGCGCTTGAGGATGCGGGTGCTGCAGTGGTCAAAATAGCGGGCGGCGACAGCGGCGTTGATCTTGCTGCGGTTCTCGATGATCTCGGTCGGCGGGAAATCAATGACCTGCTGGTTGAGGCGGGCCCCGGTCTTGCGGGCAGTTTGCTGTCCTCGGATATGGTTGATGAGCTTGTGATTTATCAGGCGCCCCATATCATGGGAAGTGCAACGATTTCGATGTTCAATACGCCCGCGTGGACTGAATTAGCCGATCGAAAATCGCTGCAATTTACCGATGTTCGCCGCGTAGGAAGCGACACCCGCATCACGGCCACCATAAAGCCTGCGATACGGACCACGGATCAGGACTAGTGTTCACTGGAATTATAAAAGCGACCGGAGTTATCGCCGCAATGAAACGTCGCGGTGGCGACGTCAGCATGCGTGTCGTATCGCCGGCTTTGCCCTGGGCGGACTATGCCGCAGGTGAGAGTATCGCTGTCAATGGTGTGTGCCTGACCATCGTCAATTTGCACGAAGATGGCTTCGATGCGGATGTCTCGGTGGAAACGCTTGAGGTCACAGCGCTGG
>JADFLJ010000244.1 GCA_022564475.1 Pseudomonadota bacterium
TTCTAGTTGCTGATATCCCTCTTTAAAAGGGCACGATCTCGAGTCCATGGATCTCGGTTCGAATATCCATGGACAGATTTACCGACAGCAGAGTCTTCGACTCCTGCAGGTCATGGAGCGAGATTGTTGCCGGTGACGATCCGGCCGCGACAATCCGGTCGTTGATCACGCATAAGCCACGACCAAAGCCCTGCCGGGCGACTGAGGCTTCATCAATACCCTTGTTCTCGATATCAGCAGGGTCGTATTCCGGGACCTTCAGGGCCCGGTCTTCCTCGCCAGAGCGCGATGCATAACGCACCGCATCCGCATTAGTGTCATTAAACAAAACGCCGTCCCGGTAGGGCTGCGCGTTGTGTGTTCCCTCCGGCAAAGTAGTGGACATATTGATGGCTTCGCCATTGAAATGCAGCATACCACCGGATTTCGTGCCGCAAATATACATGCCGTTGTCATTCGTGTGGACATTGTTCAGGTGTAGTTTGTCGAGGAGTAGCGGCCCTTCGTCGTCCAACGGGTCGTAAATAGACCCCTTAAAGTTAAAACGATCAAGATCAATATGCAGTGCCCAGTGAAATTTCTTTTGGTCCAGGTCGAAAGCGAGAATACTGTCATATCCGGTGGAGGTGATGTACAGCGATCGTTCATAAATGCTCATCTCGTGGGCGTGCTTCAGATAAGGATTGCGCCACGATCCAATGAGTCTGAAATCCGGCGTATAGGCAAAAAGCTCGTCACTCGCCACGATATAGACGGTCTCGCCGTCAATGGCGATGCCGCGCAGGCCACGGTCCCAATCGCGTCCCTGCCGGTCGATATCGGTCGTGTTCCAGTCCATGACCTGGTGCACATCCTGCCCTTCCAGGTCAATGATATAGACTCCGCTATGGCTTTCGCCCTGTTCGCTGCCACAGACGACTGAGGTAGTGATTAGTTTTACCATGAGGTGATTGCAATTCCCCCTCAAAATGAAAACGGCCGCCCCGGATGAGGGGGCGGCCGACTTGTGTCTTCTGTCAAATCCCTAGAAGTTCTTCGTAAGCTTAAAGCTGATCGTTCGAGGTCTGGCAAGAGTGTTGGTGGCACCAAATCCCGTATGGCCCCAATACTCCGCGTACCCCAAGGTGCCAGTACCTGTAAACGTGTTCGCTCTTGCATCAGTCAGGTTTCGAACCATGAGGGTCGCTGTCCAGTCGCCGTCGGCCGACGCGTAACCAATCTGGAAGTTAGCCTTCGTGAAACTGTCCACGTTCTCCGCAGATCCTGGGACATATACATCATCGCCATCTAAATCGGGCGGGGCGTTCGGGTTAGCCTCTTCGGCCCTCCTCAACGAAGAGAACATGGAGCCCACGTGATAGCCGTCAAGCCGTAGCCACACGTCTCCACCGAGCACATTCCGGAATGTGTAATCAACGGCAAGAGTGTATTTATTATCCGCCGAATCCGGCATCTTTGTACCCGCTGTCAATTCCTGCGCACCTTCGAGGGTAATATAATCATCTGTATAATACGCATCACCCGCGTACACGCTGCCAGAAAGCCTGAGATTCTGTGTAGCATACCAGTCGAAGTCGACTTCAAAACCGAGGTTTCGGCCACCACCACCGTTATCCTGCCCCGTCAGCCACCATATTTGTTCGGAATCGATGTTTAACTGAATATCCTCCCACGTCATGTAAAAGGCGGTGGCGTTTAGCTGCAATCGATTGTCAAGCCATTCCGATTTGATGCCGACCTCATAGTTATTCAATACGTCCGGGTCATATACTGCAGGAACAAAGTTAACTCTGACTGCTTTCGGATTGTTAGTGCCGCCCAGTCGGAAGCCTTCGCTGTAAAGGGCATAGACCATTTTATCGTCGTCCAGCTTATAACTAAGACCGAACTTGACGGCCGTATCGCTTTCCTTGCCTTCTTCGATGAAGGCACTTTCACCGTCAAGCAAGATGCCTTCGACCGGAAGTCCCGGCGGCCATTGCTGGTCATTGATAACCAGGCGATCATATTCGAACCACCGCAGGCCAGCCGTAAGTTTCAGGTCCTCGGTCAGGTGATAGTCAATCTCGCCAAACGCAGCTATCTGCGTAATGTCGCGGTCATAATTGTCGATGTACCAGATATCATTAAAAGCTGGTGTAGGACATTCGACAGGGAACCCCTGACCTTCAAGGTCACAGCTCCTGAATTGCGTGTAGGCCCAGTGTATCGTGCTCGTCAGGTTCGGGATCTCACCCGCATCAACCCAACCGTCCTGGTTGTTTTCATAGAATGCACCAACCATCCACTGAAAACGGCTGTCGCCCGTGGACGTCAGGCGGAGTTCATTAGTGATGCGTTCTGCGTCCTGCAAGCTGCGGTACACGCCACCGTTGTAACCGGTATGGTACTTATCGTAATAATTATAAGCACCGAAGTGGTAGTCACTACAATATGCAGCATTAACGGCATGATAATAAT
>JADFLJ010000069.1 GCA_022564475.1 Pseudomonadota bacterium
GCAACGCGGGCGCATAGTCACGCACGCCCGGCGAGTCGATTACCGCGCCGCCGTTCGGCAGAAACATCATCGTGGAATTCACCGTCGTGTGCCGGCCTTCGCCACTTTTCGTGGATACAGCCGCAGTCTTCAGGTTGAAATCTGCTGAGAGACGATTGATCAGGCTGGACTTGCCGACACCCGACTGGCCAACAATGATCGCAGTGTGGTTTTCCAGCAGTTCGGCCAGGGGGTCGAGATTGTCATCCATTGTTGCGCTGCATGCGATGCTTGGGTAGCTGAGTTGTCGGTAGGTTTCGAGAACGTCGTTCATCTGCTCGGCGGAACCAAGATCGGTCTTGTTGTAAACAACGGCTGCAGCGGCTTGCATGTTTTCGGCGGCGCAGAGATAGCGATCAACAATGAACCAGTCCGGGTTGGGCGATGCGGCAGCGACCACAACGACCAGGTCCAGGTTCGCTGCGAGAACTTCGGTTTTGCCGCGCATGTTCGGTCGCGTGAGTTCATTGACGCGATCCTTGATCGATGTGATCAGCCAGTCTTTTTCGCCAGGGATTGCTTCGGCGTTGACCCGGTCGCCGCAAACGGGTCGCAACTTCTTACCTTTGATCTTCGCAAATGCTTGTTCGCCATCGGCAAATTGCAGCCGCATGCGGCGGCTGTACGTAGCGATGACTGTGGCTTCTCTGGAGGGCATGCACGCGCCAAGAAAAAGGGACAGGGCATTATGCCGCAACGGCGGCGGCCTTGCGTTCGTTGTCAACGTATACTGTCGTCATGGACAAAAGCAGTAACCTGATCTGGATTGATCTGGAAATGACGGGACTCGATACGAGCAAGGATACGATTATCGAGATCGCGACCATCGTGACAGACAAACATCTGAACGAACTTGCAGAAGGGCCGGTGTTTGCGATCGGGCAGGTTGAAGCCACAATGGACGCCATGGATGAATGGAATTCACGCCAGCACGGGGAGACCGGACTGACAGCCCGTGTTATCGAGAGCAAAACGGAGCTGCAGGATGCTGCAGCGAGCACGATTGCATTTTTATCCAAATGGGTAGACGAAGGCGCTTCGCCAATGTGTGGCAACAGCATTTGCCAGGACCGGCGTTTCATGGCCCGCGAGATGCCGTCTCTGGAGCGTTTTTTCCACTACCGCAATCTGGACGTGAGTACGCTCAAGATTCTGGCGCAGCTTTGGCTGCCGGAGATTGCGGCTGGATTTGACAAGGAGTCGACGCACCGGGCGCTCGCAGACATACGAGACTCGATCGCGGAATTGCGTTGGTATCGAGAACACTTGCTGGTACCGGCGGTCATTGCGGACGAATAGTGATCGACGCGCCGATCGCCCCCGCCGGGCTCCGCAATAGCGAACCCATTCTAGCTGTGCTGCGCCACGAATTAGCCGACTGCACGAGCTTGTTAGAGATTGGATCCGGCACCGGGCAGCATGCCGTCGAGTTCGCCGAAAATCTTCCCGATCTAAGCTGGCAAACGAGCGATCTGGACGAAAATCACGAGGGCATTCTGGCGCACATCGAAAACGCGGGCCTCACGAACGTCATGGCGCCCATTTTACTGGACGTCCGATCCGCGAATGTATCAGATGCGGCCTACGATGCCGTTTTTACGTGCAACACCGCGCACATCATGAGCTTCGCGGCCGTCAAGAAAATGCTTCGACTCGTCGCGACAAGCCTGCAACGCGACGGCGTGTTTGCCTGTTACGGCCCCTTCAAACAAGGCGGTAATTTCAGTACCGCAAGCAATGCGAATTTCGATCAGTGGCTGCGACAACGGGATCCGGAGTCCGGTATTCGTAATCTGGAGGACCTTGATATACTTGCGACGGATGGCGGTATGCAAAGACGCCGGGTTTACGCGATGCCGGCGAATAATTTGCTCGTTATCTGGCAAAAACTGCATTAACTCTGTCGCCATTAAGCGACTGATTTTGCAGTAGTTTAGCTGGTACGCGCCGAATACTTGCCTTATAGTTGCCGCAATTCCAACGCGAGAACGCCACGAATATGAAAATTCAACTCTTCGCCATTGCTGTCTGTATTTTGGGTCTGTGCGCACCACAGGATGCGCGGTCCCAGTCTGTGTGGGTCAGCGACCAGTTCGAGATCACATTGCGCTCCGGTCCGAGTACCAGCAATGCTATTCAGCTCATGGTTGGCAGCGGTACTGAGCTTGAAGTACTGCAGCGCGATGCAGATGCGGGCTATACACGCGTACGTACAGCGGGTGGAACAGAAGGCTGGGTGCTGTCCCGTTACCTCATGTCCGAGCCGAGCGCACGTGAGCAATTGCAAACCCTGAGTAGTCAGCTCTCCAGCGCCAATACTTCAGGTTCTTCGCTGACAAACCAGCTGTCTGCCATCCATGGCGAATACAGAACGGCTGAGAGTCGAATCGAAACGCTTGAACGCGAGAAGTCTGCTTTGAACAAGGAGCTTACTGAGATCAAGCGAACGGCCGCGAATGTTTTGTCTATTAATGACGAAAACACTGGTCTGCACCAACAAGTGATGGACGCCGGTATTCGAGTGGACGTTCTCGAGCAGGAAAACCGTGAATTATCCAGTCAAACAAAGCGCTATTGGTTCATGACAGGCGGACTGGTCCTGGTCGTCGGCATCATTCTTGGCCTGTGGTTGCCGCGTATCCGGTGGCAGCGGCGGTCAGGTTACGACCGCTTCTAGGAGCCTGTCGGACTTAGACCGACTCGCCCGCAAGAAACAGCCAGGTTTCGATTACGCTGTCCGGGTTGAGCGACATGCTTTCGATGCCCTGCTCCACGAGCCACAGCGCAAGATCCGGATGGTCGGATGGTCCCTGGCCGCAGATCCCGACGTACTTGCCGCTTTTCTTGCAGGCTGTAATCGTCATTTTGAGCAAGGCCTTGACGGCGTCATCGCGTTCATCGAATGTGTCCGCGATCAAAGCCGAGTCCCGATCGAGACCGAGCGTTAGCTGTGTCATATCGTTCGAGCCAATGGACATACCATCGAAGTGCTCCAGGTACTGATCGGCGAGCAGGGCATTGGTCGGTAGTTCCGACATCATGATGATCTTGAGATCATCCTTGCCGCGTTGCAGGCCGTTATCGGCCATCAGGTCGATAACCTGTTTTGCCTGCCTGACCGTGCGCACGAACGGGATCATGATCTGGACGTTGCGCAGCCCCATCTCATTTCTGACTTTTCGCAGGGCGGCGCACTCCAGTTCGAAGCAGGGACGAAAGCTGTCGGAGACGTAGCGTGCCGCGCCGCGAAATCCCAACATCGGATTTTCCTCGTGGGGTTCGTATTGCTTGCCGCCGATCAGGTTGGCGTATTCGTTAGACTTGAAATCAGACAGTCTTACGATGACGGGCTCTGGCGCGAACGCCGCTGCGATCATGCTGATACCCTCTGCAAGCTTGTCCACAAAGAAGCTGACCGGATCCGGATATCCGGCCATTTGTTTATCGACGGCTGCCTTGGTTTCGGCGTCGAGCTGGTCGTACTCGAGCAGCGCCTTCGGATGCACACCGATCATTCGATTGATGATGAATTCGAGTCTGGCAAGTCCAACACCATGATTTGGTATGCGTGAAAAATCGAAAGCACGGTCCGGATTGCCGACGTTGAGCATGATCTTGACAGGGATATCCGGCAATGCGTCGAGCTCGATCTGGGTTTTTTCAAACTCCAGCGCACCTTCGTAAACAAAGCCTTCGTCGCCCTCGGCGCAGCTGACGGTCACCACGGTGCCGTCCTTGATCGTCTTTGTCGCGTCACCGCAGCCAACGACGGCGGGAATACCGAGTTCGCGTGCGATAATGGCTGCGTGGCATGTCCTACCGCCGCGATTGGTTACGATTGCGGATGCACGTTTCATGACGGGTTCCCAATCGGGGTCCGTCATGTCGGACACGAGCACGTCGCCTTTTTGCACGCGGTTCATGTCTGCGACACTGCTAACGACCTTGGCTGTGCCCACGCCAATCTTCTGGCCGATGCTTCTTCCCGTACAAATGATCGCGGAATGATTCTTCAGCGTGAAGCGCTGAATGATACGACCGCTTCTGCTTTGAACGGTTTCGGGGCGCGCCTGCAGTATGTACAGTTTGCCGTCGTCACCATCCAGTCCCCATTCGATATCCATCGGCCGTTGGTAGTGTTTCTCGATCGTGGCGGCCATCTTCGATAATTCGATAATGTCGTCATCCGCCAGGGAGAAACGCATGCTGTCAGCGTCTGCGACGTCCACGGTTTCCACTGTGCTGTCTGACTTCGGATCGGTGCTGTACACCATCTTGATGGCTTTGCCGCCGAGATTCTTTCGCAGTATCGGAAAATCGCCGGCCTCAAGCGCGGGCTTGTAGACGTAAAACTCATCAGGATTCACAGCACCCTGAACAACGGTTTCACCGAGACCCCAGGAAGCCGTGATGAATATGGCATCGCGAAAGCCAGACTCTGTATCGAGCGTGAACATGACGCCCGAAGATCCGATATCGCTACGCACCATCATTTGCACACCGACAGACAACGCGACGAGGCTGTGCTCGAAATCCTGATGAACGCGGTAGGCAATCGCACGATCCGTAAAAAGAGACGCGTAGACCTTGTGTAATGCCTCGACAACGTTGTCGAGCCCGCGGACGTTGAGGAAGGTTTCCTGCTGGCCGGCGAAGGAGGCATCGGGCAGATCTTCGGCCGTAGCGGATGAGCGGACCGCAACAGCAATGTCGCGCCCGGCTGACATTTCATCCCACGCGACACGCACGTCGTTCATGAGGCGATCGGGCAGGGACGCAGTCAGAATCCACTCGCGAATCGATTTGCCGGCCTTGCTCAGGGCTTCAATGTCATCGACATCGAGCCCGTCGAGTGTTGCATTAATTCGTTTGTCGAGCCCGTCTACGCTGAGGAAGTCGCGGTAGGCGGCGGCCGTTGTCGCAAAACCGCCCGGAACCGTGATCCCAAGGCCGCTAAGATTGCTGATCATTTCGCCGAGCGAGGCATTCTTGCCACCAACGATTTCGACGTCATGCATACCAAGCTCGTCGAGCTTGATGACGTATCGTTCCAATGTTAGCTCCCTTGTGGTTACCGGGTTGACCGTGGACAATTGCCCGATGGACCAACGAATCGTTTATTTCTTATCGGACCAGACGGGCGTGACGGCCGAAACGCTTGGCCACAGCCTTCTCACGCAGTTCAACAGCCAGAATTTTCGACAAGTGACTTTGCCATTTATAGATACTCGAGACAAGGCACGGGAAGCTGTGAAGCGAATAAACGCGTCCGGCATCTCCAAATCATTGCGGCCCATAATTTTCTCAACGCTGGTACAGGACGATTTTCGCGAGATAGTGCGCGAAGCCAATGGTTTGCATCTTGATATATTCGATGTGTTCCTGGACCCGCTTGCTGAGGAGTTGCAGGAAGAACCCACGCACGAGCCCGGTCGTGCACATGGCATGAGCGACATTGATGCCTACATGAAACGGATCGAAGCGACCAATTTCGCGTTGGCAAATGACGACGGTGGCATCAGTTCCAATTACGATATGGCGGATATCATTCTTGTTGGCGTGTCACGATCCGGAAAGACGCCGACCTGTTTGTATCTTGCGTTGCAATACGGAGTCTATGCGGCCAATTATCCGTTGACCGATGAGGAGTTCGAAAACGGTGAATTACCGGAAGTGCTTGTGGATCAAAAGCACAAACTCTTTGGACTGTCGATCGCTCCGGATCGGCTGCGGCAGATTCGTAAGGAACGTCGCCCGCTTGGCCGGTATTCGTCAGCACAGCAGGTGAGTTATGAAATTCGAGAGACCGACAAACTGTTTCGGCGTTATGGCATACCTCACGTGGACACGACGGAAATTTCGATCGAGGAAATCGCCAGCCGGATTCTCGAGAGTACCGGCGTAGAGCGCCGAGTGCGACCCTGATTTTTTTGATTGGAATCGTCGTTCTGGAACGAGAATTGCACAGCTTCCAGTACGCATTTGCTGTGCTATATTCGAGCCATGTTACTTGATTCAAGACTGGTTCCAGAAACGATCATCAAGCCGCGAAGCTTCGCCGGTTTGATGTCTATGTATGAAAGTAACTATCTGCGATTGTTAAACCTGATACCGGAACTGGAGCGCATTGACGGTTGCTACCGATCTCGTGTTGCGGGTGAATGTGATCTGCATCTGGAGATTTTGCAGCGTGAGCGCTACACGCTGACGATGTCGATGACCTATTACTTCAACAACGAGACAGAAATCGTTGCTGACCCGGACATGTTGGTGCGGGTCTACTTTGATGGCCAGCTTGCTGAGGCCATGAGCCTTGGAAAAGACCATCGCCATGTCCAGTTTCGGCGTCTGTTTCGCGCCCACGGTAATGAGCTTGGGCGACGCTGGACGCGCAATCTTATTCTCAACAAGTGGCTGGAGTATTTGCTCGATCAGGGACATCTGATTCTTGAGCAACTAGCCTGATCAAGAAGCACGCCGATATGGCCTGTCGGCCAATGTTTGAAACTGTCGACTCAGTCTGAGCCTGACAGATCCTCAGTTGTCATCATTCGACCATGGACAAAAGAAATCCGCTCACGATGTGCGCGAGATTATGTTAAGAGGCTATAATTTGACGAGTCTGACGGCCATTTTCGGCAACACCGAGGAAGATTCGGGTGACAGCGAGAAGCTGCTCGAGTTGTACTGGAGTCGTGCCGAGCTCAAAAAGGAATTCGCTGCCCTGCGCGACGAAAAGTTCCGACTGCAAGAGCAAATCACCGCGAAAGAAGGCTCGGCAGTTCGCTTGCAGCAAAAGCTGGAGCACCTTGAGAGCCTGTTGCTCGATCCGGACTGGGTGTACAACGTCGTCGTCTATTACCAGCTGCGCGCGTTCAATCAACGCTGCACCAACAAATTAGCTCGATTCGCGGAGCAACTGAAGCAGCAACGTGAGCAACGGCAACACAGCAAAGTTGTTGGCAAGTGGACTGACCAGCGTGACGAAGAAGCTCAGAGACTCCAGTCGCAAATTGGCGAACAGCGCATGCATTTGCAAATGCTGGAAGATCAGCTGCTGGCAGAGAGGCATCGTTTTTCGATGATGGGTGGCTTTGCACGATTTCTTCGCAGACGCAGGATCACCAGGAACCTCGACGAGATCGTGCGGCGTGTTGCGGAGTCGCAACAACGAGAATCAGAGCTCCTGGCAAGCCTGGAGGAGATCAAGGCTCGCGATTTACCGGATACCGAAGGCCTCGACATTGCGAGCAAACGCAGTATCAATTTCATGATTCTTTCGTTCGCACAGCAAATGTATTTGCATTTTTCGGACCACAATCTCGCTGGCCTGGCCAAAGAGGCCGGCGGAAAAAGCGTCGGGGTATCCAACTACGGTAGCAAGGCAGTGTGTGATTCGATACTGGAAACCGTGCAAACGCGTGCTGACTCGATGGAGAAGGTATCGGGATTCGCCGATATTTTGCAGCGTTGCGCGAAGATGATTTCGGAAAAGGCCGTTTTCGAACTTGATGACGACGCAGTGCCCATCGCAGGAACCGTCTCGACAGTTTTTGATATTGATTCGAACGGTCTGGTCAGGGAGCGCGAGGCAAACCTGATCGGGGATAATTACTGGAAACTTACGACGGTGTTCAGTCGCTGAGTCGCGCTAGATATCCGTTCGATACATCTGCTGGCGAAAGCGGGACAATTGGTCTTCTGAAATACCGGATAATTTGGTATTTACGCGTGTCAGGTCACTTTCCGATTTACGAGTGTCAGCCTCGTCCAGCTTGCGACTTTGCTCACGCAGGTCAGGCGCGAGTATTTCAGCCAGCGGAGTAGCATTCAATGTGCCACCGGTTGTCGCGTCATCCACAGCCTGATCGTCCGCTACACGCTCATCAAAGATCTCACGCAGAATGGAAGCGATGCGCGGGGTCAGTTGGATAATTTTTGCGGGGCTGTGCGCGGCGGACTCGTCAATGTCGATTGAGAGGTCTTCAACGCCCGTGGAGGCCAGGGCAGGTGCGCAGCACAACGTCAGCAGCATCGCTGCAGCGCCGCTGAACGCGGCTCTCTGATGTAGTGATGGCCCTAAACGCACAGCGTCTCCTGTGGAGATCCAGCCAAGTGTTGTAGCCGAGTATAACAGCTGCTTATTGACTGGCAAGGGAAGGCAGTTCAGTGCCTGATCTGCGCGGTCTGCGCCGGGGCGACGGGCATTTCCCGGAGTTCTGCAAGGTCTGTAACAATGCCGGCCGCCTGTTCCAGGAGGACGTCCGGAATGTCGTCATCGTCGATATCGTCAAGACTCTCAACGGGTTCCAGGTTCAGTGCCTGTCTGCGCTCGTTCTCGCGATTGAGGCGACCTGCGAGTTCGTCCTCGCGCTCCCTGCGGCGTGTGTCGATGTTGAGAGAGACCGCATCCCGTGATCGAGCCTCCTCGACCTCACGAATACGTTCTTTAAGCCAGAGAAAATTGGGATCATGGCTGGAACGTTCGTCATGACTCGCCGTGAGTGACTGAATTGTCGTATCGAGTGGCTCGCCTTTGGAAAAGCGCGTTGCCGTGACGGTGTCCCAGGGCAGGGCGCTGTCACGGACGCTTTCGCCGACCAGATCAGCGTCAATTGCGGAGGGCAACTCAATGTCCGGTGTCACGCCTCGATGCTGCGTGCTTTCGCCCGTTACACGGTAGTACTTGCCGATCGTCAGTGTGAGCTGGCCGAAACCTGTGTCACCTTCGGGTTGCATGAACTGATCCAGCGAGTACAGATTCTGCACAGTACCCTTGCCGAAGGTTTGTTGGCCAATAATGAGGCCGCGTGCGTAGTCCTGAATGGCCGCCGCGAAAATTTCCGAAGCCGACGCGCTGAATCGATCCACCAGCACGGCCAACGGGCCGTCATAGGCGACTCGCGGCACCGGGTCAGGGTCATCCAGGCGGCTCACCCGGCCACTGGAATTTCGCAGCTGCACGACAGGGCCGTTGTCGATGAACAGGCCCGACAAGGCCGTTGCCTCCGTTAAATGGCCGCCGCCATTGCTGCGCAAGTCCATGATCAGGCCATCGATGCCCTGTTCTTCAAGTTCGCCAATAAGACGCTTCACGTCTTTCGTTGTACTCGTGTAGTTCTTGTCGCCATTCGAAAGCGCTTGATAGTCGCGATAGAAAGAGGGTACCTCGATGACGCCAATACGCCATTCACGACCGTCTCTTGGAATGGAAATGATGTCGCTCTTGGCGGCCTGTTCTTCGAGTTTCACCTTGCCGCGTGTTAACGCGATTATTATCTCGCCACTGCCGGGAATCGCGTCGCCCTGAATAATTTGCAGGCGAACGACTGTATCGCCGGGCCCACGGATCAGGTCCACAACGTCATCCAGACGCCAGCCAATGACATCAACCATGTTGCCGTCGTCACCTTCGGCAACACCGATAATCAGGTCATTGGCCTTCAGTTTGCCATCGATGGCCGCCGGTCCACCGGGAATGATGCCGATTACCTTGACGTAATCATCGTCTGGCTGCAACGACGCGCCGATGCCAAAGTACGACAGGCTCATCGCGATCCGGTACTCCTCGGAGTTGCGCGGCGACAGGTAGCTGGAGTGGGGGTCCAGTGTGTGTGCAAACGCGTTCATGAAGCCCTCAAAAACGTCGTCGCTGTTAATCTGGTCCATGCGGCGTGCGAGCCGTTTGTAGCGCTTGCTTAGCAGCTCTTTGGTTTCGTCCCAGGTCTTGTCATTGAGTACATGACGCAACGCGTCATTTTTGACGCGGCGACGCCAGATCTCATCAAGTTCCTTCGACGACGCGGCCCATGGCATGTCGGAGCGGTCGAATTGAAATTCTTCATCGATCGAGAAATCAGGTTCGCTTTCCAGCAATACCAAGGCATATGCGAGTCGCTCATGGACGCGGGTCCGATAAATCCGGAACATCTCGAAGACAGGATCCAGCGGCTGACTCTTGACGATATCGTCAAGCTGATAGCGGTATTGCTCAAAATAGTCGACGTCCTCCATAAGCAGGTACATCTTGTTGCCGTCGAGTGAGTCGACGTAACGGTCCATGACCTGCGACGACAACTCATCGTCGATCGCAATCTGATTGTAGTGGGATTTCCGGATGAATTGAGCGACCAGCGCGCCGATATCCTCGTGGCGGGGTTCAGGCTGCAGGGTCTCATCGGATGTGATGCCCTCGCTGAACGCAGCATTGGACAGCGCCAGAGCTCCCAGGAGTATTCCAGCCAACCAGCGGTAACGACGACTCTCGATTTTTATCAAGTTTTTCTCCAGTTTCGGTCAGCACTGTTTTTCCCCAGTGCAGTGGGCTAGGCTAGATGCCAAACGCGCTCCAATCAAGGGCGTATTTGGCATAAAATCCCGTTACTTGCGGTCAATAATAGACCAATTAGGAAAATTCTGAATGCGACCACTGGCTGTGATCAACGGTATCCTGTTGGGATCCTGCGCTTCAATAGCAATATCACTCGCGATGGTGGTCATCGTTTTCCTGGTTCTCGGTGACGAATATCCGCGTCTTCAACATGAATTCCGGCCTCTGCTCAAAAGTATGTTCATCTTTCTGGGTATGACCGTATTAACGGCCGGTAGTTTCTACTCTCTGGTCCGGATGCGTCGCTGGCGGATATGGTCGCAAGCATTCATGTGGCTCGGGCTTAGCGCGACGACCTGGTACTACCTGCCCTGAGGCTCAAGCGACGGCCTATTGAAATAAGCGTAATCGCTTCCTGTCTTCCTGGTCCGAGCGATTGCGGCGGCGGCGAATGCGCGAATGCAGTTCATTGCGCCGGCTTGCAAGCCATTGCTCACGGGTAACGCCTGCTCGACGACCACTTTCTTCTCGCGCCCGCGTACGAAAGGCACTGAAATCCTCATACGCCTCGATCTCGTGCTTGAGCTCTCTAACCACGAGTTCGATCATGATGGCGTCGTCGAGAAATCCCAGGCCGGGAATACTGTCGGGTATCAGATCTTCGGGTTCGGCGAAGTAGGCCAGCGCATTCAGGACGCGCTTTGCCTCGTTGTGAGGCAGTCGCCAATCAATGTCCGTTAGCATGTCGATCATCAGCCGCAGCTTGTCCAGCCGCTCGCGCACGAATACGGGCACACCGGTATCACCGATAACACGCAACAGATCTTCGGCCGACGCGACTATGTCCTCTGGCGCGATCCCAACGGCGGCCTTGCGAGCCTCGCGCATGATCAGGCGGAAGTGTTGCAGGTCTTTTTCTTCGAGTTCAAACGAGACACGCAGGTTCATTATTTTCTGAAACGCTTATCCCAGTTCCTGGAGCGGTCAAAGTTTCCGGTATTGTAGGTGTCAATACCAGTTTCTTC
>JADFLJ010000070.1 GCA_022564475.1 Pseudomonadota bacterium
CCGGCGTGACAGGCCGGTATTCTAACCAACTGAACTACCACTCCAAATCTGGTGGGTGCTGACGGGATCGAACCGCCGACCCTCGCCTTGTAAGGGCGATGCTCTACCAGCTGAGCTAAGCACCCGGGTTTAGGAGAGCCATGCGGCCCCCGACCAGTCGCGGCTAAAGCCGCTCCTACGGCAACTCCTACGGCAACTACAAAACGCCGAAAAGCCCGTAGCTACGGGCTTTTCGGGTCTTTGCGTCCCCGACGGGAGCGCTAGTTTACGGCTTCCTTCAGGGCTTTGCCAGCCTTAAATCCGGGAACATTGCTCGCCTTGATGTGAATCGCTTCACCGGTCCGCGGGTTGCGGCCCATGCGTGCTGCGCGTGCTTTCACTGAGAAGGTTCCGAAACCTACCAGTGATACAGACCCACCGCCTGACAGCGTTCCCTGGATAGCCTCCAGGATGCCATCAACTGCTTTTGTCGCATCGGCACGAGAAAGTCCTGCCGAGCCCGCAACTGCATCTATCAGTTCACCTTTGTTCATAAGTTCACCCTTGCTGATTGATAGTGGATTTAGTCATCAATCCAGCGCGCTCCCCAAAAGTCGCAATCCGCTGAATTGCTGTTTGCGGCTCCGTGCATCCGCTTACAGCTTCGATGCTTATACCAAGCGGCCAAAACAGGGTCAAATTCCGCACAACCATGCGGGTTTCAGGATGCTAGTGCGGACGTACGATATCGTCCGATTTTTGTTCTTTCGCGGCCGATTTTGGCTTCGCCTCGTAGCCCTTCGATTCGGCCCTGGGCATGGGCAAATGCTGCAACGCATGGGCCAGTACTTCGTCGATCCATTTCACTGGAACAATCGTCAGCTTGTCCTTGATGTTCTTCGGAATTTCGACAAGGTCTTTCTCGTTTTCGTGAGGGATCAGAACCGTACTGATACCGCCCCTGTGAGCGGCCAGAAGCTTCTCTTTGAGGCCTCCAATTGGCAGTATTTCGCCCCGCAGCGTGATCTCGCCCGTCATGGCCACATCGCTCCTCACACGAATATTCGTCAAGGCCGATACCAGCGCAGTACACATGCCAACTCCCGCACTCGGTCCGTCCTTGGGCGTAGCCCCTTCGGGCACATGAATGTGCACGTCGAACTTCTGGTGGAAGTCTTCCCGGATGCCCAATACGTCGGCTCGGCTACGCACCACAGTCATCGCGGCCTGGATCGATTCGGTCATGACATCGCCTAACTGGCCCGTATAGGTCTGCTTGCCTTTGCCCGGTACGACGGCGGCTTCGATGGTCAGCAACTCGCCACCCATCTCGGTCCAGGCCAGCCCGGTGACCTGCCCTACCTGGTCGTTCTCCTCAGCCTTGCCATAGCGAAAGCGGCGCACACCGAGGTATTTTTCTATGCTTTTGGGCTGCACTGTCACGCGGCTCTTGCGGGGTTTGAGTAACAGGGATTTCACAACCTTGCGGCAGATCTTGGAGATCTCACGCTCAAGGTTGCGAACGCCGGATTCGCGCGTGTAATGCTGAATAATGTCGAGAACGACGCTGGAAGAAATCAATATCTCCTCGTCGCGCAGACCGTTTTCCTTCAACTGCTTCGGAATCAGGTAACGAATCGCGATATTGAGCTTCTCATCCTCGGTGTAGCCCGGAATCCGTATGACTTCCATACGGTCGAGCAGCGGCGGCGGAATATTTAAACTGTTGGCCGTGCAGACGAACATGACGTCCGAGAGGTCAAAATCGACCTCCAGGTAATGATCCTGAAATGTTGAGTTCTGCTCGGGATCCAGCACTTCGAGCAACGCCGAGGACGGATCACCGCGAAAATCCATGGCCATCTTGTCGACTTCATCCAGCAGGAACAGCGGATTTCGAACGCCGGACTTGCCGAGGCTCTGGATGATCTTGCCCGGCATCGAGCCGATGTACGTACGGCGGTGGCCACGAATCTCGGCCTCGTCGCGCACGCCGCCCAACGACATGCGAATGAACTTGCGGTTCGTGGCGCGTGCGATCGATTTGCCAAGCGACGTCTTGCCAACGCCGGGTGGTCCAACGAGACACAAGATCGGGCCTTTGAGGCGCTTCACGCGCTGCTGTACTGCCAGGTATTCAAGAATGCGTTCCTTGACCTTCTCGAGACCATAGTGATCTTCCTCGAGCACGTCCTCCGCACGCCTGAGGTCTTTGAAAACCTTGCTGCGTTTTTTCCACGGCACCTTCAGCAACCAGTCGATGTAATTGCGTACAACGGTCGCTTCGGCCGACATCGGTGACATCATCTTCAGCTTGTTGATTTCCGAGGTCGCTTTTTCCTTGGCCTCTTCCGACATCCCGGCTTTCTCGATGCGGATCTCGAGATCCGCAATTTCGTTTGGCGCATCTTCCATCTCGCCAAGTTCTTTCTGAATGGCCTTCATTTGCTCATTGAGGTAATACTCGCGCTGACTCTTTTCCATCTGCTGTTTGACGCGACCGCGAATACGCTTCTCGATCTGCAGGGCATCAATCTCACCTTCGATGATGCCGAGAATCTGCTCCAGGCGTGTTTTCACGTCCTGGATTTCAAGGATGCGCTGCTTCTCCGACAGCCTCAGTGCCATGTGTGCGGCAACCGTATCGGCGAGGCGGCCCGGCTCATCGATGCCCGACAGCGAGGTCATGATCTCGGGCGGCACTTTCTTGTTCAGTTTTACGTAATGCTCGAAGCGGGAAATGATGGTGCGAACCAGCACTTCGATATCACGGTCGTCGTTACGATCCTGCTCGTCAAGCACCGTAAACGCCGCCTGAAAATGATCAGTAACGGTCAGCTGATCGACCAGCGCGCGCTCACCACCTTCGACCAGCACCTTCACAGTGTTGTCCGGAAGTTTCAGGAGTTGCAGGATTGTTGCGAGTGTACCGACCTCGTACAGATCTTCGGGCTGCGGGTCGTCGAGGTCCGATTTTCTTTGTGCAATCAATAAGATACGCTTGTCCGCGTTCATTGCGAGTTCGAGCGCCACGATCGATTTTTCGCGCCCGACGAACAGCGGAATGACCATGTGCGGGTAGACGACCACATCGCGCAGCGGCAATACGGGAATGCCCGAGTCATCGTAACTCGCGGTTTTTAATTCTTCGTCGGGGCTGTTCATTTGTTGGAACCTGTCAGCCTCTGTTGCTGCTGCTTTTCGATATTGACGGTCGGCGACTCGTCCGACTCGTCCGACTCGTAAACAACATACGGCGGGTTATCGCCCATGACCACAGCTTCATCAACAACCACCTTCCTGGCGTTGGCGGCTGATGGCAGATCGTACATTGTATCGAGCAGCACGTTCTCAAGAATCGTGCGCAGACCGCGAGCACCGGTCTTGCGCTCCATGGCCTTCTGCGCGATAGCGCGCAGCGCCGGTTCACGAAATACGAGTTCGACGCCTTCCATATCAAACAGTTTGTGATACTGCTTGATCAGCGCGTTCTTGGGCTCGATCAGAATCTTGATAAGGGAGTCCTCATCAAGCTCTTCCAACGTGGCGACAACCGGTAAACGGCCAACAAACTCAGGAATCAGGCCGTAAAGAATCAGATCCTCCGGCTCAACATCATTGAGCAACTCGCCGATGCTTTGTTGATCATCGCGCGACTTCACATCAGCAACGAAACCAATGCCGCTCTTGGACGAGCGATTCAGGATGATCTTGTCGAGACCTGCAAAAGCGCCGCCACAGATGAACAGGATGTTGCTCGTATCAACTTGCAGAAACTCCTGCTGTGGATGCTTGCGGCCGCCCTGCGGCGGTACCGAGGCGATCGTGCCTTCGATCAATTTCAGGAGCGCCTGTTGCACGCCCTCGCCCGACACGTCGCGTGTAATCGAGGGGTTATCGGATTTTCGCGAAATCTTGTCGATCTCATCGATATAGACAATGCCGGTCTGTGCCTTTTCGACATCGTAGTCGCACTTTTGCAGCAACTTCTGAATAATATTTTCGACGTCCTCACCGACATAACCGGCTTCGGTCAGCGTCGTCGCATCGGCGATCGTAAAGGGGACATCGAGCAGCCGCGCGAGTGTTTCCGCCAGCAACGTCTTGCCACAGCCTGTCGGGCCGATGAGCAGGATATTTGATTTGGAGAGCTCGATGTCGTCCTTCGAGCGATCTTCACGACTGTTGAGGCGCTTGTAGTGATTGTAGACCGCGACCGCCAGGACCTTCTTGGCACGTTTCTGGCCAATGACATACTCGTCGAGGATAGCGTTGATTTCCTGCGGCTTCGGCAGCTTGTCGCGCCCCGGGTCGCCCGCATCCTCCAGCTCTTCACGAATAATGTCGTTGCAAAGTTCGACGCATTCGTCGCAGATGAAAACGGACGGACCCGCAATCAGCTTGCGTACTTCATGCTGGCTCTTGCCACAAAAAGAACAATAGAGGAGTTTTCCGTCTTCGCCCTTACCGTGGTTGTCATCGCTCATAGAAGCTTAGCCTCAGCTTTGAAAATCAGTCTGTTAGAACCGTATTGTGTATATAACATGGGGCTTTCAGGGGTGCAAAGCCGAGCGTCCAAAACTGAGACATTCGACATCATAAACGCTTGAAAAATAAGGGATCAATCGGTCTGCTTGTCGCTCATCTCGGTACGCCCGGTGAGGACCGTATCGATGATGCCGTACTCGACGGCAGCCTCGGGGCCCATGAAGTTGTCACGCTCCAGATCCGCCTCGATTTGCTTCACATCCTTGCCCGTGTGCTTGGCCATAATCTCGTTCAACCCCGCTTTGAGTTCCAGCACTTCGTTGGCATGAATACTGACATCCGTCGCCTGCCCCGAAAATCCAGCCGACGGCTGGTGCACCATGATCCTGGAATGCGGCAATGCAAAGCGTTTTTCATGGGTGCCGCCAACCAGCAACAAGGCACCCATGCTGGCCGCCTGACCGATGCAGATCGTCGAGATATCGCATTTGACGAATTGCATGGTGTCGTAGATTGCGAGTCCTGCGCTCACCACGCCACCCGGGGAATTGATATAAATATGGATGTCCTTGTCCGGATTTTCAGACTCGAGAAACAATAGCTGCGCGACGACGAGATTCGCCATGTGGTCCTCGACGGACCCCACAACGAAAATCACGCGCTCCTTGAGGAGCCGCGAATAGATGTCATATGCCCGCTCACCGCGTGCCGTCTGTTCGACGACCATCGGGATGAGATTCAATGACGTATTGCTCATAAAGCTACCTGCCTGTATTCGAAGTCGGTACGACCCCGTTATTTTCTCACGAATCCATGTAGTCCGTGAACGAGACTTGCTGCGATTTCGACTTGCCGTTCTCGGCCAGCCAGTCAATTGCAAGCTGCTCGAGGACCGTCGGTTCGACCTGTTCCAGTAACTTGGGGTTGTTCATATACATATCAACCATCGCGTCGGGATTTTCGTAGCCTGAGCACATCTCCTCAAGATGAGCCCGGACTTGCTGCTGGCTGACGCTGATGCCCTGATCCACAATGAGCTGGCGAATAAGCAGGCCAAGTCGAACGCGTTTCTCCGCTGTTTCCTCGAAATTTGCCAGTGGCGGTGCCTGGTCGTGATCCTCGATGCCCAGCCGGCGCATGGCTTCGTGCTGCATGGCATGCATTTCCTGGTGCTTCATCGTCTGCGGAATATCGATCGGATTCGCTTTGATCAAGCCATCCATGATCTGCTCGCGTATGTGCGCTTTGACTTTCTGCTCGGCCTCGCGTTCCATATTCTCGCGCACATCTTTCCTGAAGCGCTTGATGCCGCCCTCTTCGACGTTAAACATCTCGGCCAATGCATCGTCCACAGGCGGCAGGCTGGTCTCCTCAACGCTGTGTACGACAACCTCGAACTCGACTGTCTGGCCTTGCAGATCCTCGACCTTGTAGTCCCGGGGGAACTTGACCTTGAACGTCGTCTGATCACCGGCCTTGACACCCGTGAGGCCTTTCTCGAAATCGGGCAGCATCTGGCCCTGACCCAGGATGACGGGAACACTGCTACCCCGACCACCTTCAAGTTCTTCGCCTTTGAGCGTACCCGTGAAATCACAAACGACACGATCACCCTCCTTGCTGGCACCATCGATCGCAGACCAGGTCGCCTTCTGCTGACGTAATTTGTCGATCATCGCGGCCAGGTCTTTGTCGCCTATCGTCACGTCGGGCTGGTCGATTGAAATCTTGTCCAGCCCTTTTAGCTCGACGTCGGGCATGACTTCGAGCGTCGCAGTAAATGTAAAACTTTCGCCGTCGCCGCCGTCCTGCTGCTGGATCTGCGGCGCACCGGCCGGATTCAGGTTTTCCTGCATTACCGCATCGGAATAGCTCTTTTGCATCAAGTCCGCCAGCACCTCTTCGCGAACCTGCTTGCCAAATCGTTGTTTAACGATCCTGGCCGGAACTTTTCCCGGGCGAAAACCCTTGATCTTCGCCGTCCTGGCTAGCGACTTGAGTCGGCTGTCCACTTCTTTTTCAATGCGCTCAACGGGTAGCTCCACACGCAATTTGCGCTCCAGCTTGCCCGTTGATTCAACCGTGACTTGCATTTTCTCAATCCTTCTAAACGCCACCGGCGACCATTTCGGGTCACCGGGGCCTTGAAAACCATATATTAATCAATCATTTAATTGATTTCTGCGTCGACAAGGGCCTGGTGCGAAAGGAGAGACTCGAACTCTCACGGGTTGCCCCACTGGCACCTAAAGCCAGCGCGTCTACCAATTCCGCCACTTTCGCCTGACCCTTCCGGGGGGCGATGGCGCCCGTCCAGCCGGCGCATTATACCGGAAGATTTCGCCGGCGATAGCTACGCCAGGAACTTAAATCGGCTGACCAGCTTTTGGTCGAGGCTCAACGTCCGGCCAGCATGCAATCCGCCAAGCACGATCAGAATCACCATCCAGATGATGTCGTGATTCTGGCCGGCGAGGATGCCCTGGCCTTTCGCAAACCAGAAATTCGCGAGCAGGAACGCACCCGTAAACGCCGCATAACGAGTGGCGAGGCCGAGAATCAATGCAATGCCCAGCGCCAGTTCGCCATAGGCTACAAGAAATGCGAACAAGCCCTGGTTGGGAAGTACCACAGCTTCCACGAACGGGCGATAGAATCCAAAGGTATTTTCCGACACGGAGCCAAGAAAACCAGCGACGCCGAAGTCATCGCGCGTGATCTTTGACCAGCCGTGACTAAGAAAGAAAATTCCGGTGTATACCCGGAGTAGAACGATCGGCCATTCGCGCATGGCCTTTGTACTGCGGAACTCGTCCAGGTTGCCCATAGTCGTGGTCCTTTCGGGGGTGGTGGTCAAGCGGCACATGTTAACACCGCGGGTGATTGTTGTGCCCTGCCCAATGGGCAGACTTGCCGCCGATTTTCTGCACAGCGGACTCATTTCTGCAGTTGAAAAAGTGTTAAACATGCAATAGCGCCGTTGCTCGCGATCCTCGACAATTAAGGACTGCCCGCAATGCGATGGAGGCGTTTGGCGTCTCGTGAAAGGCCGAATCTTTATTACACTGTTTGCGCTGCCATTTTTTGGCGTCGGCGTATGGATGTCCTGGGCCATCGGCAATAGCGTGTACGATGCATGGCAGATGCGCGACTGGCAGCCTGCCGCGGCAGATTTAATCAGCGCCGGTTATCACACGCATTCGGGTGACGACTCAAACTCTTACGAGGCCTACGCGAGCTATAGCTATTCCGTCCATGCTCAAACCTACACCAGCGATCGCGTTGCCATCAGTTCGGGCGCAGACAGTATCGGCGATTACCAGCAGGACACAGGTCGGCGACTCAGCGCGGCGTTGTCACGTAACGCAGGCATAAACATCTGGGTAAACCCGGATAACCCGCACGAGGCGATCATCGATCGTGGACTTCGCTGGGGCCTGATGGGCTTTAAGTCGATTTTCCTGTTGGTCTTTGGCGGTGTCGGTCTCGGGCTCATGATTATGGTCTGGCGAACACCCAGGGGAAAAGACGCGAACAAACCCAAATTCCAAACCTCGCCCTGGTTGCTGAACACTGACTGGCAAACGAACGTTATTCGCTCGAGTTCGAAATTGGCGATGTGGGCCACGTGGGTGGCACGATCGATACCAACCTGCCGTATGATTCGAACAATAAATTTCTGCTAACGCTGACCAGTATTCACAGCTACATATCCGGCAGTGGCAAGAATCGCAGCCGTCGCGAACGTGCGAAGTGGCAGGATGAAGTCGTCGCGCACACTGAATTGTGTGCTGCGGGTACACGACTGGTATTTCGCTTCGATGTGCCGGACGGATTGAGCGAATCGGACGCCCGGCGCAGTGGCGACAGTTACGATCTGTGGCGCCTGGGTTTATCTGCGGACTTGCCCGGCATCGATGTCGATCGCAGTTTCGAGATACCCGTATACGCGACGGCCACGATGTCACGCGGCATTACCGACTTCGAGGTGGCGTCCTCACAGTCCGGGCAGGACGCCGTTTATGACAAGGCCATTCGAGAGCTTGTAAGAGTAACGAGCGACGGCCTGTTGAAAACGCTGACCTATCCCATGGGACGAAACATTGTGTCGAATGGAGCAGCAATACTGATTGGCGCCACGTTCGCTGCCTGCGGCTGGTTTCTGATCGTGCAGGAAGGCCAGGGATTTTTCGGCAGCGTCTTCGGTGGCGTCGGTTTATTGCTTGCGATTGCCGCGTTCTACATGCTTTTCAAGTCGCTGGACGTGTCCTCGGACGGCATAAGGATTCGCAGCGTCCGGCGCCTGTTCGGCATACCGATTCGGCGACGTGAGATGCGTCGCAACGATTTCCTGCGTTTCGAACACAGTAGTGGCATGCAAACGCAGAGCGGCGGCGGCAAACACGTCATGTTTTACAAAGTGACGGCCATTGGCCGCAACGGCGAGGAGATGCTGATTGGAGAGGGATTCAGGGGCGAATCGCGAACGGATGCGGCGATTCGATTCTTGTCGCAGGAGCTTGGATTGACCGAAGCCTAGTGGTGGGGGGCCGGGAGAATTCCAGGCAGCGTAACCCCGAGTCCGGAATTGTGGGGGAGGATCAATCACGAGATCCCCAATTTAATAACACGTTCCGAAACCTCCCGCGCAACGCGCAGCAATGCGACGACGAGTTGTTCGTCAACGTCTACATCACCCTCGTACTCGGCGAGATTGCGCTTTCGGTGCGCCTGATCCAGGACGCGCCACTGTTCATTGGGCAGATCAATCGTGTGTTGCAGGCACTGAAACACCAGGTAACGTGATTCAGACCGGTAGCCTCGGAAACGCAGTGCTGCCAAGGCCAGCGCATGGGCGGCGTTGTAGGCAAGATCGAAACGGCTTTCCAGGCTGAGCTCTTCACGACCGGCATCATCGAGCCGACGAATGCCTGAACGCAGCAGACCCTCGCATTCTGTTCCCACCGTGGGCTCGACCTTCAGTTGGCCGATACGCACCAAGTTATCGAGTTGCTCGTGACTCATGTACGTCGCCTATCAATATCAGGTGCTCGCCGGAAAGGACGCGAGCCAGAAACGGAGCGTCGGATGCCCTTCGATCGGCAAACTCCCGAAGCGTATACAGGGTGGGGCTGATCTTGCGACCCAGATCCGCCTCCACCGACGCCAGAAGCGAGTAAATGTCCTCAAGCATTAATCCGTCTGCGACGATCAGAATGTCGATGTCACTCTTAGCCGTATCTGTACCTTTGGGGACTGAACCATATAGCAAGGCCAGCTCGATACGATCCTCTAGCGGCACAAGTGCTTCGCGAATCGGATCGACGAGCGCCACAGTCTTTTTCACCAGACCACACAATTCCTCGAAAACCGGCGAATCCGGATTCGCCTGGTAGTGTTTCTGGTTACCGATGCGGGTGACCGAAACCAAACCGCTGGATGCCAATCGCTTGAGTTCGCGCTGCACGGCACCGGAGCCTGAGCCGGTCAGTTCGATCAATTCGGTCGCGAAAAAACTGCGGTGCGGCTGACCGAACAACAGTGCGAACACCCTCTGCTGCGTTGTAGTAAATAACGCATCAGCGAGGCTGGTCGGCACACCGACGCCGGCCGCCGCCTTGCGGCGTGCCGGTCTTGATCCCCTGGTTGTAGCTAGACTACCCATTTCGGGCATTTTAATGCCCATTTTGGGTATATAGCAAATAGATGGTTGCCAGCCAACCCTATGTACCGTGCCACCAGGGCTCGCAAGTCAGGGGGACACGTATGCACCAGCAGATCAGGCTACTGACCGCATTTTAATATATAAAACAATGAATTAAATGGCGGGAGACCGGGGACTTGAATCCCGGACCAGCGGATTAAGAGTCACAGGAATAACACATACGGACACTTACGTGCGCAAAGCAGCACAAAAACACTCCACTCTCAAGAAATGAAGTCTCCGGGAAAGCCGGCGCGGTTCAATTACGTTACTGACGAGCCAAGGCGGTCTAGCCCGCGCAACAGGACAGCTGCTTTACGTCTTTGAAAAATGTTTGCGCACAAAGCTTCAGGCCTTCGACCATGGTGAGATACGGAAAAAGCTGATCGGCCAGCTCCTGCACCGTCATGTTGTTGCGAATCGCCAATGCCGCAGTCTGGATCATCTCACCTGCCTCCGGCGCCAACAGTTGCGCACCGATCAGGCGGCCAGTATCCGTGTCCGTTACCAGTTTGACAAAACCATGCGTTTCGAAGTTCGCGAGCGCGCGCGGCACGTTCTCCAACTCCAAGCTGCGGCTATCGGCGTTGAAGCCAGCTTGCTTCGCGTCCGACTCCGAAAGACCGACGGTAGCGACTTGCGGATCAGTGAATATCACAGCAGGCATGTTAGACAAATCAAGCGCGGCGTCTCCGCCCGTGATGTTTATCGCGGCCCGTGTTCCCGCAGCAGCGGCAACATAAACGAATTGCGGCTGCGTTGTGCAGTCACCTACTGCGTAGATGTTCGATGCCGACGTCCGCATATGATCGTCAACAACGATGGCACCGTCTTTTGTCGTTTCGACGCCAGCGGCGGAAAGATTGAGATCGGTAGTATTCGGCAGCCGACCGGATGCGACAAGCAACGCATCTGCGCTGAGCGATTCGTTGTTGATCGTTACAACAAAAGTCTCGTTCTCATAGTCTACTCGTAATGCACTCGTGCCGGGCAGAACCCGAATGCCCTCTCTTTCGAACGCGTCAGTCAGACCTTCACCTAATGCCGGATCTTCCTGCGACAACAATCTG
>JADFLJ010000245.1 GCA_022564475.1 Pseudomonadota bacterium
GTTCGGCGAGTAGCAGACGCAGTCGCCCGGCACGAGGCAGCAGTTCGGATCGTCGCAGTAGCCGCCGTTGATGCACTCCCCGAAACAATCACATCCGGCGTCGGTGCAGCCCGAGCCGTCGGGCAACGGCGCTGCCTACGACAAGTTCCTCGCCATCTACAACGAGCTGCGCGGCCTCAGCATCCAGCGTGTCCGAATCCTGCATGTCCGCCGCGATTTTTTTCGCCAAACCCCGTGCATAGACCGACACGAAGGGCGCGCCTTCCACGCCGATTTGCAGAGCCTGCTCCAGTGCGCCGTCGAACAACGGATCACCCGTCTGGTTGTCGAAGTCAGCGATCAATATCGACACCGGCTCCAGCTCTTCGACAAACTCCGGACCCGCGGTAAGGTTCAGGTATACAGAGAAAATCAGCGCGACGACCAACACACCGATGACCGAAAAGTCGGCCTTGCGGCCACCGAAGGGAATAACAACGGTGTCAGTTGCATCCGCCTGCACGACGATGCCCTTGTGCGAGACGTCGTAGACCCAGGCCAGCACGAGCATGACCGGAAAGCCAATCAATACCGCCATGACCAGGAACCGCAGCACCCATTCCGGAACGTCGAATATAGGCCCTACGACGCTGCCAGCCTCGATCAGAATCCAGCCAATGCCAACGTATAGAGCCGCGGTCCTGAATACTTCACGCCGACGCAGCTCTCTGATGAATTTTTTCATTATTGTTCAGACGCTTACGGGTTGAGGGCCAAAGTTTAGCATAGCGCTCCTGCGAGTTGCCGCGGTAAACGGGTCGCCCTGCCTACTTGAATTTCCGCGCCTCTTTGATGAGGGTATAGGCTGCGTTGATTTCACGCGAACGCTCTTCTGCGACGGCACGCATGGACTCCGGCAAACCTCTCGCTGCAAGTTTGTCGGGGTGGTATTCGTTCATGAGCCGGCGGTAGGCGAGCTTGATTTCAGCCGGCTCGGTGTCGGATGCCAAACCCAAAGCCGTGTAAGCAGCGTCGATGTGCTGCTGCGTTTTTGCCGGTCCGGCACCCGCGGGCCCGCTCGTTGCCGCGTGCAACAGTGCTTCAAGCTGTGCGACGTCCTGTTCCTGCAGCCCCAGTCTGCGTGCGACGCGTACGAGCATCTCGTGCTCGGCCGGATGCACCTTGCCGTCTGCCGCCACGGCCATGCACTGCAGCTGCAGAAAGAGTTGCAACAGCGGGGCGCGCCCGTGGCTGAACCGGGCAAACCGGTCGACGGCCGCATCCAGGTCAAAGGTCCGCTGCTTGCCGCGATTGAACGCCGCCTTGGCGGCATCTCTCTGCTCGCTACTGAGCTTCAGCATGTTGAAGATTTTTTCCACCACGTCAAGCTCATCGCGAGTGACGACGGAATCCGCTTTGCACAGTGCCCCCATGACCTCCATGGTGGAGTCGATCATTTGTGAATGGGCAACTTTCAGTTCGCCCAGGATGCTATGCCGAAGCGCCCGACTCGCTACGTAGCCAAGGCTTGCACCGATGAAGAGCCCGACAACGCCGCCGAAAATCGCGCCGAGGAGCGCACCGAAAAAGATGAAATACATGTACCCAGTCTAACAGCGCGTCTTAACAATGAACGGCTATTGAGCAGAACTGCTCGCGGACCGTGACCCGGTTTTCTGCCAGGATTCGCCTTGCAAGCGAAAATCTTCTCAGGATTTTTGACTGGGAAAACTGTACCTTGCTTAGGCGCCCCTTTCGAGGGGGCGTGATTGTTTTAAGGGTGGGATAACACACTTCATGACAAGCAGAAAAATTGGTCTGTGGCTGGGCCCGCTCGTAGCGATTGTATTGCAGCTAATGCCCGCACCCGATGGCCTCGATCCAAATGCATGGATCGTTGCTTCAATGGTTTTTCTAATGGCGATTTGGTGGGTAACGGAAGCCGTGCCCATTCCTGTCACGGCTTTATTGCCGCTTGTCATCCTGCCGATGACGGGTGTCTCGACCATAGCCGCAGCCGCCGGCCCCTATTCGAGTCCCATTGTAATGATGCTGCTGGGCGGTTTCATCATCGCGACATCGGTGCAACGCTGGAATTTGCATTCAAGAATCGCACTGAACATCGTCAGCAGGGCCGGTAGCAGCCAGGCGGGAATTGTCGGCGGCTTCATGATCGCCGCGGCCGTGTTGTCGATGTGGATCTCGAACAGCGCCACGACCATCATGCTGGCGCCGATCGCTGTATCGGTCGTGTATGCCATCCTTGGGCCGTCGGCGCGTGGCGCTCCGTTTATGATCGCGGTATTGCTGGGCCTCGCCTATGGCGCCTCGATCGGCGGTCTCGCAACGCCGGTTGGCACACCGACGAACCTGATCGTGATCGGTTATCTCGAAAACGAATTCGGCATT
>JADFLJ010000246.1 GCA_022564475.1 Pseudomonadota bacterium
GCGACCATCGCCGACGACGTGGTAATACCACTCCCATGCCTCAGGATTGATTGGCTCGCCGACCGAACCCAACAGACGCAGGCTCTTGCGGGACGTGCGCTCAACAGGCTCGTTGCCTTCGCGCATCAACGCCCGAATAACTGTTGGCGCCGTGTAGCAAATATTTACATTGTGCTTGTCGCACACCTCCCAGAAACGCGACGACGTCGGGTAATTGGGCACACCCTCAAACATCAATGTAATCGCACCGTTCGCGAGCGGGCCATACACGATGTAGCTGTGTCCCGTCACCCAGCCGACGTCTGCCGTACACCAGTAGACATCGCCCGGGTGATAGTCGAATACGATTTCATGCGTCAGCGCTGCGTATACGAGATAACCGCCCGTCGTATGCAAGACCCCTTTCGGCTTGCCCGTCGAGCCCGACGTATACAGAATGAACAAGGGATCTTCGGCGCCCATTTCCTCGCAGGGGCAATCGGCATCGACACTGGCTTCTAACTCATGCAGCCACGCGTCACGTCCTGCAACCCAGTGGATATCCGCGCCCGTGTTTTTCACAACCAGTATTTTTTCGAGCGTGGTTACGTCTGCGTGCTCGGCGGCTGCATCGACATTGGCCTTCAATGGAATTTTTTTACCGCCACGCCTTCCCTCGTCGGCCGTGATGACGATATTCGATTCGCAATCGCGAATGCGCCCGGCCAGCGCTTCCGGGGAGAAGCCGCCGAACACCACAGAATGCACAGCTCCAATGCGCGCGCACGCAAGCATCGCGACTGCCGCCTCGGGAATCATGGGCATATAAATCGTTATGCGGTCGCCCCGCCTGGCGCCCAGCGCTTTTAGAGAATTCGCAAATTTACAGACACGCTCGTGCAATTCCCGATAAGTAATGCTGAGGTCGCGATCCGGGTCGTCGCCTTCCCAGATGATCGCAACATCGTCCGCCTTGGATTCAAGGTGTCGATCAACGCAGTTGTAACAAACATTGAGCGTGCCATCTTCAAACCAGCGGATATGCAAGTCATCTTTGGCAAAGGACACGTCCTTCACTTTACTGAAGGGCTTTATCCAATCGATGCGTGCCGCTTGCTCGGCCCAATAGGCTTCGTTGTCCTCCACCGACCGTGCGTAGATTTTTTTGTAGCTGTCCTCATCGATCAGGGCACGCGCTTTTGTTTCGGCAGCAACCGGGTAGATATCGCTCATGTATCAGGCCTTTTGTTTTTCTTCGATCGCGGCAGCGAGCTCAAGTATTCGCTGCGCTTGTATCAAGTGTGGCCGATCAATCATCTCGCCATCGAGCCCGAGCGCGCCGGTGCCCGGATTGGCGTTGAATAAATCGACAATGCGCTGCGCTCGCTCGATTTCCTCCTCGCGAATTCGAAACGCATCGTTGATGACGTCGATCTGTGCCGGGTGGATTGCGAACATGCCGCTGAATCCGTCCCGCCGGGCATTCGATGCATACACTGCAAGGCCGTCCAGATCGCGGAAATCCGTAAACACCGTATCGAACGCCGCTACTTCAGCGGCAGCCGCCGCGAACAGGCACATCGACCGGGCCAGCTCATAGGGCGGCAACCAGGCACCGTCCGCATCACGGTTCGCGCTTGCACCCACGGCAGCACTCAGGTCTTCGGCACCCCAGGACAAGCCGGCCAAGCGGTCCGTAGCACCGGCATAGCCACCCAGGGAAAACATCGCGTCGGGACGTTCCGTGCAAATAGGCAGGATCCTGGTGGTGCCAGGTTCCAGCTTGTTGGCTTTCTCAAGCTCGTCCAGGCGAAACGCCAGATCGATGGCGTCTGCCGCGCTCTGCGGCTTCGGCAACACAATCCCGGTCGGCGCCCCGGGCATGATGGCCTCAAGATCCAGATCGGCATCTTCGCTATCCAGCGGGTTAATGCGCACCCAGGTGTCGTCACGACCTTCGACGCTTTCACGCACCAGGACGCGCGCGTCCGGACGTGACTCTGCCGTCACAGAATCTTCAAGATCAAGAATTAGCGCATCCGCCCTGGATACGAACGCGTTACGCATCTTGCGCTCGCTGTCCGCCGGAACAAAAAGAAAACTGCGAATCATTTTGGCTGCTTCAGCATCAGCGCCGAACGCTTGCAGTGGGCGACCAGCGTATTGTCCTGGTTATATGCGCGGTGGGCGAAAATGACGATGCCATTGTCCGGGCGAGACTTGCTTTCACGCACCTCGAGCACCTCGGTTTCGATGCGCAGCGTATCGCCCGGATAAACAGGTA
This sequence comes from Pseudomonadota bacterium, assembly GCA_022564475.1. Taxonomy (GTDB): domain Bacteria; phylum Pseudomonadota; class Gammaproteobacteria; order Steroidobacterales; family Woeseiaceae; genus UBA1847. The sequence goes on from JADFLJ010000246.1 coordinate 2,264, forward strand.
CAGGAAACCGGACTTCATCCCAGCCGAGGTTCGCGACTGCTGTTCCGTGCGTCGTGTCATTGACGGAAATACCAACCATGAGCCCGATTGTCAGGCAACTGTTCACGATCGGCCGTC
>JADFLJ010000247.1 GCA_022564475.1 Pseudomonadota bacterium
GTTCGTATTTCGATACCGACTCGATGCGTTTTTGAGGGATCGAAAACGGGGCCGCCCGGATACGCGGTCAGCGAATTGGCGAATGTGTACTCGTAGGTACCGTCGTCGTTATCTATATAGGTTCCAGCCGTCGCAGTTTCCGTCGTTGCCTGCGCATTCGGTATGCCGGCGCTGCTGCGCGTGACATAGGATTGCCATTCGCTCGATCCGCCGTTGGTTCCCGGCGTCAATTGCGCGATGACGAAGCGAATATTGCCAGCCGGTAGTCCTACAAGGCCTTGGCCAAGATCGTTTGTCAATAACAGCGTGACCGTTGGCGCCCCACCACCGGCAGGTACGGAAACACCGCTGATCTCTACATTGATCTTCTCAGCTGATGTCACTGGTATGCCGCCACCGGAAGTTCCTGGCGGCCCAGGCGGGCCCGGTGGTCCTGCGGTTCCTGTCGCACCCGCCGCGCCTGCTGATCCGGTGCTGCCGTCACATGCGGCCAAAAAAATACTACATATAGTGAGCGCAGCAATACTGGCCCAGGATCTCTCGTTGCCTGCCATGATTGTTCACCCTGACGCATGGTTGCCCGCAGACCCAATGCATTGCGCTAGCAGGGCGCCGCAGGATATTTGTCGATGAGAATCGACTCAGCCAATTGAATAAATGTGCCGGCCAAGTCTCCATAGTAATTTCGCCTCTTTTTTGCCGACTAAAGTATACTCGTGGCACCGGCGCGCTGACAATAGTACTAGTACTAGGGTTTTCGGTGTTTTTACGTATGTACTGTGTCTGGCCGGTAAACAGATAATCACAGTAGTAAAAATAGATGACAGTTGTCTTCTGTCTGCCATGGGAGGATACAAAGTGCGGTTACCTGGTGAATATCGGTGGAAGCATTTCGGAATCCTTATTTGCGGCGCTATTTTGCTTTGCCCGATTGCTGGCGCGGAGGTAGCGGAAATCGCGGATCAATGTGATGAATGCCATGGTGCGGATGGCGTAAGTACCGAGAGTGACATACCCAGCATCGCCGGCATTTCGCCGTTTATCATCGAGGAGTACATGCTCGAATACCGCGACGAAGCCCGTATATGTCGCGAGTCAAAATATCGATCGGGAGATCTCGAACGGCCCGCGACCGATATGTGTGTTGTCGCCAAGGACCTGAGCGAAGAAGAGATAGCTGAGATTGCAGAGTTTTATGGCAGCAAGGAATTCGTTGCCATCGTGCAGGATTTCGACGCCGCCAAAGTCGCGGTTGGAGCCAAGGTGCACAGGAGGCTCTGTAAGAAATGCCATTCCGATGGCGGCAGTTATGCAGATGACGACGCAAGCATTCTCGCCGGGCAGTGGATGCCGTATCTCGAGCAGGTCTTTGCTGACTATGTCGCAGGCGACCGGAATATGCTCGACAAAAAAATGAAGGAGAAGACCGACCTGCTTACTGATGAGGAGACCGAGGCGCTCATCCATTTCTACGGTAGTCAGCAATGAAAACATTGCGCACCTCTGCGAAATTCCTGTGCTCCTTCGATTGATTCGACGATAACCCGGGTAAAACGAGCTATGGCTGACAAGAAACCTGAATCGGCGCAACCCAAAAGTTACTGGCAGTCTTGCTGGCGTCGGCCCAAAAGTCGCCTTTTGCTCGGCATCCCCGTCGGCGGCTATCTCTTATTCCTGTTTGGCATCATTTTCTGGACGGGATTCAACATGACCCTGGATTACTCCAATACGGAGACTTTCTGTATCTCCTGCCATGTCATGAAAGACAACGTCTATAAGGAATACCAGGAGACAATCCATTACTCTAACCGCACGGGTGTACGCGCCGTTTGTGCCGACTGCCACGTGCCAAAAGAGTGGTTTGACAAATTGGCGCGAAAAATCCAGGCGACGGTGCATGAAATTCCGCACTGGGCGCTGGGGACGATTGACACTCCCGAAAAATTCGATGCAAGGCGTCTCTACCTGGCCAAACGCGTTTGGACAGATATGAAGGCATCGGATTCCAAGGAGTGCCGAAACTGTCACGAGCTCCAACACATGGACCTTGATAAGCAACAGTTGAGCGCCAGCAGAAAGCACACGCTCAAACGGCAAACCGAAAGAGGCGAGACTTGTATCGAATGCCACCAGGGCGTCGCGCACGAGCTACCCGAGGGATGGGAAGATGAGTTCTGAGAAGAACGTTTTGTGGCTAGCTTTGATCCTGATCCTCGCCCTCGTTGCAGTCGCATTTAGGCCTACTTTGGCACAAGTCCTGTCCGAGGAAGACAGATCAGCAGTCGCTGATCACATGCATGAGCATTTGACTCGAATCAGCACGAACAAATCCGCGATTGTCGCGGGTAAGCTGCAGGACGTGCGTGA
>JADFLJ010000248.1 GCA_022564475.1 Pseudomonadota bacterium
GGTCGTTGAAGCTTCCGATGCTCATCGCCGTGCTGGCAGCTGTTGGTTTGCTCGTTCTGGCAGAGCCGCTCGTCGTGAGTCTCTTTCATCGCGGTGAATTTGTCGAGCAATCTGTGAGAATGACGGCAATGGCGCTGCAGGCATATGCCGTTGGATTGGTTGGTTTTTCTTTCGTCAAGATTCTGGCGCCGGCATTTTTTGCACGCGAGGATACAAGGACACCCGTTCGTATTGCGCTCATCGCACTGGCGGTTAATCTGGTTTTGAGTATTTCTTCCGCGTGGTACTTGACCCGCATTGGTTACTCCGGGCCGCACGTCGGGCTCGCGCTTGCAACGTCAGTGGCCGCGCTGCTTAATGCAGGCCTTCTGTATCAGGGGTTGCGCCGCGACGGGGTCATGATTCACAGTGGTTCATGGTCGACGCTTTTCATCCAGGTTGGACTGGCGAACGTCGCTATGTGGGCGATGCTCAATGTCTTGCACCGACCGCTGGACTGGTGGCTCGGTGTGGATTTATTGACGCGAGTGACCTGGCTCGGCGTGAGTGTGGTCGCGAGCGGTATCGTGTACGTCGTTGTGCTTGCTGTGTTGGGCTTGCGCCCTTCGCAGCTGAAGTTGAACGCGTAAATGCAACTCGTAAGACACCTCGTGGATATGCCGTTCGATGAACTGAGAAACGGCAGCGTCGTCACGATCGGTTCTTACGATGGCCTGCATCTCGGACACCGCCACTTGCTGGATCGGGTTCTGGCCACGGCCCGAGAGAAGAACGTTCCTGCAGTCGTAATGAGTTTTGAGCCGACACCGAAGGAGTTTTTCCAGGCATCCAGTCCACCCGCGAGGCTCATGCGGTTTCGGGAAAAATTCGATGTATTGAAAGACTGCGGAATCGATATTTTTTATTGCCCGCGGTTCTCGAAATCGATGCGTGGGATATCGGCGGCGGATTTCGTGCGACGGATCCTGATTCAGAGTCTGAATATGAGCAGCCTTGTCGTGGGCGACGACTTTCGTTTTGCACGTAAGCGCGAGGGCGGAATAACGCAGCTTCGACGGACTTCTGAATTATTCAACTACTCGATTAACCAGGTGCCGAGCGTTATCGTTGACGGCTTTCGCGTCAGTAGTACTGCAATTCGCGAAGCCTGTGAAGCAGGCCGAATGGAGCAGGCGACGGCGTTGTTGGGACGGCCGTATCGCATGTCCGGGAAAGTAGTCGAAGGTGAAAAGTTAGGCAGATCGCTGGGATTCCCGACGGCCAATGTCGACTTGCGCCGACGTCAGTGTCCCGTATTCGGTATATTCGCTGTGCGCGTCCAGGGCTTGCCGGGCGGGGCCAGGGACGGCGTGGCGAGTGTCGGGTCGCGTCCGACCTTTAACGGCAGCAAGCCACTGCTTGAAGTGTTTCTCTTCGATTTCGACGACGATATTTATGGAGAATACATACACGTGGACTTCATCGCGTTTCTCAGGAAGCAGAAGAAGTACGATGTTGTTGATGATTTGGTTGCACAAATGCACGAGGATGCAGACAATGCGCGTTCGATTCTCACCACTCACGCGGCCTGACAGGACAAATGGAATTGCTGGATAAAATTGATCTTGGTACACGTCGTTTTATTGTCTGGATGGCGGTCGCATTAGTCGTCGTCGTCGTAGACCAGGTAAGCAAGTGGGCGATCATCCAATACATTCCGTTGTATGGAAAAGTTCCACTCTACGATTTCATCAATCTGACGCATCAACAAAACCGTGGCGCCGCATTTAGCTTTCTGGCAAACGAGGGTGGCTGGCAGCGATGGTTTTTCGTCGTGCTGGCAACAGGCGTTAGCGCGTTCATAGCCACCTGGTTGTGGCGTCTTGAGCGGCAGGCACCGATCATACTTGCGGCTGGACTGGCGCTCGTCCTCGGTGGTGCTGTCGGGAATCTCGTTGATCGAATCCGTTTGGGCTACGTTACCGACTTTATCCAGGTCGTGTTTCCGGCCTGGACGTTCCCGTCCTTTAACGTTGCCGATTCTGCGCTATCGGTCGGCGCAGCGTTGCTGATTATCGACGCCCTGTTTTTCGCCGGGAAAACCGGTCGCGGCGTGTAGGAGGGCCTTCAGGCCCGATGTTGGTCGCGGCTGAAGCCGCTCCTACAAGGCCCGAGCCCAGACATATTATTAGCGAGTACGCGTCCAGCAGTCGGTATACGGTGCCGACGTCTTCACGCCGCGTCCAGTTATCTGGAACGTCAGGCACTTGCTGGCCTCATTGTCGCTGGGCTGGTAAGTCGCGACCGCCGTGAAGTTACTCGCATCTGCCGCTGTAATGTTAATCGAGTAGGTCGATGAATCTCTGATCACAGGGCCAGATC